>DASTLZ010000130.1:0-16967 GCA_035714425.1 Sphingomonas sp.
CGGACGCCTGGATGCCGCAGCAATTCGAAAATCCGGCCAACATCGACGTTCATGTCCGCACGACCGCGCAGGAAATCCTCACCGACTTCGCCGACAGCCCCATCGATGTGCTGATTACCGGCGTCGGCACCGGCGGCCACATCACCGGCGTCGCCGAAACGCTGAAGAAGACCTGGCCGAATTTGCAGGTGTTCGCGGTCGAGCCCGCCGCTTCGCCGGTGATTGCCGGTGGTCAACCCGGCCCGCACCCGATCCAGGGTATCGGTGCCGGCTTCGTACCGGCCAATCTGCACACACAGGCGCTGGACGGCGTGATTCAGGTCGACGCCGGCGTCGCCAAGGACATGGCGCGCCGGGCTGCGGCCGAAGAGGGCATGCTGGTCGGCATCTCGTCGGGCGCGACTTTGGCCGCGATCCTCCAGAAGCTGCCCGACCTGCCCGACGACGTGCGCGTGCTGGGCTTCAACTACGATACTGGCGAGCGTTATCTGTCGGTTCCAGATTTCCTGCCCGAAAGCTGATGACCCTGCCATCGATGCCGCGCAACGCGGTGCTGGTCCTCGTCGCCGGTGCCGCGGTCGCGGTGCCGGCGCTGGTCGTCAGCCATCCGCCGACGATCGCCCGCCCCCTGCCCCGGCGCATCGCCGCCGTGCTGCCGCCGCGCCGGATCGTGCCTCAGGCCGAATTGCCGCCGGTGGAGCCGGTGCAATTCGTCGCACTGGCGCCGGAGGATGCGCGCGAATTCAACGCGACCGTGCCATTCTCTACGGCACCGAACCCGGCGGCGCGCCCGTTTCGCTTCGCCGGCACGCCGGAGGACCGCGCCCGCGCGACCGATTGTCTGGCGGCGGGCCTCGTCTACGAAGCCGGCGACGACGCGGTAGGGGAGCGCGCAGTGGCGCAAGTCGTGCTCAACCGCCTGCGCCATCCCGCCTTCCCCAAGACGGTGTGCGCCGTCGTTTTCGAAGGAGCGGAGCGCACGACCGGGTGCCAGTTCACCTTCACGTGCGACGGTGCGCTGACGCGGTGGAAGCCGACCGAAGCGGCGTGGAAGCGCGCGCGCGACGTGGCGGCGATGGCCCTCTCGGGCACGGTCTATCGCCCGGTCGGCTACGCGACCCATTATCACACCGATTGGGTCGTCCCCTATTGGCAGTCGAGCCTGGACAAGGTGGCGGCGGTCGGCAGCCATCTGTTCTTCCGCTGGAGCGGCTGGTGGGGCACGCCGCCGGCATTCAACCGCCGCGTGCTGACCGGCGAACCGGTGATCGCCGCGCTCGCGTCCTTCTCGCAAGCGCACGGCGCGCTGGCCGCGGTCGAGCCGCCGCTGCTGCTGGCGGGCGACGTCGCCGCGGGGACCGTGACGGCCGAGGGGCTGCCGACGCCCACCGCCGCGGATCCGGAGACGTTCCTCGTCGCACTGAATCCCGCCGCACCGGCGGACAGCTACAAGGCGCTGGCGCTGAAAACGTGCGCAGACCGCGTCCGGTGCGTGTTCATGGGGTGGACCGACAAGACCCAGACGCCGGCCGCACAGCCGCTCGACGATCGCGCGGTGGCGACGATGAGCTTCAGTTATCTGCGCGAACGTGGCGTCGGCTTCGAGCGGACGCTGTGGAACTGCGCCACCTTGCCCCGCAGCGTGCCGGCGGAGTGCATGAAGCGCAACATCGCGCGCGTCCGCGTGACGCCGCCTGCGACAAGGCCGGATGCGCTCGCCGGAAGGCCGGATGCGCTCGCCGGCACGCGCCGCCGCGGCGACGCGCCCGCGCCCGCGCCGTCGCCTTCCCCCAGCCCGACGCCCAGACAGAGCTGACGGGGGAAAGCTGACGGGGGAAAGCTGACGGCGGCTGGCGTTACGCCGCCATGAACATTTCGGGCGGCAGGGCCATGATCGCGTCCGCACCGCCCTCGATCTTGCGGCGCAGTGCGCCCGCTTCGGGCATCACGCGTTCGGCGTAGAAGCGCGCGGTGACCAGCTTGGCGTCGAGGAACGCGGCATCGCCCTCGCCCGCCGCCTTCAGCTTCGTCGCGGCGACGACCATGCGCAGCCACATCAGCCCGACCGCGACGATCCCCATCAGGTGCATATAGGGTACGGCACCCGCGCCGACGTTGTTCGGGTTCTGCATCCCGTTGGCCATGAACCACATGGTCGCGGCCTGCAGTTCGTTCAGCGTCTTGCCCAGCCGCTCGGCGAAATCGGCGGTGGCGGGATCGCCCTTCGCCGCCGCCACTTCCTCGCCGACGAGGCGGAAGAACGCCTGCACCGCACGCCCCCCGTTCTGCGCCAGCTTGCGGCCGACCAGGTCCATCGCCTGCACGCCGTTGGTGCCTTCGTAGATCATCGCGATCCGGGCATCGCGGACATATTGCTCCATGCCCCATTCCGCGATGTAGCCGTGGCCGCCATACACCTGCTGCGCGACCGTCGCGATCTCATAGCCCTTGTCGGTGCCGACGCCCTTGATGACCGGGGTGAGCAAGCCGATCAGATCGCCCGCCATCTGCCGGTCCTCTTCGGTCCCGGCGCGATGTTCCAGATCGACCTGGAGCGCACCCCACAGGCACAGCGCGCGCAGCCCTTCGGTCCACGCCTTGCCTTCCATCAGCATGCGGCGGACATCGGGATGGACGAACAGCGTGTCGGCCTTCTCGCCCGGCTCGGCGGCACCGGTCAGCGCGCGGCCCTGGCGACGATCGCGGGCATATTGCACCGCATTCTGATACGCCGTTTCCGCCACGCCCAGCCCCTGCAAGCCGACGCCCAGGCGCGCGGCGTTCATCATGATGAACATCGCCGCCAGCCCCTTCATCTCGTCGCCGACCAGCCAGCCCTTGGCATCGTCGTAATTCATCACGCACGTGGAATTGCCGTGGATGCCCATCTTGTGTTCGATCGATCCGCACATCACGCCGTTGCGCTCGCCCAGCGAGCCGTCGTCGTTGACCAGCACCTTGGGTACGACGAACAGCGAAATGCCCTTCGAACTGTCCGGCGCGCCCGGCGTCTTGGCCAGCACCAGGTGGATGATGTTGTCGGTCAGGTCGTGTTCGCCCGCCGAGATGAAGATCTTGGTGCCGGTGATCGCATACGAACCATCCGCCTGCGGCTCCGCCTTGGTGCGGATCAGGCCCAGGTCGGTGCCGCATTGCGGCTCCGTCAGGTGCAGCGTGCCGCCCCATTCGCCCGACACCATGCGCGGCAGGTATTTCGCCTGCTGCTCGGGCGATCCCTTCACCACCAGCGCAGCGATCGCGCCGTGCGCCAGGCCGGGATACATGGCAAAGGCCATGTTGGCCGAAATCATATATTCCTGGAACGCCGTCGACACGACGTGCGGCATCCCCTGCCCGCCGAATGCCTCGGGTGCGCTCAGCGTGCCCCAACCCGATTCGACGAATTGGGCATAGGCTTCCTTGAACCCGGCCGGCGTCGTCACCGAACCGTCGGCATGGCGGGTGCAGCCTTCCTGATCGCCCGACAGGTTGAGCGGGAACAGCACCTCCGCCACGAACCGTCCGCCTTCTTCCAGCACCGCGTCGACGGTGTCGGGCGTGGCCGCGGCGAAGCCGTCGACGTTGGCGTAGCGTTCGAGGCCGACGACATGCTCCAGCACGAAGCGGGTATCGCGGATCGGGGGCGTATATTGTGGCATCTTGGGTCCTCTAGCTATCCTGGGCGCGGGCGGCTTCGAGCACGTCCACGAAATCGTCGAGTTCGGCGATGGCGGCATCGATGTCGGCCCGTTGCCGCGCCAGCAGGGCGACACGTTCGCGGCAGCGCTCTATCGCGACCTGCCGCTGCACCCGGCGACCGTCGCCGACATCGTACAGGTCGATCATCTCGCGGATTTCCGCGAGCGAAAAGCCGACTCGCTTGCCGCGCAATATCCACGCGATCCGCGCACGATCACGGTGCGAATAGATGCGCTGCGTCCCCCTGCGGACCGGCGCGATCAGCCCCTCGTCCTCATAGAAGCGCAACGCGCGGGCGGTGACACCGAATTCTGCGGACAGATCGGAAATGGTGAAATCGTCGCGATCGTGGCGCGGCGGCACCGTCGCATGGGCTGTGACGGCACGGGCGGAGAGCGGCGACATCATGCGCCATTCTATGCCTCACGTTTACGTCAACGTCAAGCACACAATCGCGTACCGCTAGGCCGACGCAGCGTCGCCGCCTCGGACGCCGATTCGCTTTGCCGCGACACGGATAGCGACGCGAAAGACGCCCGGCCGCGGCACAGCCGCTCGCAAGCGATCGGCACTTCGGCGGGAAAGGTCAGCCGCTCGCCATCGAAGCGCGCCGCGATCCGGCAATCGCCCAATTGCACCGTCACCTTCGCGCCCGACCGCGTCAGCGTGCCCGATCCCGCACATGTCTGCCCTTCGCCATAATCGACCAAGGCGCCGATGCGCGCCGCACCCTTCGCGGAGGGGACGATGCAGACACGGTCCGTCTCGCGCGACCAGACGCCGATCAACGGGCCGGACGGGTCGGCGACCAAGCCGGACGCCTGCGCCGCCGCTTCCAGCCGGGCGCCGGCGTCGCGCGGTCCACCCGGCGAACCACGACCGCACGCCATCACCAGCAAGCACGCAAGAACCATCGCCCTCATGGCAGGAACGTCAGCCCCTCGTCGTCGAT
Organism: Sphingomonas sp.; assembly: GCA_035714425.1. Lineage (GTDB taxonomy): Bacteria > Pseudomonadota > Alphaproteobacteria > Sphingomonadales > Sphingomonadaceae > Sphingomonas. The sequence continues at coordinate 4,652 of DASTLZ010000130.1, forward strand.
CCGCCGATAGAAACAGGTGCGCGCGCCGGTGTGGCATGCCGGCCCCGCCCGCTCGGCGATCACCAGGATCGCATCCTGATCGCAATCGACCCGCAATTCGACCACGCGCAGGACGTGGCCGGAGCTCTCCCCCTTCTTCCACAACCGCCCGCGGCTGCGCGAATGGAAGTGCGCCTCCCCCGTCGCGCGAGTCGCGGCCAGCGCCTCGCCATCCATATGCGCCACCATCAGGACGGCACCGTCGGCGGCATCGACGACGATCGCGGTGACGAGCCCGGCCGCGTCAAATTTGGGATCGAAGGCATTCGTGGCGTCGCGCAGGTCGTTCATGGCGCCGGCATAAGCGATTTCGGGACGAACCGCGAACCGTCGGGGGCGACAAACCATGTTAATGTCATTATGTAGCGCCGCGAAGCGACAGCCACGGGCCGACATGCTGACCACAAATCCTTATGATGATGACAAGCTGCGTGAAGAATGCGGCATCTTCGGCGTTTCCGAGATGGAGGGGGCCGCCGCGCTCGTGGCGCTGGGGCTTCACGCCTTGCAGCACCGCGGCCAGGAAGCGGCGGGGATGACGACCTGGGACGGCAGGGCGTTCCACACCCACCGCGCGATGGGCCATGTCGCGGGCAACTTCGATCGTGACGACGTCATCCGGTCGCTGCCCGGCACCGTCGCCTGCGGCCATGTCCGCTATTCGACAACCGGAGAGACGGCGCTGCGCAACGTCCAGCCGCTGTACGCCGAATTGCAGACCGGCGGCTTCGCGGTCGCGCACAACGGCAACATTTCGAACGCGATGAAGCTGCGCAAGGAACTGGTCCGGCGGGGCTCGATCTTTCAGTCGACCAGCGACACCGAAACCATCATCCATCTGGTCGCGACCTCCAGCTATCGCACGCTGCTCGACCGGTTCATCGATGCGTTGAAACAGGTCGAGGGCGCGTATTCGCTGATCGTGATGACGCCGGAAGGCATGATCGCCTGCCGCGATCCGCTGGGCATTCGGCCACTCGTCATGGGCCGCCTCGACGATGCGGTGATCTTCGCCTCCGAAACCGTGGCGCTCGACGTGGTCGGTGCGACGTTCGAACGCTCCGTCGAACCCGGCGAGCTGGTGATCGTGCGCGGCACCGAGGTCCGCTCCATCCGTCCCTTCGCACCGATGGCACCGCGGCCGTGCATCTTCGAATGGGTCTATTTCTCGCGCCCCGATTCGATCGTCGACGACCAGTCGATCTATTCGGTGCGCAAGGAAATCGGTGCACAGCTGGCACTCGAATCGCCCGTCGATGCCGACCTGATTATCCCGGTCCCCGATTCTGGCGTCCCCGCCGCGATCGGCTATGCGCAGGCGTCGGGCATTCCGTTCGAGCTTGGCATCATCCGCTCGCATTATGTCGGGCGCACCTTCATCCAGCCGGGCGACAAGGTCCGCCATCTCGGCGTCAAGCTGAAGCACAACGCCAATCGCGCGCTCATCAAGGGCAAGCGCGTCGTATTGGTCGACGATTCCATCGTCCGCGGCACCACCAGCCTGAAGATCGTGCAGATGATGCGCGAAGCGGGCGCGGCCGAAGTGCACATGCGCATCGCCAGCCCGCCGACCCGCCACAGCTGCTTCTACGGCGTTGACACGCCCGAGCGCGCCAAGTTGCTGGCGGCCAAGCACGATGTCGGCGGGATGACCGATTTCATCCACGCCGACAGCCTGGCCTTCGTGTCGATCGACGGCCTGTACAAGGCGTTGGGCGAAGCCAACCGGGCGGAGATTCGCCCGAAATATTGCGATGCCTGTTTCACCGGCGACTATCCCACGATGCTGACCGATTACGACGATGTCGCCGAAGTCGATCAATTCGCATTGCTCGAAGAACGGATGATCTGAGGCGATGACGCTGCCATTGGCCGGTCGGCTCGCCGTCGTCACCGGCGCGAGCCGCGGGATCGGTGCCGCCACCGCCCTCGCGCTTGCTGCGCGCGGCGCCCATGTCGTTTTGACCGCACGCACGGCGAAGGGCCTGGAAGAGGTCGAGGAAGCGATATTCGGCGCGGGCGGATCGGCCACGATCGCCCCGCTCGACCTGACCGAAACGGACGCGATCGCCCGGTTGGCGACCGCCGTCGGCGAACGCTGGCAAGCGCTGGATGTGCTGGTGCTGAACGCAGGCATGCTGGGCAGCCTGTCGGCAGTACCGGCGATCGATCACAAGGAACTGGCGAAGGTTCTGACCCTGAACGTCAGCGCGCAGGCCGCGCTGATCGCGGCGTTCGATCCGATGCTGCGGCGATCGGCCGGGGCCCGCGTCATCGGCATCACCTCGTCCGTCGCGCGCAAGCCGCGCGCATATTGGGGCGCGTACGGCGCGTCCAAGGCGGCGTTCGAAACGCTGGTCGGTGCTTATGGCGACGAAATGGCGCAGATCGGCGGCATTCGCACCGCCATCGTCGACCCCGGCGCAACCCGCACGGCGATGCGCGCCCGCGCCTATCCCGGCGAAGACCCCGCGTCCGTCAAGGAAGCAAGCGTCGTTGCGGATCGGATCGCCACGCTGGCCGTCGACGGCTTCGACGCCGGCCATTTCGAGCGCATCCAGGGCTGATCCGGCCCCGGCGTCAGGGCCGGTACTGAACGGGCATCGGCTGGACAGCCGTTTCGGTTGCGCTATGAAACGGGGTCATGACTGTTCCTGCAATCCTTTCGTCGCTGCGCCTGCCGGTCATCGGTTCGCCGCTGTTCATCATCTCCGGCCCGGAACTGGTCATCGCCCAGTGCAAGGCGGGGATCGTGGGTTCATTCCCGGCCCTCAACGCGCGGCCCGCGGCGATGCTCGACGAATGGCTGCACCGAATCACCGAGGAACTGGCGGCGCACAACCGCGCCCATCCGGATGCACCCGCGGCCCCCTTCGCGGTCAACCAGATCGTCCACAAATCCAACGATCGGCTGGAGCATGATCTGGAGATCTGCGGCAAATGGCAGGTGCCGATCGTCATCACCTCGCTAGGCGCGCGCGAGGACCTGAATACCGCCGTCCACCGCTGGGGCGGGATCGCGCTGCACGACGTCATCGACGATCGCTTCGCGCGCAAGGCGATCGAAAAAGGCGCCGACGGCCTGATCGCGGTCGCGGCGGGGGCCGGCGGCCATGCGGGTCGGCTGTCGCCCTTCGCGCTGATTCAGGAAATCCGGCAATGGTTTCAGGGGCCAGTGGCGCTGTCGGGGTCGATCGCGACCGGCGACGCGGTGCTGGCCGCGCAGGCGATGGGCGCCGACTTCGCCTACATCGGCAGCCCGTTCATCGCGACCGAGGAAGCCAATGCGGACGCCGATTACAAGCAGGGCATCGTCGATGGCCGCGCCGCCGACATCATCTATTCCAACCTGTTCACCGGCGTTCACGGCAATTACCTGCGCGCCTCGATCGAGCGCGCCGGCATGGACCCCGACAATTTGCCGGAGGGCGATCTGAAGACGATGGATTTCGGCGGCAGCAATTCCGCCAAGCCCAAGGCATGGCGCGACATCTGGGGATCGGGCCAGGGCATCGGCGCCGTCGTCGCGGTCGAATCGGTGGCGGCCCGCGTCGATCGCATGGCCGGCGAATACACCCGCGCCCGCGCCCGGCTGTTCGCCGCCTAAAACCGCTTTATCAGCGGCAGAATCGTCGAATAATCGTCCGTCCAGCCGGTGAATCCGGTCCGTTCGTGCAACGGTTCCCAGTCCGGATCGGCGCGGGTCAGCATCGCCATCGACGCAGGGTCGCGGCTCATCGCGATCCACAGCGACGGCGTCGCCTCGCCACCATCGAGCGGCGACGGCATGTAATTCAGCCTGCGCGCCTGCCATCCTCCCGCCGCGGCCGCCGCTGCCACGACCGGCTCCAGATCGAGGAAGCGGTTCGAGATGTGGACGAGCAGCAGCCCGCGTCGATCCAGCACGCGCGCATAAATGGCGAATGCCTCGCGCGTCATGAGGTGCATCGGCACCGCATCCGACGAGAAGGCGTCGAGCGCCAGCAGATCGAGGCTGGCGGTTGCCTCTTGTGCCAGCCGCAACCGCGCGTCGCCGATACGGATGATGGGGTTGGGCAAACAACGGGAAAGATAGGTGAAATCGCCCGAATGGCGCGCGATCAGCACCACGGCGGGATCGATCTCGTAGAACCGCCAGCTCTGGCCCGCTTGTGCATAGCAAGCGAGCGTCCCCGTCCCGAGACCCACCACACCCACCCGCGCGCCCGGCCCGGCGATCGCGGGCAGCCGCCGCATCGCGCGGCCGACGCCGGAATCGGGCGCGTAATAGGTGGTCGGCGTGCGCTCTGCCGCCACTGATCCCTTCAACTGGACGCCGTGCACCGTCGTGCCATGATCCAGTTCGCGCCGCGTCGCATCGCCGCGGATCGTATAGACGCCGAAATAGCTCCGCGTCCGGGCATCGCCCTGCAACGACAGGGCGATGGCGCGGTAGCCGCCGAACAGCATCAGCGCGCTGGCGAGCAACAGCGCATAGGGCAGTCGCGCACCGATCGACGTCAGACCGACTGCGGCGACGATCAGGAACAGCAGGCCCTGATGCTCCTCCCCGAACACGCTGGCCGGGCCGAAAAAGCGCAAGGCGAACAGCAGCACGATGGCCGCCACTACGCCGACCAATGCCCATCGGCGCGACGATCCCCACCACGCGTCGCGCACCCAGCCGGTCAGATACGTCTGCGGCACTAGCAATCCCGCAGCAAATATCAGCAGCGGATATTCATAGGTCCAGTCGAACAGCAAAGGCGCCAGCAACCCCGCGAAAATCCCGCCGATCACCCCGCCGGTCGACATGGCCAGGTAGAAGCCGGTCAGCCGGTCCGGCTCGGGCCGGTTGCGGTACAAGGCGGTGTGGAGCGCAGTCGCCGCCATGAACAGCAACAGCAAGGCGATCGCCGCGTTGAAATAAGGCCGCTCCTGATACCCGCCGATCATGATGCCGCCGAACAGCAGGATCGTGACCGGCGCGACGCGGGTGATGAAATCGGCGACACTCTGATCGTCGGCGAAGGCGATCGAGAAGCTCAACAGGTACAGCCCCAGCGGAATGACCCACAACAGCGGCATCGCTACAATATCCGTCGTCAGATAGGTCGAGGTGGCCAGCATCAGGCCGGAGGGCACTGCCGCCAGCGCGATCCACCGCATCACCCGCCGCGGCGCGGCCGGTGCGCTGGCTCGCTCGACCGCGGCCGCATGCGCGGTGCGCGGCAACAGCAGGGCACAACCCGCGACCAGGGCGGCGACCAACGCGTAGCCGGCCGTCCACAGCCAGCTCTGCACCCGCACCGCCATCAGCGGTTCGACGAGCAGCGGATAGGCGATCAGCCCGCCAAAGCTGCCCAGGTTGGACGCGGCGTACAGCGCATACGGATCACGCCCGCCGCTGCCCAGCGCGAACCAGCGCTGGATCAGCGGCGCCTGCGCCGATACCGCGAAGAACAATGGCCCGATCGACGTGACCAACAGCCACGGCACCCAAAATGCCGGCGACGCATCGGCGGGCAATTGGGTCGCGCGCAAGCCGATCGGTAGCCACAGCGCCCCCAGCACCAGCACCACCAGATGCACCACCGCCTGCCGCCGCGGCGCCATGCGGCCGAGCATGTGCGCGTAGGCATAACCGCCGAGCAGCAGCGCCTGATACACCAGCATCGCCGAATTCCAGACCGCCGGCGCCCCGCCAAGCCGGGGCAAGGCCATACGCGCGACCATCGGCTGCACCAGGAACAGCAGGAACGATCCGCCGAAGATCGTCGCGACGAACAGCGCGCGCCGCCCACGCTGGGGGATCGCTTCAGCGGTCAAGCCGGACGTCCCGTCGCATAGGTCAGATGCCGACGCAGGGGATCGCCCGCCGGTAACGCCGGATGATCGTGCACACCGCAGCCCCGGCATCCTCAGCCATTTAACAGCCGGGCCGCATGAGCCGCGTGATACGTCAGCACCCCGGCGCATCCGGCGCGCTTGAACGCCATCAGCGTTTCCAGCACCAGCGGGTCGCGCTCGCCCGCGCCGGCCGCGACCGACGCCTCGATCATCGCATATTCGCCCGACACCTGATACGCGAACACCGGCACTTCGAACCGCTGCTTCACCCGCGCTACGATGTCCAGATAAGGCAGGCCCGGCTTCACCATCACGCTGTCGGCACCCTCGGCCAGGTCCATTGCGACTTCGCGCAGGGCTTCCTCGGCGTTGGCGGAGTCCATCTGGTACGTCTTCTTGTCGCCTTTCAGCAGCCCGCGACTGCCCACAGCGTCACGGAAAGGGCCATAGAAAGCGGACGCGTATTTCGCGGCATAGCTCATGATCTGGACGTTATGATGCCCGTCCGCTTCCAAGGCGTCGCGGATCAGGCCGATGCGTCCGTCCATCATGTCGCTGGGTGCGATGATATCCGCGCCTGCCCGCGCCTGGGTCAGCGCCTGCGCGACCAGCGCGTCGGCGGTCGTATCGTTGACGACATAGCCCGCCGCGTCGACCAGCCCGTCGTGGCCGTGGGTGGTATAGGGATCGAGCGCCACGTCGGTGAGCACGCCCACCTCCGGCACAGCATCCTTCAACGCGCGGATCGCATGGCACATCAGATTGTCCGGGTTGCGCGCTTCCGCACCATCGTCTGACCGCAGATGCGCAGGGGTGTTCGGGAATAGGGCCAGGCACGGGATCCCTAGATCGCGTGCCTCGCGCCCGCGCGCGACGATGCCGTCGACCGACCAGCGCGACACCCCTGGCAGGGACGCGATCGGTTCCTCAACACCATTGCCGTCGGCGATGAACAGCGGCCAGATCAGGTCGGCGGGGGTCAGCACGGTTTCGGCATGGAGCCGGCGGCTCCAGATGCTGGCGCGAGTGCGGCGCAGGCGAAGGGCGGGATAGCGAGCTGTCATGGCGCTTGCGCTTTGCGGGATCGCACGCACATCGGCAAGCGTTACGCCCGCGTAGCGACAGGAGAGCGAATGCCCCACATCACGTCCGCGGCGCTGGTCGTCAATGCCAGGTCGCGCAAGGGCCAGCGGCTGTTCAAACAGGCGTGCGCCGCGATGGCCGGCCTGCCCTATCCCGTCGATGCCCATGCCGTCGAAGACCCGGACGATCTGGAAGCCACCGTCCGCCGTGCGCTCGCCAAGAAGCCGGACCTGCTGATCCTGGGCGGTGGCGACGGGACGATCAGTGGCCTGGTCGACCTGATGGTCGGCCATGACGTGATCCTGGGCGTCCTGCCGCTGGGCACCGCCAACAGCTTCGCGCGCACTTTGGGCATCCCGCTCGACATCCCCGGTGCGGTTGACGTCATCCGTACTGGCACACCGCGGCGCATCGATCTGGGGATGATCGACAAGGATTATTACGCCAATTGCGCCGCAATGGGGATCAGCCCGCAGATCGCCCAGACCGTGCCGCATGGGTTGAAGAAGGTGCTGGGCCGCGCCGGCTATCTTGGCTGGGCAGCCTATCAGTTCATGCGATTTCGCCCGTTCACGCTGATCGTCGAGCAGGGGGGCAAGGTCGAACGCTTGCGCGTCGTGGAAGTCCGCATCTCCAACGGGCCGTTTCACGGCGGCGTCGAAATGGTCGATTCGGCCGAGATCGATTCCGGCGAGATCGTCGTCCAGGCGGTGTGCGGCCATGTGAAGCGCCGGCTGGTGCGCAATTGGGTCGCGACCGTGTTCCGCCACGACGCGCGGCACGAGCAAGTGCGCGAATTCCGCGGCCCGGTGCTGCGCATCGACACCATTCCCAGCCTGCCGATCTCGATCGACGGCGAAGTCCTGGCGCGCACCCCGATCACCGCGCGCGTCGCGCCGGGGATCATCCGGGTGATGGCGCCCGCCCCCGGACGCCCCCTCGCCTGACCGGCGGCCTAGCCGATCGGCATCGCCTTCGCGGTCGGCTCGCAATCGGCCTTCACCTGCTCGCTGGCTTCCGGGCCGGCCGGTAGGACGCGGGTCCGGCGCCACCCGCCGAAACGATAATAGCCGATCGTCAGCATCATCGCCGCCAGCGATCCCGCGGGGAAGCTCCACCAGATGGCGTCGGAGCCGTAACGCGGCGCGAATGCCGTTGCGATGCCGAAGCGCACCGGGAACATCGCGATCACCAGGATGACCAGCGGCGCCACCACCGCACCGTTGGCCCGCACCGTCGCAGTCAGCACCATCGAAACGCCGAACAGCACGAAGCTCCAGCTCGCGATCAGGTTGATCCGCGCGGCAATCCCGATCGCGCCCAGATCATTGCCGAGGAACAGCCAAAGCACGTGCCGATCGACGAGCATCAGCAAAAGCACGAGCCCGCCGGTGAGCGCCAGGTTCATCATCAGCCCAGCGCGCGTCACCTGGTCCACCCGGTCCCAGCGCCCCGCGCCGATATTCTGCGCCGCCATCGCGCTGACCGCCGCACCGACGGACATCGCCGGCATCTGGACATAGGTCCACAGCTGGTTGGCGGCGCCGTAAGCGGCCGTGACCGACGTGCCGTTGCGGTTGACCAGCCCGATCATCGCCAACGCGGAGCCGGAGACGACCAGCATCTGCAATCCCATCGGAACGCCCTTCAGCACGATGGTGCGCAACAGATCGCGCGCGGGGATCAGATAGCGCAGCTCCGCGCCGCGCAGCCGGATCGTCAGGTCGCGGCGATAGATGTAGAACAGCAATGCGACGAGCGCGACCACGTTGGCGATCAGCGTGGCCATCGCCGCCCCTTCGATACCCATCGCCGGAAACGGGCCGTAACCGCGGATCAGCAGCGGGTTGAGCAGCACGTCCATCACCGATCCCAGCGCCATGAACTTCAGCGGGGTCAGCGAATCGCCGGTGCCGCGCAACGCCATCGTCAGCAAGACGGACAGGAAGCCCGGCGGCATCGCGATGAAGATCACGCGCAGATACGCCAGCGCCAGCGGATAGACCTCTGCCGGCGTCGCCAGCGCGCGCAGGATCGCGGGCGCGGCAAACCAGCCGACGCACACCGTCAGGACCGAGATGATCGTGAACAGCCCCAGCGCACTGCCCAGCACCCGGCGCACCTGATCCACGTCTCGCCGCCCCATCGCCTGCCCGATCAGAATGGTCGATGCCATGCCGAAGCCGAACACCGCCGCGATCAGCAGGAACATGATGATATTGGCGTTGGTCGTCGCCGCCAGCGCACGCTCGCCCAGAAATTGCCCGATCCACACCGCGTTGATCGAGCCGTTCAGCGACTGCAGCACACTGGACGCCAGCGTCGGCAGCGAAAACGCGAGCAGCGTCGTGCCGATCGGCCCGGATGTCAGATCGCGACCGCCACCCGTTCCCCCACTCCCCCGATCCGGCGCTCCGCTCACGAGACGCCCAACCGCGCCAGTGCGGCGCGCAGCCGATCGGCCTCGGCCGCTTTGTCGGCATGGTCGGCGCGCGCCTTGTCGACCGCTTCGGGCTTGGCGCGTTCGACGAAGCTGGCGTTGGACAGCCGCCCGGCAAGCGCGTCGCGCTCCTTCTCCGCCGCCGCAATGCCCTTGCCCAACCGCGCGCGTTCGGCGGCGAGATCGATGACGTCGCCGAGCGCAAGCGTGTACGTCGCTTCGTCCACCACCACCTGCGCCTCGCCGCCGATCGCAACCGACGCGTCGATACGCGCGAGGCGAGCGAGCGTCGCGGCATGGCGATCGAGCCGGGCCAGGGTCACGTCGCCTGCACCGCTCACCGCAAACGGCACGCGGGCGCCAGGCGGCACGTTCAATTCGGTGCGTGCGGCACGGATTTCGCTGACAAGGCGGATCAGCCAGTCGATCTCGCGGCTTGCTTCGGGCTCGATCGCCCGGGCATCGGCCATCGGCCATTGCCCGACGATCAGGTCGTGCCGGCGGGGCGCCAGTGCGTGCCACAATTCCTCGGTGATGAACGGCATGAACGGGTGCAGCACGACCAGGATCTGATCGAGCACCCAGCCGGCGACTGCCTTGGTCTCCGCGTCGATAATGCCCTTCTCGTCGCCGGTCGAAATCGGCTTGATAAGCTCAAGATACCAATCGCAGAACCGGCTCCAGACGAATTGGTAGATCGCGTTCGCCGCGCCGTCGAAGCGCAGATCGGCCAGCGCCAGATCGACCGCCTGCACGCACGCGATCGTCTCCGCGACGATCCATTGGTTGACGACCAGCGTAGCGGGCGGCGGCTCGAGCGTGTTGCTGCCGCCGATGCCGTTTGCCTGAGCAAAGCGGGTGGCGTTCCACAGCTTGGTCGCGAAGTTGCGATACCCCTCGACCCGCTTCTCATCCATCTTGATGTCGCGGCCCTGGCTTTCCATCGCCGCCATGAAGAAGCGCAATGCGTCGGCGCCGTAGCGATCGATCAGGCCGAGTGGATCGACCGTATTGCCCTTCGACTTCGACATCTTCGCACCATCCGCCGCGCGGACGAGACCGTGGAGATACAATGTCTTGAAGGGCACATCTCCCATGAAGTGCAAACCCTGCATCATCATCCGCGCGTTCCAGAAGAACAGGATGTCGAAGCCGGAGATCAACACGTCGTTGGGATAGCGACCGCCCAACTCTCCCCTCCCGCCTGCGGGAGGGGTCGGGGGAGGGCTTGTCGAGGCAGTGGCGCCGGTGCGTGCGGACAGGCCCTCCCCTCGCCCCTTCCGCGAACGGGAGGGGGACTCCGGCCAACCCAAGGTAGCAAATGGCCACAAGGCACTGGAAAACCACGTATCCAGCACATCCTCGTCCTGCGTCAGCGCGACGCCGTCACCCGCCTGCGCCTGCGCCTCCTGTTCGGATTCGGCGACGAATATGCGGCCGTCCTGCGCGAACCAAGCCGGGACCTGGTGCCCCCACCACAATTGCCGGGACACGCACCACGGCTGGATATTCTCCATCCAGTTGAAGAAGGTCTTCTCCCACGTCTTGGGCACGATCTTGATGGCGCCGCTGCGCACCGCCTCTATCGCCGGCTTGGCCAGCGTCGCGGCGTCGACATACCATTGGTCGGTCAGCCACGGCTCGATCACCACGCCCGAACGGTCGCCATAAGGCGTCTGGATGGTGCGATCCTCCACCCGCTCCAGCGCGCCCTGCGCGTCGAGCAGGGCCACCACCCCGGCGCGCGCGTCGAACCGGTCGAGGCCGATCAGATCGGCGGGCACCCCGCCGCAATCGACGATCCGCGCCTTGGCATCCAGCATGTTGAGCATGTCGCGTGCTTCGATGCCGGCGCGACGTCCGACTTCGAAGTCGTTGAAGTCATGGCCCGGCGTGATCTTCACCGCACCCGAACCAAGTTCGGGATCGGCATGGTCGTCGGCGATGATCGGGATCAGCCGCCCGGTAATGGGCAACCGCACCATCTGTCCGACCAGCGCGGTGTAGCGCGCGTCGGCAGGATTCACCGCGACCGCCATGTCGGCGAGCATCGTCTCAGGCCGGGTCGTCGCGACCGAGATGTGGCCGGAGCCATCGGCCAGCGGATAGCGCAGATGCCAGAATTTGCCGGCGACCTCGCGCGTCTCGACCTCCAGATCGCTGATCGCGGTGCCCAGCCCAGGATCCCAATTCACCAGCCGCTTGTCGCGATAGAGAAGCCCGTCCCGGTACAGATCGACGAACACCTTCATCACCGCGCGGCTGAAATGCGGGTCCATCGTGAATTGCTCGTTGGCCCAATCCATCGAACAGCCCAGCCGCCGCAGCTGGCGTGTGATCTCACCACCGCTCTCGTGCTTCCATTCCCATACCTTGGCGACGAAATCGTCCCGCGCGAAATCGGTGCGCTTTTCGCCGCGCGCATCCATCTGACGCTCCACCACCATCTGCGTGGCGATGCCGGCATGGTCGGTGCCGACCACCCACATCGCGTCTTTGCCCTTCAGCCGGGCGTGGCGAGTCAGGATGTCCTGCAACGTATTGTCGAGCGCGTGGCCGATATGCAGGCTGCCGGTGACGTTGGGCGGCGGGTTCACGATCGTCCACGGCTCCGCACCCGCGCGTTCGGGGCGGAACAGCCCTTTTTCTTCCCAGTGCGCATACCAGCGCGCTTCGATGGTGGCGGGGTCGAACGTCTTGGCAAGCTCTGTCATGCGCCTGCCTTTAGCCGGACCGGCAGCCCCGCGTCACCCCGGCTGTTTGCCGGTCCAGCGGTCGATCCACCCTAGGCGGCGTGGACGAATTGGTTGACGCTTGATCGAGCGGTTGATTCAAGGCTTCCTTTTGGAGGCGTGATTGAGCCGGGGCGATCTGAGCGAGGCGGAGTGGCGGGTCTTGAAGGATCTGTTGCCGATCGAACCATCG
>DASTLZ010000131.1:0-2761 GCA_035714425.1 Sphingomonas sp.
AGGGTCGTCGCCCGCGTCGCCGCATCCGCACCGCCGCCCAGAATAGCCAGCATCGCCAGCCGCGCCACCACCACCACCACCGCGGCCGCAAACAGCAGCATCAGCATCATCAACCGCGTGTGGACGACCGCGACCAGCGCATGGCGGACCTGCGGGTCCCGGCGCTGGGAAACGGGGCGGGCGACCATCACGCTCACCGGCGACGACTCGCCTCGGCCCGCGCCCCGCTCAGGATCGCGCCCAGCGTCGTATCGGACAGCAACTTGCGGTCGAGCATCGCCACCGCCTGCGGCCGGACATTGGCGACCGCGGCGGCGCGCAACAGCGCCGCCTGCGCTTTCGGCGCGGACGCGACGGCACGCATCACCGCACTGCGCACGATCGACGCATCGGACGGCGTCGCCGCGGCCGACGCGGATTGCACCCCGGCCATCTGCACGGGTGCGGACGCCGGGGCGGCCGCTGCCGGGGCCACCGGTGCAGGAGCCGCCGCGGGCACGATCGGTGCCTGCAAGCTTACACCGGCGAGTGAGGGCACCAGCAACGCCGCGGTCCGGACCGGCGCCTCCCCCGACGCCGCCGTGACATCGATCGACGCCAGCGCCGCTTCGTTCGTCACGAACTGGCCGGCGACGGGCGCGGTCAACGCCAGCGTATCGCCATTCCACTTCTCCAGCTGCGCCAGATTGCCGCGCGTGTCGAATTCGGTCTCCAGCGCGCGAATATCGCGCTCCGCCGTCGCCACCCGCCGGTTGACGTCGTCGAGCTTCTTGCGCTCCGCTGCGACCTGCAGCGACACCAGATACAGGCTCAGGACCACCGCCACGCAGGTTCCGAACCAGCCCACGCCCCTCAGCCGATGCGCCGCCGTCATGCCTTGCCTCCCAAGTTGATGTCCCATGCCGCCGCCGCGGTGCGCCGCGCCGTCCGCAGCGTGGCCGATCGTGCGCGCGGATTGCGCGTGAGTTCGGCGTCGCTCGCGCGCACCGCACGTCCGACGCTTTCGAAACTTGCCGCCGGGCCGTTCGTCTCCGCCACCGGCAGATGCCGCGAGCCGGCCGGCGTCGCTCCCGAACGATCGCGCAGGAAACGCTTGACCATACGGTCTTCCAGGCTGTGGAACGTCACCACCGCCAAGCGGCCTCCAGGCTTGAGCAGGCGCTCCGCCGCCGCCAGGCCCTGCGCCAGTTCGTCCAGCTCGCGGTTGACGTGGATGCGGATCGCCTGGAACGCCCGCGTCGCCGGGTCCTTCTTGTCGTGCGGCCGGTGGCCCAGCGCCTTGCGGATGACATGTGCCAGCTCGCTCGTGCGGGTCAGCGGCCGGGCAGCGACGATCGCGCGCGCGACACGGCGCGATTTGGGCTCGTCGCCGAAGTGATACAGCACGTCGGCGATCGCATCCTCGTCCGCCTCGTTGACGAAATCCGCGGCGGTGGGGCCGTCCTGCGCCATGCGCATGTCGAGCGGGCCGTCCGACTGAAAGGAAAAGCCACGCTCCGCCTGGTCGAGCTGCATCGACGACACACCGATGTCCATCGTCACGCCGTCTACCGCCGCTTCGCCGACAGTATCCGCCATCGCGGAGAATTCGCGCTCGACCAGGGTCAGCCCGTCCTGCGCCGCCGCGCGGCCGATGGCGATCGCATCGGGATCGCGATCGAACGCGATCACCCGCGCGCCCGCCGCCAGCAGGGCGCGCGTGTACCCGCCGGCGCCGAAGGTCGCGTCGACCATCGTCTCGCCGGGCGCAGGCGCCAGCGCGGCGACGACTTCGTCGAGGAGGACCGGGACATGGCCGACATCGCTCACAGCGCGACCCCCTTCTCGGCCATGTAGAAGCGCGCCATCGATTTCATGATGTCGGGCGCGTCGGGCGTTTCCACCAGCGTGCGCGGGTCCCAGATTTCGATATAGTCGAGCACCCCGTAAAAGAAGGCATGCTCGCCGATCACGGCGTGGAAACGTGGGAAACGCGGCATGATGAACCGGCCGGAGCCGTCGAAGGGCACCGCTTCGCCCGACGCCGCGCGGCGTTTGATATTGTAATCGAGTTCGCCGTCGTCGCTGGTATTTTCCGCTTCGCGGCGATCGAGCTTTTCGGCCAGCACATCGAGGTAATTGGGGTCATAGGCCACCAGACAACGATTGCGCTGGTGCGCACCGATCACGATCGTGCCGCCGTCCTTGCCGTTCGACTTGGGACTGTTTGCGGCCAATGTTGCGCGAAGGGCCGAAGGAATCGCGACCCGACCCTTGTCATCGACAAGGCCGATCCCGTCTCCCTGATATCGGCCCCTGACAGACACTCTGTTCCCCGTCCGAGCGCACGCGTCCTCGCCTTCGAAAACGCCATGCCGCTTTCGAAACTGCCCATGCAGATGTGAGTATGCCCTCTGATGAAAGAGGTATCAGGGGTAAGCGGGGGAAGCAACGGGATTTATGGGGATCAGCGGGGAGAATGCTCTTGATCTGCCCAGTCGGGGGGGCGTGATGAGGCTGCCGCGTCACGCGGGCGCCACCACCGAGTACCTCTATCGATGGTTAATTGGCGGAAGCCGCCATCGCGGTATTGCTGCTCGGCGCGACGCCCAGTTCGGCGAGCGGCTCGGTCGCCGGCTCGGCCGACAGGTTCCCGATCGCCATATTGGCCACGACGTCCGCCTTGGGCGCGCCGATCGCGCTGACCGGGCGTTCGCGCAGGGCGGAGCGAATCACGACGCCGGCGAACGCGATCAGCAGCACGACGGCGGCGAGGCCGATC
>DASTLZ010000132.1:0-2303 GCA_035714425.1 Sphingomonas sp.
CCAGGTTCATGCCGAACACCGGCACGCCGGGCTTTCGCCGTTCCAGCATCGCATGAAGCGTCTGGAGCATGAAGCCGTCCCCGCCCAGCGCGACGACCACGTCCGCGTCTTCGGGAGCGCACCAGTCGAACGTGTCGGCCAGTTCGGCCGCCGCTGCCTGTGCCGGTGCAGTGGGCGAGGCGAGCAGGGCCCGCCGTTCGAAGCTCATCCCCCGGTCACGCTCATATGGCGTGCGACCGCAGGTGCCTCGTTCGCGCCGATGCGGAAATCGTGACGCGCCGGCTTGATCGACAGGCCGGCGTCGATCGCGGCGTCCAGTGCATCCAGGCCGCCGTCGCGTAGCGCCGCTTTCAGATCGACCTGATCGTCATGCCCCAAGCAAAGGTACAATTTCCCCTCGGTCGTCAGGCGCACCCGGTTGCAGCCGTCACAGAAGTTGGCGGTCAGCGGCGAGATCAGGCCCAGCCGCGTGTTGCTTCCCGCCACGCGCCAATAGCGCGCCGGCCCGCCAGTGCGGTGCGAGTCGCGCACCAGATCGAACCGCACGGCCAGCGTGTCGAACACCTGCGTCAACGGCAGGAAACGATCGGCGCGATCCTCGTCGATCGCGCCCAGCGGCATCGTTTCGATCAGCGAAAGATCATGCCCCTGTTCGACGCACCAGCCCAGCATGTCGCCCAGCTCGTGCTCGTTCAGGCCCTTCAGCGCCACCGCGTTGATCTTCACTGCCAGCCCGGCCTCGTGCGCGGCGGCGATGCCGTCGAGCACCTGCGCCAGATCGCCGTGGCGCGTGATGAAGCGGAACCGCTCCGCGTCCAGGCTGTCGAGGCTCACGTTGATCCGTCGCACGCCGGCTGCGGCAAGCGCCGGCGCATGTTGGCGCAGGCGGGTGCCGTTGGTCGTCATCGTCAGCTCGTCCAGCCCGGCGCCGACATGCCGGCCAAGCCGGGCCACCAGATCGCCGACATCGCGGCGGACCAGCGGCTCGCCGCCCGACAGCCGCACTTTCGTCACGCCGCGCGCGATGAAGCGTTCGGCGATGATCGCGATTTCCTCCAGCGTGGCCAGTTTGTCGCGCGGCAGGAACGTCATCGCCTCCGACATGCAATAGCGGCAGCGCAGGTCGCACCGGTCGGTCACGGATATCCGCAGATACCGGATCGTCCGCCCGTGCGTATCGACGAGCGCCGAAGCGGGAGAGGGGGCTTTGGCCATCCCCATGAAACTAGGGTTCAAACTCAATCAGCACAGGGTCGTGACGGCGCGGAATTTGGCGCACAGCTAGGAGCAAGGAGGGAGCGATGCTCTAGCATCGTGACCGAAGCGCGACGCCGCTGTGCGCCAAATTCCGCCCGCCGCTGCGCGGTCGCCCGTGGAAGGCCGCCGAGCGGCGTCGCTTGCTTGCGCGTAGCTATGGCTACGCGACTGCGCTGCGCTTCTTGTCGGCGGTCTTCCACGGGCGATCACGATCCCTGTACTGATTGAGTTTGAACCCTAGAACCTGGCATGCCCAGCGACAACCCCCGCCCGAAGCGCCGGTTCCGGCGCCCCCAGTTCCCGCCCCCAGTCCCCGCGCCCCCATTTCCCGCACTGCCTGTTCTCGCATCGGGATGGTTGCTCTCATCCGGATTGATGCCTGGCCAGGCGCTGCCGGGCGTTGCTCCCGCCAGCCTCCCCGCCTACGCACGTCGCATGGAGGGAACCAACCTTAGCGAAGCCGTGCCGCCGATCGGGTCGCCGGCCGTCGCCGTCGTCGACGAAGGTGGCGAGCGCAACGGCCTCGCCCTGTCCGGTTGGCCCGACGTTCGGCGGCTGACGGTCGATGGCGTCGCAGCCTTGCTGGCCCAGCAATCGGCGACGATCGTCCTGATCGACGCGCGAAGCGACGCGGATGCGCACGACCATGTGATCGCGCTCGCCCCCACCGGTGCGCCGTTGCTGGTGATCGCCGCCGCCGATGCCGCCCCCGCGTTCCTCGCGGCGGGTGCGACCCATTTCCTGGCGACTCCCACGGACGACGCGCGGATCGCCGACGCCCTGGGCTTTGCCGCGCGCTGGTTCGATCGCGGCGGCGAACGGCGGCTCGTCGATCTGCCGGCGGACGCGGCCAGGGTGGTCGAGGAATGCGGGGCCAACCACGTCATGCTGGTCGCCTTGTCGCGGCTCGACATCGTCAATGCCGCTTATGGACGGCGTGGCGGCGACGCCGTCCTTGAAGTGGCGGAACGCCGCATTCGCAACGTCGCGGCCGGCTGTTTCGACGGCGCGCGCGTGCTGCGTACCGGTGGCGCCACGTTCCTGAT
>DASTLZ010000133.1:0-2795 GCA_035714425.1 Sphingomonas sp.
CAATGTCCTTGGCCGCTTCGGCAAGCGCGTCGGACACGGTGGGATCGGGCTTCATCACGGTGAAGTGGATGCGATCACCGTGGCCCGGATCGCCTTCGATCGAAACGCCGATCGCGTCCATCATGGCCACCGATTCGACCGGCCAGTCGCCGGCGGCGCTTTCGGCGGACAGCATGATCGCATCGGCACCATCATAGATCGCGGTGGCGACGTCGGAGACTTCGGCGCGGGTCGGCGACGGGCTGGATATCATCGATTCGAGCATCTGGGTGGCGACCACGACGGGGCGCCCCATCCGTCGCGACACTTCGACGATCCGCTTTTGCAGCGGCGGCACCGCTTGTGGCGGCATTTCCACCCCCAGATCGCCGCGCGCGACCATCACGCCGTCGCACGCCTCGACGATCTCCTCCAGCCGCTCGATCGCGGCCGGCTTCTCGATCTTGGCGAGCAACGCCGCCTTGCCGCCGATCAACTTGCGGGCTTCCCACAAATCCTCCGGCCGCTGCACGAAGGACAAGGCGATCCAATCGACCCCCTGTTCGATCGCGAACGCCAGATCGGAGCGATCCTTGTCGGTCAGCGCCGCCATCGGCACCACCACGTCGGGGACGTTCAGCCCCTTGTTATCGGACAGCGCGCCGCCGACCTCGACGATGGTTTCGATGCGATCGGGGCCGTGATCGGCGACGCGCAACACCAATTTGCCGTCGTCCAGCAACAGCCGTGCGCCGCGTTCGATCGCCGCGAAAATCTCGCGGTGGGGCAGCTCGACGCGGGTCGCATCGCCCAATTCGCGTGAGCGATCGAGGACGAAGCGGTTGCCGGTCTTCAACTGGACGCGGCCGCCGGCGAATTTGCCGACGCGCAGCTTGGGGCCTTGCAGATCGGCGAGGATCGTCGTCGGCCGGCCGAATTGCGTCTCGAGCCCACGGATTGCCTGGATCACCGCGACCTTCGACGCCTGATCGCCGTGGCTCATGTTCACGCGAAAGGCATCGGCCCCGGCGCGGAACAGCGTCGCGATCATCTCCGGCGTGTTGCTGGCGGGGCCCAGGGTGGCGAGCACGCGCACCTTTCGTGCACGCGGACGGATGTCGGGGGTCGCGGCGGCCGCAGGGCTGCTGGTTCTGGTCATGGTGTCCTCGCGGATTGCGACGCCGGGTCTAGACGCTATCTCATACCGATCAACCCGGAAGGACGAGCATGGACCCCATCGACACGATCGACGACGCGACCGCCGCTGCCGCATTCCGCCGGCTGGTGCGCCATTTGCGCCACCGCGACGATGCCCAGAACGTCGACCTGATGGGGCTGGCGGGGTTTTGCCGCAATTGCCTGTCGGACTGGACGGCGCAAGCGGGGGGACTCGACAAGGATGCGGCGCGAGAGGCGATCTACGGCATCCCCTATAGCCGGTGGAAAGCGGAGCATCAGGGGGAGGCGACACCCGAGCAGCTCGCGCGCATGGCGCAGAGCATGGCGCGCAATCCTTGAACTACGTTACGTTGCGCCCGAAACACGTTTGGCTTGAGACTGAACGCCGCCCAGCCTAGACGCGCCGCCGCACCCGACAGGGTTTAACCAGGCCGCCCCCGCCGCGCGAATCGCCGCGCCGCCGGGTCGTGCGGCCTGTGCATGGGGATGGGGATCATGGCCGAGGAACGGCAAGAAGGCATGGGCGGCGGCCACGTCGCGGCCGACGAACTGCGCCTGCTGATCGAGCGCGCCGAGCGGCTGGAAGAAGAGAAGAAGGGCATCACCGACGACATCAAGGACGTGATGGCCGAAGCCAAGGGCCGCGGATACGATCCCAAGGCGATCCGCAAGATCATGAGCATCCGCAAGAAAAAGAAGGAAGAATATCAGGAGGAAGAAGCCATCCTGGAAGTGTATATGCAGGCGCTGGGCATGATCTGACGGCCTGATCGACGCTGCGTGCGCGGCGGGGCTTACGCAGCCTCCGCCGCCGCCGTCGTCCATCCCAGGCCGGGAATCGTGATCGATCGTTTGCCCGACAGGTCCGTCCGGCACACGATCAGATCGCGGCTTTCGATATTGGCGATCAGCCGCCGCACCCGCCCGAGCGAACTGGTGCCATAGGTCTGCGCCAGCGCGGTGTCGGACGGGGCCGGCTCCCCCGTCCGCGCGGCGCGGGCGATCAGCAGGAAGGCGCCGAGCATGTCGTCGGGCAGGCTGGCCGCCAGCGCCAACGCGTCCGCCCATTCGGCGCCGTCTAGATCGAACACCCCCCCGCGCGCCGCCGCCAGCCGCCGCGCGAACGCCGACAGATCAAGCGGCGGACGGGCCAGCCCGGCCATCCGGCAGCGCACCTGAAAATCCTGAAACAGCACCGATGCCGGACGCAGCGCCGATTCGGGATCGTCGACGATCGCGCGCATGACCTGCGCCAGGATCGCGGCGACTTCGGCTGGGTCGCGCTCCGCTTCGGGCGTGCGTGCGGGCGTGGGTCGGGACAGATCGGCGATCAGCTCGTCGGCGGGCACCCGGCGCGGGCGCGCTTCGAACGCCATTGGCAATTGCGGCGCGTCGTCGACCGCGTCCGCCGCGAACACCAGTTGCTGAAGGTCGGCGGCCGGTGCGCTGGGCAGCGGCGTCAGCTTCGGGCTGCCCGAGCGCGTCGACGTCTCGACCGGGCCGATCCGCACCGACACCGGGCGGCGCGACACCGCCGGCCCGAGCGCGAGGAACGTGCCGCGCGGCAGATCGCGGATCGCCTCCGCCTGTCGCCGCTCCATACCCAGCAGATCGGCGGCGCGTGCCATGTCGATGTC
>DASTLZ010000134.1:0-7423 GCA_035714425.1 Sphingomonas sp.
GTCAGGAACGGAAGCGGGTTCACCGCATGGCCATCGATACGGACTTCGTAATGCAGGTGCGGGCCGGTCGAACGGCCGGTCGATCCCATGTACGCGATCAATTGCCCGCGAACGACGCGGCTGTTGTCGCTCACGATGATCCGCGACAGATGGCCATAGCGCGTGGCGATGCCCTTGCCGTGATTGATCTCGACCAGATTGCCGTACCCGCCCTGCTTGCCCGCGTGGCTGATGATGCCGTCGGCGGTGGCATAGATCGGCGTGCCCTTGGGGCCGGGAATGTCGACGCCGGCATGCATCGTCGCGGTGCCGCGGAACGGGTCGCTGCGGATACCGAAATTGCTGGTGAAGCTCAGATGCTGGACCGGCTGGACCGACGGGATCGCAATGGCGCCGATCCCGGTCTGCGGTGCGTCCAGGCGCTTCCACGTCTGGAACAGGGTGCGGAACTGCTGGTCGGTGCGCAATTCGGCCGCGGTGGTGGTTGATGCGGCGATCATCGTTCCGCCGGCGTTCATCGCGGCGCCGCTATTCAGGCCGCCGCTGTTCAGCGTGGCCGCGGTATTCAGCGGCAATCCGGCCGGCGGCGCATCGGCGGCATGTGCCGTACCCGATACGATGAGCGCGCATGCAACGATGGCGCTGCGCAGGCCGGACTTGGGAAAGCTGTAGGTCATCTAACCCCGAACGATGGGCCGCGCGGCCTATCGGCCGTGCGACATGGATGTACCGACCGGGTTGCAGCCCCACCGCTCCCTGGACGCCGTCGGTGTGGCGCGCAAAGTGTTAACCAGGCAATAGTGGGACACGCCACACGCGCCCGGTTGCCGCTGACGCACGACGAGCCGTTGGTTCGCAGGCGCATAACCACTCATCCGGCTGGAACCGCGGCCAAAACTTCTTCGACATGGCCCGGCACCTTAACCTTGCGCCACACCCGCAGCAGCCGTCCGTCGGCGCCGAACAGGAACGTCGCGCGTTCGATCCCCATGTACGTCTTGCCGTACATCTGCTTCTCGCCCCAGGTGCCGAATGCGTCGCACACGCTGTCGTCCATATCGCTGGCCAGCGTGACCGACAGGGCGTGCTTGCGCGCGAATTTTTCGTGCTTGGCCGGCGGGTCTTTCGATACGCCAACCACCCGGGCGCCCTTCGCCGCAAAGGGGGCGGCGGCGTCCGAAAACTCCTTCGCTTCGCGCGTGCAGCCGGGCGTGTCGTCCTTGGGATAGAAATATACGATCGCCGGCGCACCGATCAGGTCGGTCAGCGCCATCGGCGTGCCGTCCGGCAGGATCGCGCGCACGTCGGGCATGGCATCGCCTTCATTCATCGCTCGATCCTTTGCCAGATGGTCGACACGTCCTGACGCGTCGCCGCGAATGCCGCAACCACCGCAGGCCAGTTGGGCAGGCGCAGCGCCCGCGCGACCAGCGCCTGGGTCGCCGGCCCCGGCTCCTGTCCGTCCGGCGCCACCAGTCGCAGCGTGACGAGCAGCCGCGTCAGCAGATCGTGCGCGGGACGCAGCGACGCGGCGATCAGCCCCTGCTCCGCCAACAGGTTGATCGCGATACGCAGATCGGGGTCGAAGCCGGTGCGATGGGTCAACTGCACCGCGTGGACGACGAACTCCAGATCGACCAGCCCGCCGGGCAGCAGCTTGGCATCGAACGGCCCCGCAGGCGGCTTGTGCGCGGCCATGTCGGCGCGCATCCGCCGCGCGTCGCCCATTGCATCCCGGCCTTCGCGCGCCGTCGTCAGCACCTCGGCAACGATCTGCGCCAGCGCCGCGCGCGCCGCGGGCGACCCGAAGACGGGCCGCGCCCGCGTCAGCGCCATATGTTCCCACGTCCAGGCATCCTCGCGCTGGTATCGCGCGAAGGAATCCAGGGAGACGACGAGCGGCCCCTGCGCGC
Organism: Sphingomonas sp.; assembly: GCA_035714425.1. GTDB lineage: Bacteria > Pseudomonadota > Alphaproteobacteria > Sphingomonadales > Sphingomonadaceae > Sphingomonas. Next base: position 1,914 of record DASTLZ010000134.1, read on the forward strand.
CTTGTGGGCGCAGGCGGGTGTCGATCGGGTAGAGCGTGCCGGCGGCGGTCGCCACCGACAGCGCCGCCGTCACCCGCTGCGCCAGGCGATTGTAATATAGCGTGGCGCCCAATGGGCGGGTGCCGTCGGATTCGGCGCGGAAATCGCCGGTGAACATATAGACCAGGTCCAGATCGGACGCATGCGTCATCAGCCCGCCGCCCATCCGGCCAAGTGCGAGCACGACGAATTCGCTGTCCGGCACCCGGCCGTGCGCGTTGGCGAAATCGGCGACCGTGGCGGTCACCAGCGTCTCGATCGCCGCTTCGGCGACGCGGGCATAGCCGGCGGCGACGTCCAGCGGATCGGACGTACCTGCGACGATCTGCGTGCCCAGCGCGAACCGCGCTTCGCCGACGATCCGCCGGACGTGATCCAGCCGCCCCTGATAATCCAGCCCGCGCTCCCCCGCCGCCATCGTGCGCGCCAGCGCCGCGACATCGCCCACCGGCTCCAGCGCGCTGGCATCGATCAGCCCGTCGAGCAATTCGGCGCGCCGAGCCAGCGACTCCGCCAGCGGCGCGGCGTGGCTCAGGATCGCGGCCAGCAAGGTGGCCAGCCCGGGCCGCGCTTCCAGCAGCCGAAAGACGTTCAGCGCACTCGGCAATCGCTCCAGCAGGCCGTCGAGCCGCATCAGCGCCGCGCGGGGATCGGCAGCGGCAGTCAGTGCCGGCACCAGGATCGGCAGCACTGCCTCCAACGCTTTCCGCGCCACCGGGCTGCGCAGCGCGGGGTAATTGCCCGCGCGCCAGCGCGCGATCGTCTGCGCCGCCGCCTGCCCATCGCCGAACCCGGCCAGCGCCTCCGACAATCGCACCGGATCGCGGGGCACCGCCGGCGCCGCTCCGTCGTCCAGCGCATCATACGTCCGCGCCGTCGCCGCGACATGCGGCGCCAGCATCTCCAGCAACGCCGCGCCATTCTCCAACCCATGCAGCCGCGCCACCGCATCCAACGCCTCACCGCGCGGCAGCGCATGGGTCTGGCGGTCGTCGATCATCTGGACGCGGTGCTCGATCGTCCGCAGCAGCGTGTAGGACCGCGACAGCGCGCGCGCCGCGAACGGATCGATCCACCCCGCCTCGGCCAGCACCGCCAGCGCGTCGCGCGTGGCGGGCGCGCGCAATGCCGGATCGCGACCGCCGTGGATCAATTGATGGATCTGCGCAAAGAACTCGACCTCGCGAATCCCGCCTCGCCCGCGCTTCAGATCGTAGCCGGGGCCGAACGCCTGCCCCTGCGAATGATGGTCGCGGATGCGTCGTGAAATTTCGCGAATCTCGCCGATTGTTCCGAAATCCAGGCCTCTTCGCCACACAAACGGGCGAATTGCGTCCAAAAAGCCTTCACCGAGCGATAAATCTCCGGCAGTTGCGCGCGCCCGGATGAACGCGGCGCGCTCCCACGCCAGGGCATGGCTCTCATAATATTGGATCGCCGCCTCGACCGGCAGGACGATCGGCGTGGCTTCGGGTGAGGGTCTCAGGCGCAGATCGACGCGCAGGACATAGCCGTCGCCGTCGCGCGCCTGGAGCAATTCGACGACGCGCTTGCCGATCCGCACCGCCGCCTCCTGCGGCTCTTCCCGAGGGCGGCGTGGCAAAGTCTCGGGGTCGAACAACAAGATAGGGTCGATGTCGGACGAATAGTTCAACTCGTGCGAGCCCTGCTTGCCCAGCGCGATCGCCGCGAACCCGCGCACCAGCGCCCCCGGCGTCCGCTCCGCAATGGCCGCCGCAATGGCCCGGTCGAGCGCGCTATCGGCGAACCCGGTCAGCATCGCGGTCACCGCGGTCAGGTCCAGAACCCCCGCCAGATCCCCGATCGCGACCCGCACCGCCACCCCCCGCCGCTCCACCCGCAACGCCCGCCCCACTGGCAGATCAGCGTCGGGAGGAGGGGCGGGATCGAGAAATCCCGCCTCCAGCCGTGCCGCTAAAGCCGGTTCTCGGGACAGCGCCTGCGCCAAAAACGGCGCTTCTGCGCGGGCGCGGACGCATGCCGCGGCGATCCGGGGATCGGCGTCAGCGGCAGACACCTCCTAACACCTCCTAAATTCGCGCCGTGTCAATTACTTGAAGCAAGTGGGCAACAAACGCGGATTTGGATCGTTCATGGTGCATGATGGGTTATCCTCTCTCGATCGCAAGAACCGATGACCACGGGGTCGTCCGCTGCCCCCGGCCGACCGATGCTTTGGGATCGGCATTGCGCGGAGCCTACACCCAACCGTCGGGATTACCCGGAGATATTCAGCGCCTCGTCGATGCGCTCGACCGCCACCGGAGCCACTGAACGCCTGCGCCGATCAGCGCCCGCGGCTGAGACCTTCGACTTCGTCCATGATCGTCTCCAGCGCCGTCTTCGACACGTCGCTTTCGTGCGACCGCCGCGACGGCAGCGCACCGGTTGAGAGGATAGCTTCGAGCGCAACGCGCCCGCGTGCCACCCGGCTCTTGATCGTGCCGACCGCGACGTTGCAGATTTCTGCCGCTTCTTCATAGGCAAAGCCGCCCGCGCCGACCAGAATCAACGCCTCCCGCTGCGGCTGCGGCAGGTGGAGCAATGCGCGTTGCATATCGCCCAATTCGACGTGCCGGTCCTGACTCGCAGGCGCCGCGAGGATGCGATCAGCGACCAGATCGTCCCACTCGCCCTTGAACCGCGCCCGCCGCATCTGCGACAGATACAGGTTGCGCAGGATGATGAACGTCCAGGCGCGCATGTTCGTGCCGGCCTGAAACCGCAGCCGTGCACCCCATGCCTTCAACAACGTTTCCTGCACCAGATCGTCGGCAAGATCGCGGCTTCCCGAAAGCGATCGACCGAACGCGCGCAGATGCGGAATGACCTGCGCCAGCTGCGCCTTGAATTCGGTATCGGACAACGAAACGTGTTCGACGGGCGCCTCGGGCGCGTCGTCGTTCTCGTCGTCATAATCGTCGCGCGTGACAATCTCGGTCATGAAAATCCGTTCGATCCCGCAACTCTGCCGGGTGGTAACATAGGTCGCGGTCCGCCGATTACCAATCGGCGGCGCGGCTATGCGTCAGCGGAAGACCAGCACCGCGAAAATAACGATCACCAGCGCCAGGGAGATGCCGAGCACGTACCGGGTCACACCCGGAGTAGAGCCTGCGCGGGCCGCATCGGTGTCGACCGTGATCTTTTCATCGTTCATGCCAATGAAACCCCCGAAGAATGTTTTGGGTCCGTAACCTTTGCACCCCGCAAGGGCAATCGGGCGAAAAAGTCGATGCGGGCGCCCGCGGTCGTGCGCCCGGCGCAGGTCAGGCGGGGATCGTCGCCTGGTTGAAGAACAACGCCTGGCTGATCGCCGCCTTGACGGTCGATCGCTGGAATGGCTTGGTGATGAGGAAGGTCGGCTCCGGACGCTCGCCGGTCAACAGGCGTTCCGGGAAGGCCGTGATGAAGATCACGGGGACTTCGAATTGCGCCAGAATGTCCTTCACCGCATCGATACCCGAGCTGTCGTCCGCCAATTGGATGTCGGCAAGTACCAGACCGGGTCGATCCTCCATCGCCAGCCCGACCGCTTCGTCGCGGGTGACGGCGACGCCGGTCACGTCGTGGCCCAGATCGCGCACGATCGTCTCGATATCCATCGCGATCATCGGCTCGTCTTCGATAATGAGGACGCGTGCGCGGGTCTGGCTCTCGATCTCCGCCAGCGCTTCGGCGACGAGTGCGTCGACTTCGGCGGTATCGACGTCGATCAGATAAGCAGCATCCTCCGGCGTAAAGCCTTCCATCGCCGTCAGCAAAAGCGCCTGACGCGACAGCGGCGTCATCCGCGCAAGCCGCGCACGCGCCACCGCTTCGTTGCCATCGACGCCATCGACGCCATCGACCTGCGGATCGGACGGCTGTTCGTCGTAATTGGTCGAATTCCAGATGCCCTGGAACATCCGGTACAGGCCCAGGCGGGGATCGACGTCGCGCGGAAATCCGTCCGGCGCGGCGACGATCGCTTCCAAAGTCGCACGTACATATTTGTCGCCGTGGTTCTGGCTGCCGGTCAGTGCCCGGCCGTAGCGCCGCAGGAAGGGAAGGTGCGGAGCGAGTTGCTGTCCAAGCGACATGGGTAATCTATACTCCCTGATTTCACGCTATCGGTTTTCGCGCGGTCGGTGCCGATGTCCGAGTGCCGTAATAGGACGGCGCCAGTCGCGATGCCCACCCCAAAACGCCCTTTCACCATCGCACCCGCGAATTTCGATGTCATGCGGGAACCAACGAGGGCCAATTTTGTTTCCTTGCAACATCACACCTTCTTTGCGCACCTGATGCGGCGCGGAGCATACGACGGTTACACGATTGTCGGCCCTGAACAGCGGGCGACGCAGGGGGAAGTTTTCAGCTTTGGGCCAGGACATGAAGACCGCCGTACCGGGTGCCGCACCAGGCGAGGTGGACAAATCAGCCGCTTTGGGCGGGAAGCGCGCGACCGGGCCCGCCGCCAGAGCTGGTGCGACGAGGATCCAGGGCAAGGACCGCGACATGGGCTCGGCGCTGCGATCGGTATATCAGCAGACCGTCGACGAGGTCGTGCCGGACGATCTCCTCGACCTGCTCGGCAAGCTGGGGTAACCCCTTAGCGGATGGCCCTACCCTTCTACCGAACCACTGCCGCCTCAACGTCCGGCGACGCACCCCGGAAACCGGCCAGCCCCCCCGGTTCACGCACTTCACCAGAACCCGATATTGCTGCAGACCTTTCGCCCGTACATGACGGTGTTCTGGCGCGATTGCCCACCGGTGCGAAGCTGTTCCTCATCCTCAGCGCCGCATTGTTGCCCCTCGCGCTGATCGCGATGTTCGCGACGCTGAAAACGGGCCGCGCCGTCGACGCGGAGACGCGTGCAAGGTTGCGCGTCGCGGCGATCGAGAGCACGCGCGCGATCGCGATCGAGCTGATCGGCGACATGACGGCGTTGCGCGCCGCGGTCGCGGCGCTGGGCACCGACCCGGCGGACGGATCGAGTTGCGCGCGTGCGCAGGGCGTTTTCGCGCAGCAATCGGGTGGTGGCGGTGGCACCCGTTTCGTCATCACGAACGCGCGCGGCAAGACGTTGTGTGGTCAACCGTTTCCCGACGTTTCCATCGCCCGTTCCGGCCTGCCGATCGACGCGGCGATCATTCCGGGGCAAGGCCTCATGCTCGTCATCGACGGACCGCGCGGGGCCAATGCGCAAGCGTGGTTCCCGCGCAGCTTCCTGGCGCGGATCGGCGCCCCCACCGCCAGCCTGACGGGGTTCAGCAGCGCGCTGGCGACGGACGACCGCTCGCTGCTCCTGGAAGCGCGCGAGGACGAGCACGCGTACGACCGGGTGGAAACGATGCGGACCAGCCTGGGCATCGCCGGGCTGGATCTGGTCACCAGCGACCCCAGCGCGCCGATCACGTCGTCGCTCGTCATCGCGTTGCTGCTGCCCCTTCTGATGTGGGCG
>DASTLZ010000135.1:0-6913 GCA_035714425.1 Sphingomonas sp.
TCCATCGGCGCCCCGCTCGCCAGATCGGCGCGCACCGTGAGTTCGGGCACCAGCCGCGCCAGCGTCTGCGTCAGCGGCGCCATGTCGGACACGCGCGGCACCACCACGAAGCTCTGCCCGCCGCGCGCGCGTTCGCGCAGCAGCGCAGCCCGCACTGCGCCGTCCTCCCACTCGGCAACGCTGGTGCGGATCGGCTGGCGGCGGGCGGGGGGCGTGGCGATGACCGAGACATCCTGCAACCCGACGAGCGCGGTTTGCAGGGTACGCGGGATCGGCGTCGCGCTCAGGGTCAGGACATGGCCGATGCCCAGCCCGTGCAGCCGCGCCTTGTCCGCTGCGCCGAACCGCTGTTCCTCGTCGATCACCACCAGCCGCAGGTCGGCATAGGCCACGCTTTTGCCAGCGACCGCGCCGGTGCCGACGACGACGCCGATACTGCCGTCGGCCAGCCCCGCCTTCACCCGCGTTTTCTCCGTGCTGCTCGACAGGCGAGAGAGGCCGGCGACCGCGATCCCGGTCCCTTCGAAACGGCGCGCGAACGTCTCGATATGCTGGCGCACCAGCACCGTCGTCGGCGCCGCGACCGCGACCTGGCCGCCCGCCAGCGCGACCAAGGCGGCGGCACGCAACGCCACTTCGGTCTTGCCATAGCCGACGTCGCCGATCACCAGCCGGTCCATCGGCGCCCCGCTCGCCAGATCGGCGCGCACCGCGGCGATGGCGCGCGCCTGGTCGGGCGTCTCGGTAAAGCCGAAACAGGCGGCGAAGCGTTCGTAGGCGGCGGTATCGGGCACGGTCGGCGCGACTTTCAACGCCGCGTGCTCGGCGGCCAGCTTTGCCAGCGACGTCGCGCTATCCCGAATGGCGGCGGCGATGTCGCCGCGCCGTTTCTGCCAGCTGGCACCGTCCAGCGTGTCCAGCGTCACCGCATCGTCGTCCGCGCCGTACCGCCAGATGCGATCCGCTTCTGCGACGGGCACCAGCCGGCGCGCATCCTTGGCATAGCGCAGGACGATCGCCTCGCTGCCTTCCTCGGTCGCTTCCAGCCCGACGATCACGCCGATGCCGAAATCCTCATGGACGACGACATCGCCGCGCTGCAACTCGCCGGATTCGCCGAACGCATGCGCGCTCGCGCCGCCGGTGTCGCCACCCGCGCGCGCGCCGAGCAGGTCGGCGGCGGCGACAATTGTCAGCCCGTCGATCGCAAAGCCCCGGTCGACCGGCGCCGCCAGCGTCATCGCCGTGCCTGCATCCGCCGCCAGCGCCTCGCGCAAGCTTGCGACCGCGGCGAAACCACCCACGGCCTTGCCCAGCCGCGGCACCAGAAAGCGCAGGTCGCGCGGGGTCCCCGCCAGCAACAGCCGCCCGCCGTCCAATGTGGCGCGTGCTGCCTTCGCGAAGGCCCGCGTCGGGCTGCGCCCCTCGACGAAGCGCGGCGGGGGTGCATCGCCGGGCGTCAGGTCGAGATGCGGGTGATCCTTCACCGCCGCCGTCCAAGCCTTGCCGTCCACGCCCGCATCCCGGCCCCGCCCGCGCTGCGCGCCGTCGGCGACGATCGCCAGGAACCGGTCGCGCCGCGCCACCACGCCGGGGTCGCACGCCACCGCCGCACCCGGCATATGCGCCAGGAGCGGCACGCCGCCTTCTTCCACCGGCGGCTCGCTGGCGTGCCCCAGTTCGACCCGCTCCACCTGCGCATCGCCGCGCTGGGTGACCGGATCGTAACAGCGTATCGCCTCCACCCGCCCGTCGGCGATCTCGATCCGCATGGGCTGGGTCAGGTCGGCGGGGAAGATATCGACGACATGCCCGCGTACCGCCACTTCGCCCGGCTCGTCGACGCGGTCGTCGGTGAAATAGCCCACCGCCGCGATCCGTGCCGCGAACGCGTCCGCATCGAACGCGTCGCCGATGGCGACTTCGGGCGGCGCCGCGTCGAACGCGCCGGGCGCGGGATAGCGCACCGCCGTCGCCTCCGCACTCGTCACCAGCACTGCCCGCGCCCGCAACCCCGAATTCCGCGCGCGCAGCCGCCGCAACGCCGCGACCCGGCGCCCGACATTGGCGGGCGAAGGCGGCGCATCGTCGCCGGGCAGCGCGTCGCTCGACGGCATGTGCAGCACCAGATCGTCGGGCGCGAACGCCCGCAGCACGCCCGCGACCGCCTCCGCCCGCTGTTCGTCCACCGCGACATACACGATGTCCCCCTGCGCCGGCGCAAGCCGCGCGGCCACTTCTGCGACCGGCATCGGCACGGCCGCGTCCGTCTCGTTCCTCTGTATGATTTCGCTCCCGATAACGCGGTCACAACGGGCACGCATGTCGGACGTTCCGAACGCGCCCCCGCGCGACCACCCAGCGGCGCAGGGGATATTTCCGCGCGCCCGCCTGTTGTGCAGGTCCGGTACAGGAGAAGACGATGGACGACGAACGCGTATGGGCTTTCGAGAAAAGCCTGTGGACCGGCGATGCGCTGGATTATCAGCAGTCGATCGACGACGCGTGCCTGATGGTGCTGCCGACCCCGCCGTTCGTGATGGCGGGCTCCGAAGCGGTGGAGGCGGTCACCCACACCCCGCGGTGGACGTCGGTGGAGATCGCCGACCGCCGCGTCGCACGCCCGCAGGAAGGGCTGATCGTCGTCGCCTATCATGCCAAGGCGATGCGTGACGATCAGGCGTATGAGGCGCATTGCACCTCCACCTACCGCCGCATCGCGCACGAGGACTGGCGGGTGGTCCAGCATCAGCAGACGCCGCGGCTGGCAATCGCCGGGTAATTTATCGCTCGACGACGTCGCGGCGTATCGGCGCCAGCTTGGCGAGCAGCCGGTTTTGCGCGAAGAAGGCGACGCCTTCCTTGCGCATGGCCGCTTGCAGATTCTCGACCAGCGCGCCCATGTCCGCCTGTTGCAGGCCCATGTCCTTGTGCGCCGCCTTCATGTCCCGCCCGGTGTAATCGCACCCGCCATGCAGGATGTAGCAGAATTGCTCTTTCAGGGTGCGGCGCAAGCGCACGATGTCCTGCGCCTTGAAGATGTCGCTGATCCGCGGATCGGCGATCGACCGGTTCACCAGATCCTCGACGACCCGGTCGACCCCGGCGCGCCCGTGGAACGCGCGCAGCACGCCGTCGTCGGCGAACGGCGTCGCACCCGCATGGGCGTTCGACGCCACATACGCATCGACCGGCTTCTCGCCCGCCTGCACCTGCACCTGCACCTGCACCATCAGCGCGAGCGCCAGCGCGACCGTCATCATCATCGTCAGAACCCCGTTTGCAGCGATAGGAACAGTCCGCGTTGCGCCTTCACCGTCGCGATATCGCCCAGATCGACATAGGCCGCCGTCACCGTCAGGTTGCGCTGCACCGCCCAGGCGGCGAACAGATCGTATGCGTCGTCTTCTTGCGCGAACCCCAGATTGTTCGGCTTGGTGCGATATTCGGCGCCGACCAGCAGGCGGCGGCTGAGCAGCAGCCCGGCCGATCCCTCGACCTGGATCGTACGGCTGGCCTGACGGTCGCCGCCGAAGCCGAGCAGTCCCAGCTGGTTTGCCTTCGTCCACCGCGCCGTCGCGCCCAGCACCATGCTGCGCGCCAGCAACACCTTCGTCGCCGACACATAGAAATCGGCGCCCTTCGTCTCGCGCGCACCGACGGCGCGCAGCGTCGCCGCCTTGTCCGCGATCTTGTACTGCACGCCCGCGGCGATCTGCGGCAACGCGCTGCCCTGGTCCCAGACGGCATCGCCGATCAGCTTCACCTTGGCGCCCAGCACATGCTGCGCGAACGTATAGCCGCGGCCCAAGCCCAGCCCGGCGCCCGCCGCGCGCGTGCCGAAGCTCAGATGCGCGTAGGACACCTCGACCCGGTCGAACACGCCGATCGCGGCGCCGTAACTCTCCAGGTCGAATTCGGGCAGCGCCACGATCGTTGCGTGCGCGGTCGCGCCGATGCCGGCGTCGGTTTCGTTGCCCGCGATCAATGCCCATGTCGCCAGCCCGCCGCCCGCCGCACCCTCGATCCCGGTCGCGCCGCCGGTCAGCAGCAATTTGCCGCCGCTGCGCAGATCCTCGGCATCCGCTGTCATAGGCGCCAGCAGGGCCGCCACCGCGATTGCGATGCGAAACAGGGCTTTGGGCACGTCCACGAATCCGATCTGCGTCAGTCGCCACCGCGTTCGCACGATCGTGGTTGACGCCCGGTAAAACCGGATTTCACCCCTTCGCAACGCCTGCCGAAGTACAGCGTCGGGCGATGTCCCGCTTTCGCTTCCCCGCTCTCGCCGTTTCAGCCGTCGCTGCGTTGCTGTGCCCTTGTGTCGCGCAGGCCGCCCCGCTGGCCGTGGAGGTGCGTGGTGCGGATGGCGCAACGCTCGCTGGCGCCGTGGTCAGCATCGAAAGCGCGCGATTTCGTGCACCCGCGCCGGGCGGCGCGTTCATCATGGAACAGCGCGACATCGCCTTCGCGCCGCATGTGCTGGTGGTCCCGGTCGGCGCCACCGTCGGCTTTCCCAATCGCGACCGCGTGCGGCACCATGTCTATTCCTTTTCGAAGCCCAAGCGGTTCGATCTGAAGCTTTACGGGCAGGACGACACGCGCAAGGTGACGTTCGACAAGGCGGGCGCGGTCGCGCTGGGCTGCAACATTCACGATCGGATGAACGGCGTCGTCTATGTCGTCGACACGCCCTATGCCGCGCAGGTCGATGGCGCGGGCCGCGTGCGGTTCGCCAATGTGCCGCCGGGCGCGGTCACCATCCGCGTGTGGCACCCCTCGATCCGCAGCCCCGGCAACAGCCTGACGCGTGACCAGATGCTGGCCGCGGGCGGCCTGGCGACGACGGTCTCGATCGCGCGGTGAAGCACTGGCGTCCGCGTTTCGGCACGCTGCGCGCGCGCCTGACGGTCCTTTATGCAACCCTGTTCGCCGCCGCGCTCGTCGTGGTGGCCGCGGTGACGCAGGTCATGATCCGAAGCCATGCGCGCAGCAGCGTGACGGCCGAACTGACGACCAGCGCGACGGTGTACGACCGTATCTGGGCCTTGCGCGCGCAGGCGCTCGTCTCCTCGGCTGAGGTGCTGGCGCGCGATTACGGATTCCGCGCCGCGGTCGCCAGCGGGGATCGGCCGACGATCGAATCCGCGCTCGACAATCTGCGCCAGCGTGCCGGCGTCGCCGCCGCGGCCGTCGTCGACATGGAAGGTGCCGTGATCGGCAACGTCGGCGGCCTGCACCACCTCGCCGCCGGCCTTGCAGACGCCGCATCGGCAGGCCGGCACGACGTGGTGACCGTCGCCGACGGCACCGTATATCGGCTGGTCACGACGCCGATCATGGCGCCCGTCGAAATCGGCCGCGTCGTGTTCGCCGTTCGGCTCGACGCGCAGGAGTTGCGCGCGCTGGCCGAACTCTCCGCCATTCCGCTGATCGCGGTGATGCTGGAACGCGACGCGCGCGGACACTGGATCGCGGATGACCGCAGCATCGCGCACACGGTCCCGCTCGACGCGCTGGTCGCGCGGGCCGGCACGGCGCCGACGATGGTCGCTCTGCCGCAGGGTCAGGCCTTCGCCCTGGCCAAGCCACTGGCGGGTCCGCGCGGCGTGACGGAGGCGGCGATCATGATCCGCTATCCGCTCGAGGCCGCGATGGCGCCGTATATCCCGTTGCAGGTCGGCATGGGCCTGGCCGGTGTGCTCGGCCTCATCATCATGCTGATCGGCAGCCGCCGGCTCGCGCGCGACATCACCCGGCCGATCGCTGCACTGGCCAGCGCGGCGCATGCCTTGCAGGAGGGGCGCCGGACCGAATTGGACGTGGTGGGCGAAGACGAGATCGCCGGCCTGGCCGACGCCTTCAACCGCATGTCCAGCGGCATCGTCGAACGCGAACATCGCATCACGCATCTGGCGTTCCACGATACCCTGACCGGCCTCGCCAATCGCGCCGCCTTTCGCCAGACGCTGGGGCAGGCAATCGCGCGGGCAGGGCGCACGGACGAGCGCGCCGCGATCCTGTGCCTCGATCTCGACGGGTTCAAGGGCGTGAACGACACGCTCGGTCATCCGGCGGGCGATGCGCTGCTCTGCGTGGTCGGCGCACTGCTTCAGGATCTGGCCAGTGACGGCATGGTCGCGCGGCTGGGCGGCGACGAATTCGCCATCATCGTGTCAGGCAGCTTCGACGACGATCGCCCCCGTGCGCTGGCGCAGGCGATCCTGGACGGCATGCGCGATCCGCTGCCCGTCGACGGCGCGCTGGTCGCGGCGGGGATCAGCATCGGTATCGCGATGGCGCCGGCCGACGGCACCGATCCCGATCATCTGCTCAAGAACGCCGACCTGGCGCTCTACCGTGCCAAGCACGATGGCCGCGGCGTGTTCCGCTTCTTCGAACCGGCCCTGGACGCAGCGGCGCGCAATCGCCGCCAGCTGGAACTGGACCTGCGCGAAGCGCTGTGCACCGGCCAGTTCCGGCTGAATTACCAGCCGATCTACGATCTGAAGGCGGATCGCATCGGTGGCTTCGAAGCGCTGTTGCGCTGGGATCATCCGTCGCGCGGCGCCATTCACCCGATCGAATTCATCCCCGTCGCGGAGGATTGCGGCCTGATCGTGCCGATCGGCGAATGGGTGATGCACGAAGCCTGCCGCCAGGCGCGCGACTGGCCCGATCACGTCCGCGTCGCGGTCAACGTGTCGCCCCTGCAGTTTCGCAGCAGCGGCTTTCAGGCGATCGTGATGCAGGCGCTGGCGCAAAGCGGCATCGCGCCCCCGCGCCTGGAGATCGAGATCACCGAATCGGTGTTCCTCGATGGCGAAACCAACGTCGTCGCCATGCTGCACCGCCTGCGCGCACTCGGCATCCGCATCGCGCTCGACGATTTCGGGACGGGCTATTCGTCGCT
>DASTLZ010000136.1:0-2150 GCA_035714425.1 Sphingomonas sp.
ATGCGCGCCGAGATCAATCGGCGCGGCTATCTGTTGACCGGCCGCCCCGAGCATCTGACGCGCTTCGGCCGCGTCAACCGCGATTTACCCGGGCCAATGGCGGACGTCGTGCGGATGACGGTCGACGACCCGGCCGTTCACCGCCACGCGCTGATGCTTCAGCGGGTATTGTTGCAGCGGATCGCGGAAATGGATCGCACGATCCGCCTGTACCGCGCGGGCAAGGCGGCGGAGGCGATCGCGATCACCGGCAGCGTGGCCACCGCGCGGTCGACGATGACGGTGATCCGCCTCCTCGCCGTCATCCGCGCCGGGGAAGCGCGGCTGATGGAGGCGCGCAGCCGGCGTGCCAATATGCTGCGCGACATCGCGCGTGCGGAGCTGACCGCGGTCGCGTTGCTGATCGTCCTGCTGGCCGGCCTGGCCTGGCGCGACCGTCGCCTGCAATTGCTGGCCCTGCGGGAGGCGAACGCGCAGCTGGCGATCGACGTGCAGCGGCGCGAGGATGCGGAGGCGCAATTGGCGCTCCTGGCCGATCACGCCACCGATGGGGTCTTTCGCCTGACGCGCGACGGCGTCTGCCTGTATGCGTCGCCATCGGTGCGCGAAGTGCTGGGCTATGCGCCCGAAGCACTGATCGGGCGCCAGATGCTGTCGCGCTTCCATCCCGCGGATCGCGACGCGGTGCGGGCCGCCCACGGCGATCTGGCCAGCGGGGTGCGCGACAAGTCCGTCGTCACCTATCGCGCGCGGCATCCGCAATATCCGGGGCAGTGGATCTGGCTGGAGGCCAGCAGCGGGCTGGTGCGCGATCCCCTCGACGGCACGCCGCTGGAAATCGTGACGTCGCTGCGCAACGTGACCGAACGCAAGGCGATGGAGCTGCAATTGCAGGCCGCGCGCGGCCGTGCGGAAGCGGCGGTGATCGCGAAAGCCAGCTTCCTGGCGAACATGAGCCACGAAATCCGTACTCCCATGAACGGCGTCGTCGGCTTCACGGATCTGTTGCTGGCCAGCGATCTGTCGCGCGAACAGCGGCGCCACGCCGCGATGATCGCGGAATCGAGCCGCGCGATGATGCGCCTGCTGAACGATATCCTCGACCTGTCCAAGGTGGAAGCCGGGGAGATGAAGGTCGCGGCCGAGCCGTTCGAACTGGCCCATACCCTGCGCGGCTGCCTGCAGCTGATGACGCCGGCGACCGTCCAGAAGGGGCTGACGCTGAACTGCGATATCGCCGACGCGCTGCCGGTGATGGTGGTCGGCGACGGCCTGAGGCTGCGCCAGATCGTGCTGAACCTGCTGGGCAATGCCGCCAAATTCACCGCGCGAGGGTCGATCACGCTGCGTGCCGCCCCGGCGCAGGGGCCGGAGGGGCCGCAGATGGTGATCGCGGTCGCCGACACCGGCATCGGTATCGCGCCCGACCGGCAGGCGGCGATCTTCGCGCAATTCGTGCAGGCGGATGCGGGGACTGCGGCGACCTATGGCGGCACCGGGCTGGGCCTGGCGATCAGCGTCCATCTGGCGCGCGCGATGGGCGGCGACCTGCGGCTGGAAAGCGTGCCCGGCGTCGGCACCACCTTCTTCCTGACCCTGCCGCTGATCGCATCGACGTCGTCCGCGCCGGTACGGGCGCCGGGCGGCGCGGCGCCCGACGCGGGCCGCGCCGCGCCGATGCGCGTGCTGGTGGCGGAGGACAATGGCGTCAACCAGATGCTGATTACCGCGATGCTCAAACAGATGAACTGCCGGATCGACATCGCGCCTGACGGCCGGGACGCGGTGGCGAAAGCGACCGCGGCGCGCGACCGGGACGATCCCTATGCCCTGGTGTTCATGGACATGCAGATGCCGTTCATGGACGGGCTGGAAGCGACCCGCGCTATCCGCGCCGCGGGCCTGAGCGCCGGGGCGCTGCCGGTCGTGGCGCTGACCGCCAACGCCTATCCCGACGATATCGCGGCGTGCGAGGCGGCGGGGATGCAGGCGCATCTGGCCAAGCCGATCAAACTGGCGGATTTGCAGGACGCGATCGGCCGCCACGCCGCAGTGCACGCCGCGCACGCCGTGCTGGAGCCGATCTGAGAGATGTTCGAAGGCGATGCCGGTCCGCTCCCACACACCATCATCGGGCAAGTCCGAACTGC
>DASTLZ010000137.1:0-10886 GCA_035714425.1 Sphingomonas sp.
AGCGCGCCGCCTCTACCGACGAAGGATTGGCCTCAAGCGTGATTTCGATATCATCGGCAAACCCCCAGTGACGCTCGGCCGCGGCGATCAGCGCCGCCACCGTCTCCGGCGGCATCAGCGACGGCGTGCCGCCGCCGAAGAAGATCGATCCCAACGTGCGGCCGGGCAGTTCGCGCGCCTCGTGCGCCAGATCGGCGAGCAGCGCGGTGGCCCAGGCATCCTGATCCACGGTGTCGCGGACGTGGCTGTTGAAATCGCAATAGGGGCATTTGGAGACGCAGAACGGCCAGTGGACGTAGAGCGCCAGGGGCGCGGGCCCGGTATCCTGGGCGGCATCCGTGCCGGGCCGGTGATGGGGCAGGTTGTCGGGAAGCATGGCTTGGCCGATATGGGCGCAATGCCGTGCAAACGCCACTTCGCCGCTGCGGCGCTGCTGCTGATGCCGATGCTGGCCGGCGGTTGTCAGGAAGCGGAATGGCCGCCGCGCGTGGTCGAACGGCGAACCAACGAGGAACCGGCGCCGCGCGAGTTGGCGCTGCTGCGCGCTGCCATGCTGGACGGCCATGCGCGGGCGCGCGCCGCCGTCGGCCTGCCGCCGCTGATCTGGGACGAAGCGCTGGCGGCGGGTGCGCGGGACTATGCGCGGGCGATGGCACTCAGCGAGCGGTTCGAACATGCCCGGCAACCGCAAGGCACCGGTCACGAGGGCGAGAATTTGTGGACCGGCACGCGCGACGCTTATGCCTATGACGAGATGTTCGGCCATTGGGCGGAGGAGAAGCGCGCGTTCGTCAACGGCGTGACCCCGGCATTCAGCCGCACCGGCCGCTGGCAGGACGTCGCCCATTACGCGCAGATCGTCTGGCATGGCACCACGCGCATCGGCTGCGCGATGGCGACCAGCGCCACCGACGATTATCTGGTCTGCCGCTATTCGCCGCCGGGCAATGTCGTGGGCGAGCGGGCGTATCGATCCTGATCGTCGGCGGTCCGGTTGCGGGTCAGTGGCGGCGCACGGGGATACCCGCCGCGGCAAGGGCGGCATGCGCGTCGGCGATGCTGGCGTGGCCGAAGTGAAAGATGGAGGCGGCCAGCACCGCACTGGCATGGCCATGGCGGATGCCGGCGACCAGATCGTCGAGCCCGCCCACGCCGCCCGACGCGACCACCGGCACTTGCGTGCGATCGGCGATGGCGCGGGTGAGCGCGAGGTCGTAGCCGCCGCGGGTGCCGTCGCGGTCCATCGACGTGACCAGCAACTCGCCCGCGCCCAATCGCGCGAGGTTCAGCGCATGCTCAACCGCATCGATGCCGGTCGCGCGCCGGCCGCCATGCGTGAACACGTCCCAACGCCCTCCGCCGGCATCGTCGACACGCCGCGCGTCGATCGAAGCGACGCAGCATTGGCTGCCGAACCGCTCGGCGATGTCGGACACGACTTCGGGCCGGATCACGGCGGCGGAATTGACTGCGACCTTGTCGGCCCCCGCCAGCAGCAGCGCGCGCGCATCGTCGGCGGAGCGCACCCCGCCGCCCACCGTAAGCGGCATGAAGCAGACGGCGGCGGTCCGGCGTACTACGTCGAGGATCGTCTCGCGCCCTTCGTGGCTGGCGCCGATATCCAGGAAGCACAATTCGTCTGCTCCCGCGGCGTCGTAAGCGCGCGCCTGTTCGACGGGATCGCCCGCGTCGATCAGGTCGACGAAGTTCACGCCCTTGACCACGCGGCCGTTCGCCACGTCGAGGCAGGGAATGACGCGAGCGCGGACGGTCATGTTCGGGGGCCGGGTTGGCGGGGTGGGGTGGGGGGGGTGGGAGAGACTGCCAATCCCGCCTTACCACCCCGGCGAAGGCCGGGGCCCAGTCGGGTAAGGCATTTTGGTGAAGCCGAGCGTGTCTTAAAATGTCCGCTCCCAACTGGGCCCCGGCTTTCGCCGGGGTGGCAATGGGGGGGGCGCCCGGGGCGGCAGGCGCCGGTGCTGCGGACCCGACCGCGCCTCACGCCGCCGCCGCCACGTTGAGTGCTGCGGCGAGATCGAGGCGCCCATCATAGAGCGCCCGCCCGGTAATCACGCCTTCCACACCGTCAAGCGCGTGCAACGCGAGGACGTGGATTTCGGCGATCCCCTTCACCCCGCCGCTGGCGATCACGGGAATGTCGACCGCGCGGGCCAGATCGACGGTCGCCTCGACGTTGCAGCCTTGCAACATGCCGTCGCGGCCGACGTCGGTGAACAGCAGCGCGGCGACGCCGGCGTCCTCGAACCGGCGCGCCATGTCGACCACGGTGACGTCCGAAACGTCGGCCCAGCCCCGGGTGGCGACCATGCCGTCCTTGGCATCGACGGCGACGACGATCCCCCCGGGATGCGCCGCCGCCATGTCGCGGACGAACTGCGGATCTTCGAGTGCGGCGGTGCCGATGACGACGCGCGAGACGCCGGCGTCGAACCAGCCCGCGACGCTTACGGGCGTGCGGATGCCGCCACCCAGCTGAACATGGCCCGGAAAGGCGGCGACGATCGCGCGCACCGCATCGCCGTTGACCGATCGGCCAGCGAAGGCCCCGTCCAGATCGACGACGTGGAGATAGCCCGCTCCCGCGGCCGCGAACAGCATCGCCTGATGCGCCGGGTCGTCGCCATACACGGTCGCGCGGTCCATATCGCCTTCTGCAAGGCGCACGACCTGCCCGCCTTTCAGGTCGATGGCGGGGAAGACGATCAGGGTCATGTCATTGCGGCCGGTTCTGGCGGCGGTGGGTCATACCGCACGCTGCGTCTGGGGCGATTTCCCTCCCGTGCCGGGGAGGATCGAAACGGATTACGGTTTCCACGCGAGGAACCGTTCGAGCATCGCGAGGCCATAGCGCTGGCTCTTCTCCGGGTGGAACTGGACACCCAGCATCGTGTCGCGGCCGATCGCGGCGGTGACCGGGCCGGCGTGGTCGGTGGTCGCGATCACATCGTCGCCATCATAGGCATAACTGTGGAGGAAATATGCCTCCCCCGGCGCGACCAGCGGATGGGTTGCGACGGGCACCACGTCGTTCCAGCCCATGTGCGGAATTTTCACCTGGGTCGTACCGGCGGCCGTGCCGGACTCCAGTCGCCGAACCGTGCCCGCAACCCAGCCGAGCCCGGCATGGACGCCCATTTCCTCGCTTGCCACGGCCATCAGCTGCATGCCCACGCACACGCCCAGAAACGGGATACCCTGTTGCCGGACGCGCATCTCCATTGCCTCGATCATGCCGGCGACGCCGCGCAGCGCCGCGGCGCAGGCGCCGAACGCCCCGACGCCCGGTAGAACGATGCGATCGGCGCGGGCGACGGCGTCCGGATCTGCGGTGACGGCCAGATCGGCGCAGCCGGCGGCGCGCAGGGCGTTTTCGACCGAGTGCAGGTTGCCCGCACCGTAATCGATCAACGCCAGCGTCACGCCAGCAAGTCCGCCAGCGCCGGGGCTGCCATGCCCGCGTGGAATTCGACGACGTCGGCATGCGCCAGCTTGCGTTCCACGAACGGATCGGTGGCGATCAGCGCCTCGACATCGGCCTGATGGCCGCGGATCAGGATGATGCCGCCAGTGCGCGGCGATCGCCGGCCGGACACGACGAACAGGCCGGCTTCATACCCTTTGGTCAGCCAGCCGACGTGATCCTTCATCGCCGCGTCGAGCACATCGAGCGGCGCGTCATAGGTCAGCGTGACCACGCACAGCGGCGTGCCGGGCCGGGCGAACGGCTCGCTCACAACACGCCCTTGGTCGACGGGATCGCATCGGCCTTGCGCGGATCGATCTCCACCGCGGTGCGCAGCGCGCGGGCCAGCCCCTTGAACGCGCTCTCGACGATGTGATGGTTGTTCTGGCCGTACAGCGTCTCGACGTGCAGCGTGATGCCGCCGGTCTGCGCGAAGCTGTGGAACCAATGTTCGATCAATTCGGTGTCGAGATCGCCCAGCCGCGATACGGTGAACGCGGTCTTCCACACCAGCCAGGGTCGGCCCGAAATGTCGAGCGCGACGCGTGTCAGCGTCTCGTCCATCGGGCTGAGCGCGTCGCCGTAGCGGCGAATGCCGCGCTTGTCGCCCAGCGCCTTGGCCAGCGCCTCGCCGATCGCCAGCGCCGAATCCTCCGTCGTGTGATGGCCGTCGATGTGCAGATCGCCGGCGACCTCGATGTCCAAATCGATCAGCGAATGGCGCGAAAGCTGTTCGAGCATATGGTCGAGGAAGCCGATCCCCGTCTTCACCCGGTACACACCGGTGCCGTCGAGGTTCAGGGTGACGTCGATCCGCGTCTCGGCGGTCGCGCGGGTGATCGTGGCGGTGCGCATGCATCGTGCCATAGCGCGGCGGGCGGCGGGCGCAATCTTTGGCGGCAAGGCTTTCGTGGTTGACCGGCCAACAAAGCGCGCTAGTCCATGACGGATGAGCGACGGCATGCCCGACAGCCTGATCCCGTATGACGAGATCGTCCAGGAAGCGTTGCGCGCGGTCGTCGGCCGCGTGCTGGGGTCGATTGCCGAGGGCGGCGGCCTGCCCGGCGAGCATCATTTCTACATCACCTTCAAGACGCAGGCACCCGGCGTCGACATTCCGCAGCGCCTGATCGAGCGATTCCCGGACGAGATGACGATCGTCATGCAGAATCGCTATTGGGACCTGGCCGTCGACGCGCAGCGATTCTCGGTCGGGTTGAGCTTCAACCAGGTGCCGTCGAAGCTGGTCATTCCTTATTCGGCGATCACCGGCTTCCACGATCCCGCGGTCAATTTCGAGCTGCGTTTCCAGGCGACCGAGGATGCGTCGGCGCCCGAACACGACGCGGCCGAGAACGATGGCGCGCCGGCCACCGCGCCGGTCGAGGACGGATCGAACGTCGTCGCGGTGGATTTCAAGCGCAAGAAATAAGCCGGCCGCGATCCGGCCGCGCCAGTTCGCTGCATTTTTCGGGATTTACTCCCGCGATCGGCTCCCCATCTGATCGGGTATGACCGACACGCGCACCGAATCCGATTCGATCGGCACGATCGACGTTCCCGCCAGCGCCTATTGGGGCGCACAGACGCAGCGTTCGATCGAGAATTTCCCGTTCGGCGCGCGCGAGCGCATGCCGATCGGCATCGTTCATGCCCTGGCGCTGGTGAAACAGGCGGCGGCACGCGCCAATCGCGACCACGGCCTGTCCACCCAAAAGGCCAATGCGATTGAAGCGGCGGCGGCCGAGGTCGCCAGCGGGCTGCTCGACGCGCAATTCCCCCTCGTCATCTGGCAGACGGGCAGCGGCACGCAATCGAACATGAACGTCAACGAAGTCGTCGCGGGTCGCGCGAACGAGATGTTGACGGGCACGCGCGGCGGCAAGGCGCCGGTCCATCCCAACGACGACGTCAACCGCAGCCAATCGTCCAACGACAGTTTCCCGACGGCGCTTCACATCGCCGCAGCCCTGGCCGCCACGCGCGACCTGATGCCGGCACTGCAGGCGCTGGAAGACGCGCTGTCGGCGAAGGCGCGGGAATGGGCGGGCATCGTCAAGATCGGCCGCACGCACCTTCAGGATGCGACGCCGTTGACGCTGGGGCAGGAATTTTCGGGCTATGCCAGCCAATTGTACCGGTGCCGCATGCTGATCGAACCGGCGGTGACGCATGGCATGACCGCATTGGCGCAGGGAGCGACCGCGGTCGGCACCGGGCTGAACGCGCCGGCGGGGTTCGACGCGACATTTTGCGCGGCGTTGCGCGACATCATTCCCGGATTGCCGTTCCGCCCCGCTGAGAACAAGTTCGAGGCGCTGGCATCGAACGATCCGCTGGTCCATCTGTCGGGCACGCTGAACACGCTGGCCGTCGCGCTGACCAAGATCGCCAACGACATTCGTTTGCTCGGCTCCGGCCCGCGATCGGGGCTGGGCGAGCTGGACCTGCCGGCGAACGAGCCGGGCAGTTCGATCATGCCCGGTAAGGTGAACCCGACGCAATGCGAGATGCTGACGATGGTTGCCGCGCAAGTCATCGGCAATCATCTGGCGATCACCGTCGGGGGGTTGCAGGGGCATCTGGAACTGAACGTCTTCAAGCCGATGATCGGCGCCAATGTGCTGCGGTCGATCGACCTGCTGAGCATCGCGATGGACAGCTTCCGCTTGCGCTGCGTCGACGGGCTGGCGGCCAACACCGGGCGCATCGCCGAACTGGTCGATCGGTCGCTGATGCTGGTCACCGCGCTGGCGCCCGAGATCGGCTATGATGCGGCGGCCAAGATCGCCAAGCATGCGCACGAGCATGGCCTGACCCTGAAGGACGCGGGGCTGGCGCTCGGGCTTGTCGATGCGGAGACGTTCGACCGGGTGGTGCGGCCCGAAGCGATGCTGGGCGGCTGACCGGAACTCCTCGCCTTCTGGCGCTTTGTGCCTGTCGAGGAGACCGTGACGTGGGTGCAACGACGATAGGTGCGCTGGTCGGTGCCGCGATCGATTCGATGAGCGGCGACGACGGCAACGCCGACGGCGCGGTTATCGGCGCGATCACGGCCAATGTCCTGAAAGTCGTGGTGCCGCTGGCGCTGACCTATGCGGTCGGCTGGGCGGTGCTGCGCGGCGCGGGCGAGTTGAGGGACCAGGTTTTCGGCGGAGACGAAGTATGATCGGACGTATCATCGGTGCCTTGGTGGGGCGTGAAATCGACCGGCGCGACGGATCGGGTGGAGTAAAGGGCATGGCGATCGGCGCGATCGCCGCCGGTGCGCTGCGCCGGATGGGTCCGTTGGGGCTGTTGCTCGGCGGCGGCTATGTCGCGAAAAAGGCGTATGATCGCCGACGGGCGAGCCGCTCAGCCAACGGCCCGGCGATCTGACGCATAGCGGGCGGTGCGCGCGGCGTGATGTACGGCGCGGGTTGACGCCCGGCCAATACCCACGTCAAAGGCGCGCATGTCCGCCCCCATGCCCACAGAACCGACCCGCTTTCGCCGGCGCGGCGTCCTGTTCGTCCTTTCGTCGCCGTCGGGGGCAGGCAAATCCACGATCGCGCGCAAACTGCTGGCCGACGAGCCCGAGCTGGAGATGTCGGTTTCGGTCACCACGCGCAAGCCGCGGCCGGGCGAAGTCGACGGGCGCGATTATCACTTCGTCGACGTCGAGGAATTTCGCCGCATGGTGGCGGCCGACGAATTCCTGGAATGGGCGCACGTCTTCGACAATCGTTATGGCACGCCGCGCGCACAGGTCGATGCGATGCTGGAAGCCGGCAAGGACGTGCTGTTCGACATCGATTGGCAAGGCGCGCAGCAGTTGTTCCAGATCGCCGGTGGCGACGTGGTCCGCGTGTTCATCTTTCCGCCGTCGATGAGCGAGTTGCGCACCCGCCTGGAACGCCGCGGCACCGACACGCCTGAGGTGATCGAAGCGCGCATGGCGCGATCGACCAACGAAGTCAGCCATTGGGACGGGTATGACTATGTGCTGGTCAACGACGATGTCGAACGCTGTTTCGCCGGGGTGAAGACGATCCTGGCAGCGGAACGGCTGAAGCGCTCTCGCCAGACCGGGCTCATCGGCTTCATCCGCCGGTTGACGCGTTAGATCGGGGCCGTAGCGCCGCCAGAAAGCGCATTGCGGCATCGAATTCGGCACGGTGCGCCGCCATCGCCGCGGCGGCGGCGGCGTCTTCACCCCAATGTTCGGTCTGCCAATCCTCGTCGACATGCGCGGCCTGCCAAACCGCGGCGGGGGTCATCGCGCCTTCGACCAACGCCAGCGCGAGGACGATCGAGCCGGTGATCGTCACCACCGGCGACAGCGCGGCCAACGTGAACGCGTCGAACGCCGCTACCGCTTCGGCGATCCGCGCGATCGTCGCCGCTGGCTGCGCGACGTGGACGATGCCGCGCGTCACCGCGAAATGCACGTCGTAGCGGGCCAGCGCCCAGGCGAGCGGCGGGTCCCACGCATCGGCCTGACGCGCGATCAGCGCATCGGGGGCGTGGGCGCGGTAGCATAAAAGATCGTCTTCGGCGTAGCGCGCCAACCCGGCCGCGAAGCGATCATGCTCCGCGGGAATACGCTCCACCGCGGCGTTGGCGAGGCCGGTCATCGGCATCGCGCGCGGCGCCACATCGCCTTCCACGCCGCGCCATTCCTCGGCCACCAGGGCAGCGAGCGCATCGGTGGGCAGCAGCAGCGGCAGCCGGCCGGGGGTGCGCACCGGGCGCCCGTCGAGCAGGATGCCGCGGCCCCCATCAGCCTGGGGCCCGACCGTCACGTCTTTCCAGAAGCGCTTCATTCGGGTGGCGTGCGCCAGCGGTGGGCGAGGGCGGGGGGGACGATGGCGATCACGACGAGCGCCGATAGCACGATGGCGACGCCCAGGACCTTGATCGCGATCACTTCCGCACGCGACGCCAGGATCAGGCCGAAGATCGCGCCGGCGATCCCCGCCAGCCGCGCGAGCGTGATGACCAGCCACCGCCGCCGCGCCTGCCCCTCATCCGCCATCAGGCAGCAGGTCCGGCAAGTCCGCGACCTCTTCGACGACGACACCTGCGCCGCTGTCGAGCAATTCGGCGGCATCGTGATACCCCCAGGCGACGCCGATCGCGCGCACGCCGGCGGCAACCGCCATTTCCATGTCGTAGCTGGTGTCGCCGATCATCACCGCTTCGTGCGCGCCGGCCTCGGCCAGGGCAGCGAGCAGCATCGCCGGATTGGGCTTCGACGGATGCCGATCGGCCGTCTGCAGCGTGACGAAGCGGTCCGCGATCCCGTGCTGCGCCAGGACGTGCGCCAGCCCGCGGTCCGACTTGCCGGTCGCCACGCCCAGCAGCCAGCCCCGCGCCGCCAGCGTCGCCAGAACGGCGGGAATGCCGTCGAACAGCGGTTCGTCGTCGAGCGATCCGTCGGCGCGCATCCGCTGGAACGCGGTCCGGTAATCGGCGGCCATCGCGCGGTGCAGCCCGGGATCGCCGTCGGGCAGCAAGGCGGCGATCGCCTCGACCAGGCTGAGGCCGACGATGCGGCGCACCGCTGCGGCAGGTGGCGGCGCCAGACCGGCGCCGACGAACGCGGCCGCCATCGCGCGGCAGATGTTCGCCTGGCTGTCGACCAAGGTTCCGTCGCAATCGAAGACGGCAAGGCGCGTCATGCCTGCGCTCCGCTTGCACCGGGCGCGGCGTTCACGATCGCGTCGGCAAGCGCGGTGTGCCCGGCGCGGCGCAGCCCGGCGACCGCGCCGTCGCGATCGGCGGCGGTCTTGTTCTGGCTGAGCTTCGCGGTGGCGCGCACGGCCTGCGGCACCAGGCCGAAGCCGCGGATGCCGCCCAGCATACGGGCGAACGCCCGCGGGTCCATCTTGGCGCGGCTCCACGGATCGTCGGGGATGACGCGCGGTTCGTGGGTGGCGGCCAGCGCATCGAGTTGGGCGATCAGATCGTCCTGCGTCAGTGCGGTCGCCCGCCCCTCCATCTCGATCGCGATGTAGTTCCAGGTCGGCACCTGATCGCGCCGCTGCGCATACCAATTGGGGCTGACATAGCCTTGCACGCCGCTCACGCTGACCAGCACATCCGCGCCGTCCAGATACCGGGTGATGCGGTTGCCGCGCGCGACGTGGAAGTGTACGGCATCGCCAGACTGGGTGATCGGCGCGTGGACGACCATCGGCCCGTCCGGCGTGGTGGCGAAGAGGTGCGCGAAGCCGATCGCCGCGGCATCGGCCAGCACATCCCGATCGGGCACGGCGAAGGCGCGGTTGGGATGCATGCCCCCGCCGATCAGTCGCGCGCGCCGCGGCTGCGGCGTTCGCCCTTGCGATCCTTGCGCACCGATTTAGCATGCGCCTTGGCGCGGGTCTTGATCTGCTCGCGCGTCGGCGGAGTCTTTTCATCGAGCGTCAGCGCATCGCCCAGCGCCTGTTCGAAACCCAATTGGTGCAGGCTTTCCGCGAAATGGGTGGGCAGGTCCGCAGTGACGTCGATGGTGCCGCCGTCCGGGTGATCGACCTTTATGCGGCGCGCGTGCAGGTGCATCTTGCGGCTGATCCCGCCGGTCAGGAACGCCGCCGCGCCGCCGTATTTGCCGTCGCCGACGATCGGGTGGCCGATCGCCGCCATGTGGACGCGCAACTGGTGGGTGCGGCCGGTGAAAGGCTGCAATTCGACCCAGGCGGTGCGGTTGCCGGCGCGTTCGATCACGCGGTAGCGGGTGCGCGCGGCCTGGCCGGCGCCGCTTTCGTCGACGTGCATCTTCTCGCCGCCCGTACCCGGCTGCTTGGCGATCGGCAATTCGATCATGCCGTCGTCGATGGACGGCACGTCGACGACCAGCGCCCAATACACCTTGCGCGCGTTGCGGCCCGAAAACGCCTTGGCAAAGAACGCCGCGGCGCGGCTGGTGCGCGCGACCAGCAGCGCGCCGGACGTGTCCTTGTCGAGCCGGTGGACGAGCTTGGGCCGCCCTTCGTTGTCATATTGCAGCGCGTCGAGCAGGCCGTCGACATGCTCGGTCGTCTTGGTGCCGCCCTGCGTGGCCAGGCCGGGGGGCTTGTTCAGGACGAACGCCTGGAAATCCTGGTGGATCACCATGTCGCGGACGAATTGCGTCTGATCCTCGCTCAGCGGTTCGCGCTGGCGCTGCGGCCGGGGAGCAGGGGCTTCGGGATCGCGTGCGGCTTCGGGTGGCGGAACGCGCAGCGTCTGGCCGGCGACCAGACGATCGCCCGGCGTCGCGCGCGCGCCGTCGATCCGCAATTGCCCGGTGCGCGCCCATTTGGCGACGGTGGTGAAGCTCGTCTCGGGCAGATGCCGCTTGAACCAGCGATCGAGGCGGATGCCGTCGTCGTCGTAACCGACGTTGAACTGGCGAACGCCGTCGGAGGCTTGAGCG
>DASTLZ010000138.1:0-8717 GCA_035714425.1 Sphingomonas sp.
CCCCGGACAAGGTTGCGACTGCCGCTGGAATGGCGGGCGGACGTGTGCCGTGCGCGGATCGATCCGCGCGGGCGCCGCCTGCGCCGCCTGCCCCACGTCCGCCGCCGCCGTGCCCGTCGCCGCAACCGCAGCCCCGGTTACCGCCACGCCCATCACGTTGCGCCGCGTGATTCCTGCTTCATCCATCTTGCGTCTCCCGTCCGGTAACACGACGGACGCATGAAGGGGTTAACGGTTCCTAATCATGGCAAGCGTTTAACAGATATCAGGGCACCGTTTCACCCAGCGCACGCGGGATCGTGCGGAACGCCCTGCCCTCGGTCCGGATCTCGTTGAACGCCGGCGGGCTGCCGCGCACCCGCTTCGACAGCGTGCCCGCGCCGATCATCCGCATCGTCCGCCCGGCGCGCTCTACGGCCACATCGAACGGATCGTGGACATGGCCGGACAGCACGGCATGCGCGCCCGCCTGCGCCAGTTCGCTCAAGGCCGCGTCGCCGTGGCGGGTGCGGGCGGTGCCGGTGGTCGGCCCTTCGATCAGCGGATGATGCGCCGCGACGAAGATCAGATTGCCCTCCGGCGCGTCGGCGATCATCGCCAGCGCACGGCGCAGCGATCCGCCGTTCACGCGGCCTTTCGACCAATTCCAGCGCCATTGCGCGCGCGCGATGGTCTTCAGCGGGACGATGGTGATGCCGGGCAGGTCCAGCTGCCGCTCGATCATCTTCTCGACCGCAACATAGCGTTGATAGGGTGCGAACAGGCGGCGGAACGGGTCCCAATAATAAGGGATGTCATGGTTGCCGATTTCCAGCGTCACCGGCACGCCCAGCGAGCGCAGCCAGTCGCCGCCCCGCTGGAACTCACCCTTGGTCGCGCGCATCGTCAGGTCGCCGGTCATGATGACCGCGTCGGGCCGCTCCTTGGCGACCAGCGCGGAGAACCAGGCGATCGCCGCGGGGTCTTCCGCGCCGAAATGCACGTCGCTGACGTGGAACAGCCGCAATCCCATGCTCAAGCCAATTCTTCCAATACGCGCGGCTGGTGCAGCGGGCACCCGTTGAACCGCGAACGATAGTCTTGCGAATGGCGATAGGTGTCACGTCGCGCGCGGTTGATGCCGCCCAGCGGCCGGTGCGCCGCCAGTGCATTCCACACGCTGAACGCCAAGGCATCGTCCAGCTTCTCCGTCTTACCCGGTTGCCAGGACGATTGCGGCGACACGTCGAGCGTGGCGACGGTGCGGAACGGGCTCGCCTCCTCGTCCCACACCTCGGTTGGGTCCTCGATGGGCATCGCTTCGGGATCGACGTTCAGCTGTACGCGCAGCTCCCAGCAGCCGCCATGCTCGACCAGCACCTCGCGCACCGCCTCGCGCAGCGCATCCGGCCGGTCGCGGGCGACCGCCACGATCTCTCCGGTCAACCGGGCAAGCGCGGGCGCGACCGGCACCAACTGGAACTTGGCCACGTGGTCGCCGAAGCGGAACGGCGTCTGGCTGTAATAGGTCTCGCCCAGCGGATGCACCTGCGGCGATCCGCCCAATTGCTTCAGGGTCGCGGATTCCAGCCCCACGGCCTCCAGCGTCGCTTCCACGCCGCGCAGGATGCCGGACAGGATCGTCTTGGCCTTTTCCGCCTTGTCGGTCGTCCTGGCGAGCAGCTTCAGCGTCTTGGCGAACGCCGCCGGGTCCGGCGCGCCGAACGCCGGGCCGTTGACCATGATGAAATCCTGCGTCGTCTCGCTGCCCCCGTCGACCCGCGCACCCGCGACGCCCAGCACTTTGAGCGCCAGGCCACGCGGCAGCGCGATCGTGTCGGGTAGGATGTCGCCCGGATTGGTCGAGATGCGCAGGATCGCCTCATGCGTGCCGCCCTGCGCGAACAGCCCCTGCGCCAATTCGGGCGGCAGCCCGGCGGCGCTCGTCAGCGTGCCTTTGGCAATGCCATGCGCCTTGGCATGGACCGCGCGCACCGCGTGGCCATAATTGCGCGACGTCGTGTCGAGGATATGGTCGAACGACGCTTCCAGATCGCGGACCGTCTCCGCCTCGTCGGGCGCGATCTGTTCGAGCGAAGGCGTGTAGCGAATCGGCGGGGCCATCTGGCGGGTTCCTTCGTGCGAAGGATCGTTAACCCACCGCAACGGCATCGCGTTCCCGCCATTCGGACCCCGGCCGAGCCGCGCCGGTCCCGTTACAGCGTCACGATCCCGATCTCCGCAATGGCCAGCTGCGTCTCTCCCTTGGCGGTACGGGTGAAGGCGATCTCGACATAGCGGCCGCGGTGCTGGCGGTGGAACACCAGTCGCTGTGGCGCCTGGTTCGCCGCGATGTTCGAAAACTCGCCGCGTTCCTGCACTGGGCCCGGCAGGGCGGGATCGTCGCCGATCCGCGCCGTCCAGGCGGCCGGATCGCCCGCTCCCTGCGGCGCATGCCAGCCCGGCTTCAGCATGAAGCCGCGGATGTCGATGCTGCGCCCCAGGTCGATCGTGACCGAACACGGCTTGCCATCGGGGCCGATCAGCGGCGCGACCCAATCGGTGCGGTTCTTCTCGTCGATCAGGCGTTGGGCACCCCCCGCGCTGGCACGGATCACCGTCCAGTCGCTCTTGCGGATATCGAAGCTGCGCCGGCCCACCGTGCTCGTCGCGCCGCTCGCGGGGTGGATGCCGATCGCTTGCACCATTCCGCCGTCGGGCAGCGCAAACGGCGCCGTGTAGCGGCGCGACGCCTTCGTCGGCACGCTGCCGTCGATCGTATAGGCGATCGCCTGCCCCGGAGAATCGCTGGTCAGCGTGACCAGCCCCTCGCGGTCGCGCACGATGGCCGGCGGATCGAGCAGCACGGGCGCCAGATACAGGCCGAATTCGGTGATCGCCGGCGCCGCCGCGGCGGCGACGATGCGCAGCCGCACACGCCGCGCGGTCACCGGCGCGTCCAGCCGGATCACGCGCTGCGATCCGATCCCCTGCTTGCGCGCGATCTCGGTCCAGCCGCCGGCGTCCTGCCGGTCGATCGCAAAGCTGTCGACGCGCAGGCCGAGCGGCAGATGCTCGGCAAGGCGGACCACGTCGAACGTCCTCGCCTGCATCAGGTCCAGCACCAGCGCGGGCTGCGCAACCCCGTCATCGGGCGCCCAGAAGGCCGCCGGGTCGCCGCCGAGCACATTGGCCGCGACATGGCGCGTGCCCGCGCGCACGTTGCTGGCGCTCGCCACCGCGCCTTTGGCCAGATCGGTGGCGTACATCGCGCGCATGGCATCGCCGAACGCCTTCAGCTTGCCTGCATCCTCATCGGTCACCGACCCGCGCGTATCGGGCGCCAGGTTCAGCAACAGCCCGGCGCTGCGCCCGACCGTCTCGAAATAGATCTTCATCAGATTGGCGGGACTGCGGCTCTCGCCATCTTCATAGGCGTGCCAGAACCAGCCGTGCCGGCTGGAGACGTCCGCCTCCGCCGGCCACCAGACGGAGCCGCCACGAACGCCCTTGTTGCCCTTTTCCTCGGTGAAGCCGAGCGTGTCCATCGTCGCCCAGCACGGGTCGCCCGCTTCGCCTTCTTCATTACCGACCCAGCGCAGATCGGCGCCGACCGGATCGAAGGTGCAGGCCATTGGCTGGAGCTGATGGACGAAGGCGATGATCGACGGCCAGTCGTAATAGGGCACCGCGTCGATCTTGCGTACCTCGCGCGCGCCGCCGTAATAGCCGTCGCCGCCATTCGCACCGTCGAAGAACACTTCGTAGATCGGGCCATATCGCGTGAGCAGCTCGCGAAGCTGGTTGCGGAAATAGGTAATGTACGCGGGCCGGCCGTATTCCGGGTGGTTGCGGTCCCACGGCGACAGATAGATGCCGAAGTGCAATCCCTTGCGCTTGCACGCCGCCGAAAGCTCGCCGACGATATCGCCCTTGCCGCCCTTGTACGGGCTGTTCTTGACGCTGTGTTCGGTGAACGCGCTGGGCCACAGGCAAAAGCCGTCATGGTGCTTGGCGGTGATGATGAGGCCGCGCAGGTTCGCCGCCTTGGCCGCGCCGACGATCTGGTCCGCATCGAAATCGACCGGATTGAAGATCTTCGGGTCTTCGTCGCCATATCCCCATTCGCGATCGGCGAAGGTGTTGATCGTGAAGTGGACGAAGGCATTCTGCTCCATCCGATGCCACGCCAGCTGCCGGGCCGAAGGGGTGGCGCCATAAGGCACCAGGGCGGCGCCCCGCGGCGCGGCCAGGGCGGCTGGCGCAAAGGCGATGGCGGCGGCGGTAAGCGCCAGCGTTTCGCGGCGCGACGGGCGCAAGATGTCGGTCACTGGCTATCCTTGGTCGTCAACCGCACGGCCTCCAGGCCGTACAGCGGGCCGCCCGGCGGCGTCGCGATGGTGAGGCACAGGTCGGCATCGTCCTTCGTCGCGGGCAGCGCCCCTTCCAGGGTGAAGCGGTTGCTGGCGGTCGCCGGGTCGGGCAACGGCAGGCTGGCCAGGATCGGCCCCTCGCAAGTCTTGCCGCGCACCATCAGCGTGCCGAAGCGGGTGGGATTGTATCGCCACACGACCGCCTGCCGCTGGGGCTGGCGCAGCGCGAAATTGCGCGGCAGCCGCCCGACCTTGACGGCGATGCCACCGGCCTGTGCCAGCGGCGCCGCGCGGTACAGCCAGCAGCCGTCGAAGATGTTCATGTTGAACGCCGGACCGTCGTCGATCGCATCCGGGGTCAGCGGCATGCGCAGCCGGATGCCAGCACCGGGACAGATGTCGAGGCCCGCACTGTCCCGCGTCATCAGCGCCGCCGGGCTGGTATCGAACGTCCGCACCGCCGCCAGCATCCGGCCATCGGGCGCGAAACTCGCCGCGCGGACGACCCCGCCGATCGCCACCGCCAACGGCTGGCGATAGGCGGGTGAGGTCGCGACCGGCGCGTTGCCGTCGATCGTGTAGCGGATGGTGCCATAAGGCGCCTGCTGCGCCAGCACGACCGTCGCCGACTTGTCGCGCAAGGCGGGGCCGGCGCCGCCGACGACGGTGAAGTCCACTGCAAAGGCGCTGTCCGCCACACCCACCCCCTGCCGGCGATAGCGTTCCATCTGCGGATCCAGCCGCGCCAGAAACCCCGGCCAGCCGCGCGCCGCCTTCGGCGACCACGTCATCTCCGCCAACGCCGCCATACGCGGGAACAGCGCATGTTCCACTTGCGCGGGCGTCACCAGATATTCGCTCCACAGATTGGCCTGCGCGCCCAGCACATGATGCGCGCGCGCCGGATCGATCGCGGCGGGCTGCGGATCATAGGCGTAGACATCGGCCAGCGTCTGCACCGCGAGCCGGCCGGGCTGTTCGTCGCCGCGCGTGCTTTGCAGATTGTCGAAATACAGGACCGGGCCTGGCGACAGCACGACGTCGTGCCCGGTATTGGCCGCCTCGATCGCGCCCTTCTCACCACGCCACGACATCACCGATGCGGACGGCGGCAGGCCGCCTTCCAGGATTTCGTCCCAGCCGATCAGGCGGCGGCCATGCTTGGTCAGATAGCTGCCGAGTTGGCCGACGAACCAGCTTTGCAGCGCCGGTTCGTCGGCGATGCCCAGGGCCCGCATCTTCGCCTGGATCGCGGGCGATGCCTGCCACTGATCCTTCAGCGCCTCGTCACCGCCGACGTGGATGTACGTCGACGGAAAGATCGTCATCACTTCGTCCAGCACGTCCTTGACGAACCGCATGCCGCGATCTTCGACGTTGAACAGATACGGGTTGATCCCCCAATCGCCCGACACCGCCGGTCGATCGCCTAGGACGCCGATGGCGGGATAGGCGGCGATCGCCGCCTGCGCATGGCCCGGCATGTCGATCTCGGGCACGATCGTGACGGATCGCGCCGCGGCATAAGCGACCAGCGCACGCAATTCGGCCTGGGTATAGAATCCGCCATAGGGCTGAACCGCCACCGGGCCACCCGCGGCCGGCGGCGTGCGCCACGCGCCGATCCGCGTCAGATCGGGATGCCGCTTGATCTCGATGCGCCATCCCTGATCGTCCGTCAGGTGCAACTGCAATCGGTTCAGCTTGGCCTGCGCCATCATGTCGACGATGCGCTCGATCGTCGGCACCGGCAGCATGTGCCGCGCGACATCCAGCATCACGCCGCGCCACGCGAATCGCGGACGGTCGTCCACCGCCATGAAAGGCACTTGCACCGCTTCGCCGAAGCGCGCGTCCGGTGCGAGCAATTGCGCCAGGCTCATCGCGCCATAGAACAGCCCGGCGTCGCTCGCCGCCACGATGCGGATGCCGCGCGCGGTCACGTCCAGGCGATACTCTTCACCGTCCTTCTTGCGCCCTGTCCGCACGAACATGATCGGAGCGGCCGCTGCGCCATATGTCACGCGCAGGGTCAGCCCGCGCGTGCGTGCGACGATGGCCGCGGCATGGCGCGCGGCATTGGCAGCAGCGGCGTCGCCCCTGGGCACCGCGATCGTCGCGTCGGCGGCGACCCGAAACGTCTCCGCACCCAGCGAATGTCGCGCCGGCAACGGCAGCAATGTCGTCGATTGGCCTGCCGCGCCGGCGGGAAACGAAAAAAGCGCCGCTGCGATCAGCAGCGGCGCAGTACGCCGGAGGGCCTTGGAACACCGTAGAAGGGGGAACGGCACAGGCACCTCCGGAAAAACGATTGGCGGAAAAAAACGATCAGAATCTCGTCGTCACGCCGATCGATATCTGGCGCCCCAGCGTATCGTAGCGTTGCGGGATCGTATTGCCGCGCGACAAGGCATAATCGTAGGTGTTGGTAAGGATCGGCTGCTGCTTGTCGAAGATGTTGTTGACCGCGGCGGTCAGCGTCATCCGCTCGGCGATGTTGAACCCCAACGCGAGATCGAAGTAATCGTAAGCCGGGATGCGCGTGAAGTCGGTGACGAACGTCGCCGGCGTCGAATTCGGCCCGCCGTTCTGCCCAGCCGTCACACCGGCGATATGGCGCCATGCCACCGACGTGCTGAACACGCCGTCGCTGGTGGAATACGTCGTCCGCAGGTTATGGACCCAGCGCGGCGCAGGCTGCGAACACGATCCCCCGAAGAAGCCGACGCAGTTGACCCGCACCTGGTTGACCGCGGCCTGACCGCCCTGGTCGGTGGCCAGGGTGCCGTTGAAGATGAGATCGAGCTTGCCCGCGGTCGCGCCCAGCGGCACCGTATACTGCCCCTGAAAATCATACCCGCTGGCGTAGAGGCGATATGCGTTCAGGTTGCCGCCCTGGATATAGCCCGACGCGGTGCCGGTGCTCGTCAGCTGATTGGTGCCGGCGTCCCGCACCAAACGGCTGCAATAATACGGATCGCCGGTGATGACGCAGCCATCGACGGCGAATTGCGCGCCGAGATAACTGATGACGCTGTTGACCTGGATCTTGTAGCGATCGACCGACAGGCTGAGGCGCGGCAGGAAGGTGGGCGTCAACACCACACCGAACGTCTCGGTCCGCGCATCCTCGGGATTGATCTGCGTGCCGTTGTTCCGCTGGCGGCACACGTCGTCGAGACAGCGGATGCTGCCGGGGACGCCGGGGGCCAGGGTGCTGCCGTACAGATTGTCCGGCAACCCGGTCAGGCGGCAGGCCTCCCGGCTGGCCCTGGGTGCCACGCCGCTGACGCTCGCGCACGGATCGACGATCGTGGCATTCTGGAACCCGACGATCTGGTCGGCTTCACGCAAGCCCGGCGCGCGCGCGGCGCGGTTGCGGCTGTAGCGGAACTCGATGTCCGGCGTCGGCGAATAGACGCCCTCGATCTTCCATGTGTTGAAGGTCTGGGAATTGGTGCTGTATTTCGACAGGCGATAGCCGCCGTTGACCTGCAACAGCTTTGCGAACGGCACGTCTTGGATCAACGGCAGCTGCGCCTCGACGTTGCCTTCGACCACATCCTGCTGCGTGAAGCGGGTGCCGCTGGGTGCCCCACCCGAATAGACGTCGTTGAAGCGCTGGTTGGTATAGGTTTGCTCCTGCTGCTTGCGATATTCGCCGCCGATCGCGACCGCGAGACCCTGTTCGGCGAATGGCGAGCGGATGCCATAGCGGGTGAAATCCGCGGTCAGGTTGGCGGTGACGTCGTAGAATTTCGCGCGCAGGTCGCTGACGCCCAGCCCTTCGTTGAACAGATAGTTGCTGAGCGCCGCGCTACCCGGATTGTTGGCCACGAAGACGTTCAAGGGCACGCAGGAGGGATCGGTGCCGTTGACGACCGAACGGCACGTCGGCACGCCGTTCACGTTCGCGACGTCCAGCCCCCGATTGATCTTGGCAGTCACCGGATTGCCGCCGGGCTGCCACAGCTGACGGCTTTGGTTGTAGACGCCGCCGATGTCGTATTGCCAACCCTCGGCGATGTCGCCGCGAATGCCCAGTGTCGCCCGGGTCTGCGTGTTGGTGAAGGTTTCCCGGTCACGGTCGCCCTTCAGGCCGGGGAAACCATATTGGACGCCCAGCGGAGCAAAGGCGCTGCTGCCGGCGTTGGCGCCGCAGATCGTTCGCGCCTGCGACGGGGACAGGAACGGATTGTCGCAATTCACCTGATAGGTGCCACCGAAATTGGGGCCGTAAAGCAGATTCTCCGACTTGTCGCGCAGGTACAAGACGCTGGCTGAGATCTCGGCGGCCGGCGACGCCCTGAAATTCAGGAAGCCGCCTGTGTTGAAGCGGTCGTAACCGCGCGCGGCAAGGCGATC
>DASTLZ010000139.1:0-3707 GCA_035714425.1 Sphingomonas sp.
AAGTAGAAAACTACGAACACGAGGAGCAACGGCGCGAGGCCGAGGAACGAGGCAGCGCCCCCGGAGGCAGCGGCGCTCTGGGTGGCCTGGGCATAGGCTGGTGTGATGAACATGCGTCCCGACACGGTTGCAATGGGGCCGCGCGACGGATGGCCGCACCCCTGGAAGAGCGCGCCGCTACCATTGTGCGCGCGCCCGTGCAATCGGGGCGTGCAATCGTTGGCGCGCAATCGTTCGCGCGGCGCGCATGATCCGCGCCCCGGGCCGGCGCCGCCAACATGCTTGCATCCCGAACGACGGCGGCGTAATGCCCCGCCCCTCGGTCGGGGCGTAGCGCAGCCTGGTAGCGCATCACACTGGGGGTGTGGGGGTCGCAGGTTCGAATCCTGTCGCCCCGACCAGAGATTCCTCCGCATCATCCTTGGCCGGTCCGCGACGTAGCTTTGCTCGATCGCTCCCCGTCTGTCCTACACGCCCCGATTCTGATTGATGCCGATCCGCATTCAGCGCGGGGAGGCAGGGACGATGGACATTGCGGCATTGATCGAGGGCGTGATCGATCGCGAAGGCGGGTTTTCGGATCATCCGGCGGACGCGGGCGGCGCGACGCGGTTCGGGATCAGCGAGCGGGTGGCGCGGGGGGATGGGTATGACGGGCCGATGCGCACGCTGCCTTACGAACGGGCGGTCGCGATCTATCGCCGGCGCTATTGGATCGCGCCCGGGTTCGATCGGATCGCCGTGGCGATGCCGCGGATCGCGGCCGAATTGTTCGACACCGGCGTCAACATGGGGCCTGCGGTGGCGACCGCGTTCCTCCAGCGTGCGCTCAATGCGCTCAATCGCGGGGCGAGCGATTACCCCGATCTCGCGCTCGACGGCCGCATCGGGGCAGCGACGCTGGCGGCGCTCGCGGCGTTTCGCGCGCGCCGCGGGGCTGGTGCGGAGACCGTCCTGCTGAAAGCGATCGAGGCATTGCAGGGCGAGCGTTACGTGGCGCTTGCGGAGACGCGCCCGGCCAACGAAGCGTTCCTGTATGGCTGGCTCGCCAATCGGATCGCGTCGTGAGCGGGGTGGAGCCGGCGCCCGATCCCTGGGTCGCTCGGGCGCGGCCTGCGTTCCTGTACGTAATGTATGCGCTGCTCCTCTGGTCGATTCCGGTCGGGCTGGTCGCGGCGATCCGGCCCGATGTGGCGGCGGCGTTCACGCGTGCGATGGGGGCCTATCT
Source organism: Sphingomonas sp. (assembly GCA_035714425.1). Classification (GTDB taxonomy): domain Bacteria; phylum Pseudomonadota; class Alphaproteobacteria; order Sphingomonadales; family Sphingomonadaceae; genus Sphingomonas. The sequence continues at coordinate 1,229 of DASTLZ010000139.1, forward strand.
CGCCGCCATACCGGAGCCGCTCTATGCGCTCTTCGGCACCGGCTATCTGGGCTATACCGTCGCGCGCAGCTGGGCGAAGGCGAAGGGCGTAGAGCGGTAAGGTTTATCCGCTATGGAGTGCTGCCGTGATGATCCGTCACGGCAGCACTCCCGGTCGCGTAAACATGTCGTTCAAACGCTTTCCCGTCCTCGCGCTGATCCTCGGCGCCTGTTCGCCGCCGTCGTTGCTCGACCGGCTCAACAGCATCGTGCCTGGAGACGGCGACGCGCAGCGCGTGGCGACGGGTGTCGTATACGGCTCCGCGCCGCGCCAGGCGCTCGATATCTGGGCACCGAAGTCGCGCGCGAAGGCGCTGCGGCCGGTCGTGGTGTTTTTCTACGGCGGTGCCTGGGCCAAGGGCGCACGCGGCGAATACGGCTTTGCCGGGCGCGCCTATGCCAACAAGGGATTCGTCGCGGTTGTGCCCGACTATCGGCTGGTCCCGACCGTGCGCTTCCCGGCCTATATCGAGGATGGGGCGCTTGCGGTGCGCTGGGTCCGCGACCACGCGGCGCAGTTCGGCGGCGATCCGCGCCGCATCACGCTCGCCGGCCATTCGGCGGGGGCGTATGTCGGCGCGATGCTGGCGCTCGATCGGCATTATCTGCTCGACGTCGGCGTCGATCCCGCGACGATACGCGCCGCGGCGCTGCTCGCCGGGCCTTACGACTTCTATCCGTTCGACGATCCGCGCGCGATCGACGCGATGGGCAATTGGCCGCGACCTGCCGAAACGCAGCCGATCCATTATGCCCGCGCCGATGCGCCGCCGATGTGGCTGGCCGCCGGAACCGCGGACGATGTGGTGAAGCCGCGCAACAGCCGGGCGTTGGCGGCGCGGCTGAAGGCGCTTGGCGCGCCGACGACGCTGCGCGAATATCCCGGCAAGGGCCATGTCGATCTGGTCATGGGTCTATCCAAGCCGTTCCGCAAAGGCGTGCCCACGCTGGACGAAAGCGCGGCGTTCCTGATCGACCATTCGCGCTGACGGCGGCACGCTGCGCCGTTGCACGCGCCCGCGCGCTTCCTACATCGCGGGGCATGAGCGGGAACGACAACGCCATGCCGACATGGCATGGCACCACCATCTGTTCGGTTCGGCGCGGCGGCATGGTCGTCGTCGCCGGGGACGGCCAGGTTTCAATGGGCCAGACGGTGATGAAGCCCAACGCGCGCAAGGTGCGCAGGCTGGGCGACGGATCGGTGATCGGCGGTTTCGCCGGCGCGACGGCGGATGCCTTCACCCTGTTCGAGCGGCTGGAACGCAAGCTGGAACAGCATCAGGGCCAGTTGCTGCGCGCCGCGGTGGAGCTGGCCAAGGATTGGCGCACCGACAAATATCTGCGCAATCTGGAAGCGATGATGATCGTCGCCGACAAGCAGGTGACGTTGATCCTGACCGGCAACGGCGACGTGCTGGAACCCGAATCGGGCATCGCGGCGATCGGATCGGGCGGCAATTACGCGCTGGCTGCGGCCAAGGCGCTGGTCGAATACGAAGCCGATGCGGAAACCGTCGCGCGCAAGGCGATGGCGATCGCGGCCGAGGTCTGCGTCTACACCAACGATCGCGTGGTGGTGGAAACCATCGCGGAGGCAGCGGACTGATCCTTCATCCCTGCGCCCGGCGCCGACACGGCACGGCGCGCTGCGGCGCATCTCCATCGATATCGCTTGATACGAACGGCTTTGATTATGAACCAGCATCTCACCCCGAAGGCGATCGTCGCCGCGCTCGACGCGCATATCATCGGCCAGGCCGACGCCAAGCGCGCGGTGGCGGTCGCGCTGCGCAACCGGTGGCGGCGCCAGCAATTGTCCGCCGACCTGCGCGATGAAGTCACGCCCAAGAACATCCTGATGATCGGCCCCACCGGTTGCGGCAAGACCGAGATCAGCCGTCGCCTGGCCAAGCTGGCCGATGCGCCGTTCGTGAAGGTCGAGGCGACGAAGTTCACGGAAGTGGGCTATGTCGGCCGCGATGTCGAACAGATCGCGCGCGATCTGGTGGAGGACGCCATCCGCCTGGAAAAGGACCGCCGTCGCGCCGCCGTCGCCGACAAGGCCGAGGATGCGGCGATGGACCGGCTGCTTGACGCGCTGACCGGCAAGGGATCGAGCCAGGCGACGCGCGAAGCGTTCCGCCAGCGCTTTCGCGACGGCCATCTCGACGCGACGGAGATCGAGATCGAACTGGATCAGGCGCCGCAGATGCCCTTCGACATACCCGGCGGCGCGCCGCAGATGATTAACCTGTCCGAGATGATGGGCAAGGCGTTCGGCGGCCAGCAGCAGAAGCGCCGCAAGCTGAGCGTGCGTGCGGCCTGGGATGCGCTGATCGTCGAGGAAGCCGACAAGCGCCTCGACCAGGACGAGGTCAGCCGCCAGGCGCTGGCCGACGCGGAGGCGAACGGTATCGTCTTCCTCGACGAGATCGAC
>DASTLZ010000140.1:0-6550 GCA_035714425.1 Sphingomonas sp.
GGGGCAAGCGATCATTTCCAGACCAATGCGGCGCACGAAACGCTCACCGCGGGCGGTTGGACCGGCACCGGCCCCGGCGGCGGCACCGCCAAATTCGGGCTGCCGGAGGCGCATACCGATTACATTTTTTCCGTCATCGGCGAGGAGTTCGGTCTGATCGCGTGCGCGACCATCGCGATCGTGTTCCTGGCCATCGTCGTGCGCGTCTTCGTCAAGCTGCTGGACGAACAGGATGAGTTCAAGCTGCTGGCCGCATCCGGCCTGGCGGTGCAATTCGGCGCGCAGGCGCTCGTCAGCATGGCCGTCAATACCGGGCTGGCGCCGTCGAAGGGCATGACCCTGCCGTTCATCAGCTATGGCGGGTCGTCGATGATCGCGCTGTCGATCGGCATGGGCATGTTGCTGGCGTTTACCCGGCGCAATCCGTTCCTGACCCGCAGCCCCTATGTCGTGCGATGGAGCGCGCAATGAAGCAGCGGCATTTCGTCCTGGCGGCAGGTGGCACGGGCGGGCACATGGTGCCCGCCGCGGCACTGGCGGCCGAACTGACCAGGCGCGGCCACCGTGTCGCGCTGGTGTCCGATGCCCGCGGGGTCCGCTTTCCGGGCTTGTTCGACGGCATCCAGACGCACGTGCTGCCCGCCGGCCGTTTCCAGGCGAAGCGCCCGCTGGGCTGGGCGCCTGCGGTGCGGGAGATGTGGCGCGGGCGATCGATGGCGCGCGAATTGTATCGTACCTTCAAGCCCGAAGCGGTCGTCGGCTTCGGTGGCTATCCCGCCCTACCGGCGTTGCTGGCCGCTTTTGCCGAGACGATCCCGACTGCGGTGCACGAACAGAATGCCGTGCTGGGGCGCGTCAACCGTCTGGTCGCCGGCCGCGTGAATGCGATCGCGACATCGTATGATCCCACCGAGCGGCTGGCGGGCAAACTGGTGGACAAGGTCTATCGCGTCGGGAATCCGGTGCGCGAAGCTGTGCTCGCGCTCAGGGCCAAGCCGTTCCCGCTGCTGGAGGAAGACGGCATCTTCCGCGTCCTCGTCACCGGCGGCAGCCAGGGCGCGAGCGTGCTGAGCGACGTCGTGCCGGACGGGCTGGCGATGCTGCCGGTCACCTTCCGCCGTCGGTTGCAGGTGACGCACCAAGCAAGGATCGAAGATATCGACGCGGCGCGTGCCAAATATGCCGAGCATCAGATTCCGGCGGACTTGGCCACCTATCTGCCCGATCTGCCCGAGCAACTCGCCTGGGCGCATCTGGTAATCGCGCGCGCCGGGGCGTCGACGCTGGCTGAGCTGACCGCAGCAGGCCGGCCGGCGATCCTGGTCCCCCTGCCGTCCGCCACCGACGATCACCAGACGGTAAACGCGCGGGAGATGACGGCGGCGGGCGGCGCGCGGACGATCGCGCAGCAGAAATTCACGCCGGTGGAACTCGCCAAGCAGATGCAGAAGCTGGGCTTGGACCCCGTCGCGCTGGAAAACGCGGCGGCCCGCGCACGGGGATGCGGGCTGCCCAACGCGGCGAGCGACCTGGCCGATCTCGTGGAGAGCCTGAACGCGCCGCGCGCGCGACTGCCGGTTGCGTCGGGCAAACCGAAGGCGGCATTCGCGTGAAGGGCGTCGCCACCGACATCGGGACGATCCATTTCGTCGGCATCGGCGGGATCGGCATGTCCGGCATCGCCGAGGTCATGAAGAACCTGGGATACCGGGTGCAAGGGTCCGATGTGGCCGAAGGCTATGTCGTCCAGGGTCTGCGGGACAAGGGTATCCCCGTGGCAATCGGCCATGCGGCGGACAATATCGGCGACGCCGCCGTCGTCGTGGTCTCGACGGCCATCGTGCGATCGAACCCTGAAGTCGAGGCAGCGCTGGAGCGGCGCGTTCCGGTGGTGCGCAGGGCCGAGATGCTGGCCGAGCTGATGCGGCTGAAATCGACCGTCGCGGTGGCGGGAACGCATGGCAAGACGACGACGACGAGCATGATCGCGGCGCTGCTGGACGCCGGCGGCATCGACCCGACCGTCATCAACGGCGGGATCATCAACAGTTACGGATCGAACGCCCGGCTGGGCGCCAGCGAGTGGATGGTCGTGGAAGCGGACGAAAGCGACGGCAGCTTTCTGCGGCTCGACGGCACGATCGCGGTCGTCACCAACATCGATCCCGAACATCTCGATCATTACGGATCGTTCGATGCGGTGAAGGCCGCTTTCGTCGAATTCGTCGAGAACGTGCCCTTCTATGGTGCGGCATTGCTGTGCCTCGATCATCCCGAAGTGCAAAACGTCCTGCCGCGTGTGCGCGACCGGCGCGTGGTGACCTACGGCTTTTCGGCGCAAGCGGATGTGCGCGGCGTCAACGTCACGCCGGTGCCCGGCGGTAACCGCTTCGAATGCATCGTTCGCGCTCGCGACGGATCGACGCGATCGATCGAGGGGATCGAGATGCCGATGCCGGGCCGGCATAACGTCCAGAACGCGCTGGCCGCGATCGGCGTCGCGCTGGAACTCGGTATCGACGACGTGACGATCCAGACCGGCTTCGCCAAGTTCGGCGGGGTCAAACGGCGCTTCACGAACGTGGGCGAAGTGGCGCTGGATGGCGGCAGCGTCGCGATCATCGACGATTACGGCCACCATCCGGTCGAAATTCGCGCCGTGCTCTCGGCGGCGCGCGAGGGTGTGAAAGGGCGCGTGATCGCGGTGGTTCAGCCGCATCGCTATTCGCGGCTCGGCAATTTGATGGAGGATTTCCAGACCGCGTTCAACGACGCCGACCGCGTGCTGGTGACGCCGGTCTATGCCGCGGGCGAATCGCCGGTGGCAGGCGTCGACGCCGACGCGCTGGTCGAGGGGCTGAAACGGCGGGGCCATCGTTTCGCCGCAACGGTCGCAGATGCCGACGCCTTGGCCGCCGAACTGGCGCAGACGATCCGTGCCGGCGACATGATCGTGTGCCTGGGTGCCGGCGACATCACGAAGTGGGCCGCCGGCCTGGCCGACGCGATCGGAGCACGGTTGTGAGCGGCGCGGCGGCATCAGCGCCTGCCTTCGCGCTCGAGGCGGGCGGTTTCAGGGGGCTGATCGAACCCGGCGGGTCGCTCGCGGATTTCATCTGGTTCCGCACCGGCGGCCCGGCGAATTGGCTGGTCCGCCCTGCCGATGCCGACGATCTCGCAGCGATGCTGCGCACGCTCGACCCCGCCGTGCCGGTGTTGCCGGTCGGGGTCGGATCGAACCTGATCGTCCGTGACGGCGGGGTGCCGGGCGTCGTGGTGCGGCTGCCCAAGGCAATGGCGAAGGTGTCCGTCGACGGCGGCCGGGTGCGCGCCGGTGGCGGGGCGATGGGTATCACGGTGGCCAGCGCCGCGCGCGACGCCGGGATCGCGGGGCTGGAATTCCTGCGCGGTATTCCGGGCACGGTCGGCGGTGCGGTGCGGATGAACGCCGGCGCGTATGGGCGCGACGCCAGCGATATTCTGATCGAGGCGACGGTCGTAACCCGCGCCGGCGACGTCGAGACATGGCCGGCTGCACAACTCGATTATCGCTACCGCCACTCGGCGTTGCCGGCGGGCGCCGTCGTCGTGGAGGCGGTGTTCGCCGGGGTGCCGGGCGACCCTGCCGCGATCGGCGCGGAGATGGACCGGATCGCCGCGGAGCGCGAAGCGTCCCAGCCGCTCCGCTCGCGTACCGGCGGATCGACGTTCAAGAACCCGGACGGGCACAAGGCGTGGGCGTTGATCGACGCCGCCGGATGTCGCGGGCTGATGCTGGGCGATGCGCAGGTGTCGGAGAAGCATTGCAACTTCCTGCTCAACCTGGGCTCGGCGACCAGTGCGCAGATCGAGGCGCTGGGGGAGGACGTGCGGACGCGCGTTCAGGCGCACAGCGGCGTGAGGCTGGAATGGGAAATCCAGCGCGTGGGGGTAGCGGCGTGAGAGCGATCGAATCAATCCTGCCCGAAACGGGAATGGGGACCATGCGCAGCATGGTGGAGGGGGGGCGCCACGAATGCCGCGCACCGTGGAGGGCCCCCTCCGTCACGGCTGCGCCGTGCCACCTCGCCGTGCCGGGGAGGAGTTGATGCACATCGCGGTCCTGATGGGCGGATGGTCGGCGGAGCGCGACGTTTCGCTGATGTCGGGCAGCGGCGTCGCCGACGCGCTGGAATCGCGCGGCCACCGCGTGACGCGGATCGACATGGGGCGCGACGTGGCGGCGCGGTTGACCGAAGCGGCGCCCGATCTGGTTTTCAACGCGCTGCACGGCACGCCCGGGGAAGACGGATCGGTGCAGGGAATGCTCGACCTGATGGGGCTGCGCTACACCCACAGCGGCCTCACCACCTCTGTCATCGCGATCGACAAGGTGCTGACGAAGCAGGCGCTGGTGCCGCATGGCGTGCCGATGCCGGGCGGGCGGATCGTCAAATCCGTCGATCTGTACGACGGCGATCCGCTCGCAAGGCCCTATGTGCTGAAGCCGGTCAACGAGGGATCGTCGGTCGGCGTCGCGATCGTCACCGATGACGGCAATTACGGCAACCCGATCGCGCGCGACGCCGCCGGCCCGTGGCAGGACTTCGATGAATTGCTCGCCGAACCCTATATCCGCGGCCGCGAGCTGACGACGGCCGTGCTGGGCGGTCGTGCGCTGGGCGTGACGGAATTGCGTCCCAAGAGCGGCTGGTATGATTACGATGCGAAATATACCGAGGGGATGACGGACCACATCTGCCCTGCCGATATTCCCGACATTATCGCTGATGCTTGCAAGGACGTGGCGCTGGAAGCGCATCGGCGGCTCGGGTGCAGAGGCGCCAGCCGGTCCGATTTCCGTTGGGACGACGAACGCGGCGTCGACGGCCTGTTCCTGCTGGAAGTGAACACCCAGCCCGGCATGACCCCGCTCAGCCTGGTGCCGGAACAGGCGCGGCATATCGGCATGAGCTATGCCGATCTGGTGCAGGCGATCGTCGACGAAGCGATGCCCGAGGCGCGCACGTGAGCCGCACGATCAAGCGCGGCGCGCCCCAGCGGCAACCCCCGCCCAGGCGCCGTGTGCCGGTGAAGAAGGTGTCGACGATGGACCGGCTGATCGGGATGTTGCCGGTCGGCGAGGAAACGCTGCGCCGGATCGCGACATGGACGATGCTGGGTGCGGCGGCGTTGGTCGTGGTCGCCGGCGCGACCTGGGCCGGCGTGCCGGGCATGGTCGGAGCTGCGGTGGCGCAGCAGGCGGGGCAGGCGGGGTTTCGCGTCGACCAGATCGAAGTCACCGGCCTGAAGCGGATGGACCGGATGTCGGTATACGCCGTCGCGCTGGAGGACAAGCAGCAGGAAACGTCGATGCTGTCGGTCGATCTCGACGCGATCCGCCAGAAGCTGTTGCGCTATGGCTGGATCGCCGACGCGCATGTGTCACGGCGCCTGCCCGACACGCTGTTGATCGACGTGGTGGAGCGGACGCCAGCGGCAATCTGGCAGGACAACGGCCAATTGACGCTGATCGATGCCAACGGCGTATTGCTGGAACCTGTAGAGCCGGACGCCATCCCCGATCTGCCGCTGGTGATCGGGCCGGGGGCGGATCGGCAGGAGCCGAATTATCAGGCGCTGCTTGCCGCTGCACCGGCGATGAAGCCGCGGGTGAAGGCTGCCACATGGGTCGGCAATCGACGCTGGGATCTGACGTTCGATTCGGGGGAGACGCTGGCCTTGCCGGAGGATGGCGCGCCCGCGGCCTTGGTGCGTTTCGCGGAACTGGAGGGCGCACGGCCGCTCCTCGGGCGCGGCTGGCTGCGCTTCGACATGCGCGATCCGACGAAGCTTGTCGCTCGCAAGCCTGGCGCCAGCCTCGCGCATTCCGTACCGGATGACGGGAAGGCGCCGCCCGCGACGGCGCCGACGATGGTCGCGCCGAATGCGGTAGCGGGGGCAACGGAGGGGTAATCATGGCCAAGGCAGCACCGGAAGGTCTCATCACCGCACTCGATATCGGCACGTCGAAAGTGTCGGCGATGATCGCGCAAAAGGGTGACGGCGGCGAATTGATCGTGCTGGGCACTGGCCAGCGCGAGAGCCGGGGCGTGAAGCGTGGCTATGTCGCCGACATGAAAGTGACCGAAGTCGCCATTCGCGAAGCGGTGGAACAGGCGGAGCGGATCGCGGGCGTCAACATCGAGAACGTGTGGGTCGGCTTTTCCGCCGGCGGGCTGGTCAGCGACGTGGCCGAGGTCGAATTCGAACTGGGCGGCCACCGGGTCGAGCAGGGCGACATCGACGCGCTATTGAGTGCGGGGCGCAATTCGATCGATCCGCAGGGGCGGATGGTGCTTCATGCGCAGCCGGCTCTCTACACGCTGGACGGGCTGACGGGGGTGAAGAAGCCGCTGGGGCTGCACGCCGATCGTCTGGGTGTCCACATTCATGTCGTCGCCGCCGATGGACCGCCGGTGCGCAATCTCGACCTGTGCGTCCGCTCCGCGCATCTGGAGGTGAAGTCGATCATCGCCGCGCCGGTCGCGACCGGGCTCGCCTGCCTGTC
>DASTLZ010000141.1:0-9293 GCA_035714425.1 Sphingomonas sp.
CGGTGCCAGCCGCTCCCCCTCCCGGCCACCCACACGGTATGCTGATGGGTGGCCGGGAGGGGGAGCGGGCTGGCACCGCCTGCGAAACGCGCTCTTTCGCGCGTTTCCAAACGGATTCTCAGACGGCGACGTCGGCCTTGATCGCATCGTGGGGGGAATAGCCTTCGACCAGGAAATCCTCGATCCGATAGCCGTCGATGTCGGCGGGTCGGCGGAGCAGGCGCATCGTCGGAAAGGGGCGCGGTTCGCGGGTGATCTGTTCGCGGGCCTGATCGAGGTGGTTCAGGTAGAGGTGGACGTCGCCGCCCATCCAGACCAGTTCGCCGGGGCGCAGATCGGCCTGTTGCGCCAGCATCAACAGGAGTGCCGAGGCGCCGGTGAAGTTGAACGCGGCGCCGAGCAGCAGATCGCACGAGCGCTGATACAGACAGCAGTTCAGCCGCCCGTCCGCGGTGACGTGGAATTGGTAGACCATGTGGCACGGCGGCAGGGCCATGCTATCGAGTTCGGCCACGTTCCAGGCGTGGAACAGCATCCGCCGGCTGGCCGGATTGGTGCGCAGTGTGGCAACGAGAGCAGCGATCTGATCGTGCTCGCGCCCGTCGGCACCCTGCCACCGGCGCCATTGCCGGCCGTAGATCGGCCCCAAGTCTCCCCACAGCGCGGCGAAGGCGTCGTCGGCCAGCACGCGGGCTTCGAAGTCGGCCTGGGTGATATCTTCGCCGGTGGTGCGCCGATAATGCGCGAGCGGCCAATCGGTCCAGATGCGGACGTTTTCGCGCAACAGCGACTGGAGATTGGTGTCGCCGGTCAGGAACCACAGCATCTCCTTCACCGCGGTCTTCCAATAGACGCGCTTGGTCGTCAGGATCGGGACGGTGCCGTCGGACAGATCGAAGCGGATCATCGCGCCGAACAGCGAACGCGTGCCGATGCCGGTGCGGTCGACGCGCTCGTCGCCACGGTCGAGGACGGCGGCGAGCAGATCGAGATAGTGATGCTCCTGGTGCCGCACCGTTTCGTACCGGCCCGTCTTGTATCCCATCGTCGGGCCTTTCGTGGTCATGTCGATGTCAGCCCGTGCGGCAGGGGCGGATGGTGGCGGGATCGGGGCGCGGGCCGACGGCGCGGAACGTCGCCAGATAGGCGCCAGCGGAGGGCACCGGCCCCACGTCGACCGCCTGATAGCCGACCGCGGCGAATTCGCATTTCAGCAGCGCGGGGGGCGTGCCGTGGTTCTGGGTCGGGCGATCGGCATCGACGACGACGACCAGCCCGTCGGCCTTCAGCGAGGGGCGCAGGCGCCACAGGAAGGCATAAGGCTGCGCGATTTCGTGGTACATATGGACCATCATCACACGGTCGAAGCTGTTGGCCGGCAGCTTGGGATCGTCGGCCTCGCCCAACCGGACGCTGACGTTATCCAGCCGGTCGCGCGCGACGCGTGTCGCCAGCGTATCGCGGACGCCCGCGACGATATCTTCCGCCAGCACGCGGCCGCGGCGGCCGACGCGCTGCGCCAGGCGGACGGTGTAATAGCCCTCGCCCGCGCCGATATCGGCCACGGTCATGCCCGGGCGGATGCGCGCGCCGTCCATGACCTGTTCGGCTTCGCGCACACGGTCGCGCGCTTCCTCCGTCGACCAGCGCGGGGAGACGATGCCGGCGACCGGGCGATCGGCGGCGGGGAACGGGCCGGGCTCGCGCTGTTCGTGGCCGATCAGCGGCTTCGATCCGTCGCACGCCGCGAGCAGGAGGAGTGCGGCGATCACGGCCCTGCCCCGCCCGATCATCGGATCAATCGACATCCTCGACCGCCACCGCTTCTCCGGTCACGCGCTGCGACAGGGCCGCCGCCATGAACGAATCCAGATCGCCGTCGAGCACGTCCGACGGGCTGGTCGACGTCATGCCGGTGCGCAGGTCCTTCACCAGCTGATACGGTTGCAACACATAGCTGCGGATCTGGTGGCCCCAGCCGATGTCGGTCTTGCTGGCATTCTCCGCGCTCGCCGCCTGTTCGCGGATGGCGAGTTCGCGTTCATAGAGGCGGGCGCGCAGCTGGTTATAGGCCTCCGCCTTGTTCTTGTGCTGCGACCGCTGGTTCTGGCATTGCACGACGATGCCGGTCGGGATGTGGGTGATGCGCACCGCGGAATCGGTGGTGTTGATGTGCTGACCCCCCGCGCCGGACGCGCGGTAGGTGTCGATGCGCAGGTCGCTTTCGTTATAGTCGACCTCGATATTCTCGTCGACGACCGGATAGACCCACACGCTGGCGAACGAGGTGTGGCGGCGCGCGGCGGAATCGTACGGACTGATCCGCACCAGACGGTGGACGCCGCTTTCGGTCTTGGCATAGCCATAGGCGTTCTCGCCCTTCAGCAGCAGGGTGGCGGATTTGATGCCCGCCTGCTCGCCCGAATGGCTGTCGATCAGCTCGACCTTCAGGCCGTGGCGTTCGCCCCAGCGCGAATACATGCGGCTGAGCATGCCGGCCCAATCCTGGCTTTCCGTGCCGCCCGCGCCGGCGTTCACTTCGATATAGGTGTCGTTGGCGTCGGCTTCGCCGGCCAGCAGCGCCTTGACCTTGTCGGTCTCCGCGCGGCGGGCGAGTTCGGCCAGCGCGGCGACCGCCTCCGCCTCCATGTCCGTATCGCCTTCGGCCTCGGCCATTTCGAGGAGTTCGACGGTGTCCGACAGCTCGCTTTCGATCGCACGCGTGGCGCCGATCGCCTCGTCCAGGCGGCGGCGTTCGCGCATCACGATCTGCGCTTCCTTCGGATCGGCCCACAGCGCCTGGTCCTCGACGCGCGCGTTCAGCTCGTCGAGCCGGCGCAGCGCGCGGTCCCAATCGAGGAAGCGGCGCAGCAATGCCAGAGCGTCGTTGATCGTATCGACATGGGCCTGCGCTTCGGCGCGCATCGTTCATTCTCCTGTGGCGTCACACGCCGGGGGACCGCGCTAGGGCCCAAACTCGATCAGAACAGGGATCGTGATCGCCCGTGGAAGACCGCCGACAAGAAGCGCAGCGCAGTCGCGTAGCCATAGCTACGCGCAAGCACGCGACGCCGCTCGGCGGTCTTCCACGGGCGACCGCGCAGCGGCGGGCGGAATGTGGCGCACAGCGGCGTCGCGCGTCGGTCACGATGCAAAGGCATCGCCCCCTCCTTGCTCCTAGCTGTGCGCCACATTCCGCTCCGTCACGACCCTGTTCTGATCGAGTTTGAGCCCTAATAGATTCCGCCTTCCCTTTGCAAGAAATCGCTGTCGGCGGGGGTGCGCGGCCGGGCCGTAGCGGTGGGCGCAGCAGCCGCGGCAGGCGCCCGGCCGGTGCGGCGCGCGTGCCGGCGCGGTTCGCTGTCGGGCTTGAACGCTTCCCAGAGCACCGGCGACAGCGGATCGGCATCGTTCGGCCAGCCGCCATAGACCGGCCGGCCGCTGCCGCGATCGATGCGCACCATGCGGATGCCCGCGGGCGCGCGGAAGGGCAGCTTTTCCAGGCCCTCATACGCCTTTGCCGCGAACTGCTTGAAGATCGGCGCGGCCAGCGTGCCGCCTTGCGCATAGCCGCCCAGGCTGCGCGGCGCATCATAGCCGATGTACAGCCCGCCGATGAAGTGCGGGGTGCCGCCGATGAACCACACGTCGTGCGGGCCGCTCGACGTGCCGGTCTTGCCGAACATCGGGCGATCGAGATCGCGCAGCACCGTCGCCGTGCCGCGCTGGATCACGCCTTCGGTGATGTGGACCATCTGATAGGCGGTCAAGGGATCGATCACCTGGCGCTGGCGGATCGGCGAGCGGGGCATCGGCTTGCCGGTCCAGTCCGCCATGTTGCACCCGTCGCACGGCCGCCAGTTTTCCGGCAGGATCACCTTGCCATGCCGGTCCTGGACGAAATCGATCAGCGTCGCTGCATTGCCGCGACCCTGGTTGGCGAGCATCGCATAGGCGTTGACCATGTTCGCCACCGTCGTCTCGCCCGCGCCCAGCGCGTAGGACAGATACGGCGGGTAATTGCCCACGCCCATGCGCTTCATCACGTCGACGACCTTGGGCATGCCGGTCTGCGCCGCGGCGCGCACCGTCATCAGGTTGCGCGACTGTTCGATGCCCCAGCGCATGGTGTGCGGACCCGCGCCGCGCATGTTGCCGAAATTGCGGAAGCATTTGTTGCCCAGCCGGGCGCCCTGATAGACGCAGAACGGCCCGTCGACGATGATCGACGCCGGCGTCATGCCGTTTTCCAGCGCGGCGGAATAGACGATCGGCTTGATCGTCGAGCCCGGCTGACGCTGCGCCTGGGTCGCCCGATTGAACGACTGGAGGCGCGCGTCGAAGCCGCCCTGCATCGCCAGCACGCGCCCCGTCGCCGGCTCCTCGACCACGAAGCCGCCGGAGATGCGCGGCACCGAGCGCAGCGCATAGTCGCTGCCCGACGGCGCGACCGCAATGACGTCGCCGGCGCGCAACCGCCCGAACGCGGGCACGCCGAGCCCACGCACCGGCGTCTGCGCGGCCCAGCGCGGCAGGCGCGCGGTGCGGCCATCGGCGAACCCGATTTGCCACGCATCGCCATCGCGCGCGATCACCACGGCGGCGCGCCAATCCTGATAGTCCACGCCGATGTTCTTGTTGAGCAACGGCTGCAACCAGCCGCCGTCGGCCGCGCCGGACCCGGGCGAAGGCGGATCGATATCGACATGGGTCAGCGGCCCGGACCAGCCGCGGCCGGCATCGTAGCGGACCAGCCCGTCACGCAGCGCGCGCGCCGCCAGATCCTGCAACCGCGTGTCGAGCGAGGTGCGCACCCACAGCCCGCCCTGATAGACGCCGTAGGGGCCATCGCGCGCCGTCTCGCCGAAGCGGGCGATCAGCTGGCGGCGGACTTCCTCGACGAAATAGCCGCCGACGCTTTCGAACTTGGGCGTGCGGCGCAGGATAGTGCCCAGCGGCTCGGCGACCGCCGCGTCATGCTGCGCAGCATTGATGAAGCCGTTGCGCAGCATTTCGCTGAGCACGTAATCGCGCCGCTCGATCGCGCGGGCGGGATAGCGCACCGGATCGTAATTCGCCGGCCCCTTCGGCAGGATCGCCAGATACGCCATCTGGCCCAGGGTCAGCTCGCCCAGTTCCTTGTCGAAATAGGCATGGCTTGCGGCTTCGACGCCGAAGGCGTTGCGGCCGAGCGCGATCTGATTGAGGTAGAGTTCGAGGATCTGCGGCTTCGTCAGCGTATCCTCGATCTTCCACGCCAGGATCGCTTCCTTGATCTTGCGCGTCTTGGAATATTCGTTGCCGATCAGCAGGTTCTTCGCCACCTGTTGGGTGATCGTCGACCCGCCCCTGGCGCGGCGGCCGGTGCCGATCTTCGACACGTAATCGACGACCGCGCCCGCCAGGCCGGGATAATCGACGCCGTGGTGATCGAAGAACGTGCGATCCTCCGCCGCCAGGAACGCCTTGACCAACATCGGCGGATATTCGGCGTAGCTCAGCTCGACCCGCCGTTCGCGGGCATAGCTTTGCACGGGCAGACCATCGCCGCCGCGCACGTTCGTCGGCAGCGGCGGCTCATAGGCGCGCAAGCTGTCGACCGACGGCAACCCGCGCATGAACGCCAGCCAGAAGACCGCAAGCGCCAGCACGACCAGCCCGCCAAGGATCGCCGCCGCCTTCGTCCAGCGCGACCGCCACGCCGGACGCAATCGCCCTGCGCGCCGTTCGGGCGGCAGATCGGGGACGAAAGCCGGATCGTGGGGGGGAAGGGACGCCATGTCGTTATACTGCCGCTGCGTCTAACCGCTTTCCGGGGCGGGTGCCAGCGGGGAACAGGGGAGCCGCACGCTGCACGCGGGCAGTTCGGTACGGGCGGGCACGGTCGAGGAAGGAATCGCCCAGTTGCGGACACCGGCACAGGTGGGCATTACTCGATTTCACGTTCTATAAAGGTTGGACGACGCGTGAGGGGGAGCAATTGGCGAGGCTTGGGTTGCGCTGCTATCATCGGCGCTGCCGTTGCCTTTCCAGCGGGAGTTATGTTCGCCGGGCGTGAAGCGGTTCGCGAGAAGGCGGACCCGCCCAGAGGGAGCGGCAGTCGGGCTAGTAACCCTGTCGTGCGGAACCTCTATTCACCCACCATATTCGATGACCCATACGTCCTGGATCAGCACCGCAGGGTGGTGGAGGCGCTGGAAGCGCAGTGCCGTAATCAGCGCGAGCGCTGCGCCGAAGCGAAGCAGGCCCGTCGATGGATGGACCAACAAGAAGCGTCTGATTAGGAAATCTGTCTCGGAGGCGCTCCAACTCCGCTTGCCGACGCTTATTCTTGCAGATAGCGTCAATCGGTGCTCGCTTTGCTCGCCTTTGTCGCTCAAGACTACGTTCTTCGTGATCTGCACAAAAGCCAGTAGCTGCGTATGGCCCATTCAGACTGGAGCGCGAAGACTGCGTCGCGCGTGATCCAACTGTCGCCGTTCTGCATTATGCACCCTGTATGGCCAAAGCTCGATTGCGCTGGTCCTCTGTGGATGGGCAAGTAACGATCGAGTATGAGGATGATGGTGGGTGGCTTAGCAGAACATTCTCTTTTCCAACGGCTTTCAAGATGCCCAATTCTTGCAGCCTTGGCGGCTATACGGCGTATCAGGCCAAAGCGAGTTCAAGTTCGACTTGGCAAAGCAGTGAAGGCAATTGTCGCGACACTGGCAAAGTGCAGTCGCCTCACGCCCCCACAGATCGCATTTTATAGAAGTGAGTTCTTGAATGCGGCTCCCTATTACGGCGAGGCGGCCACAGGCCTGCGTTCATTAGCCGTATCCATGTTCGGAAACCTGCGGCGTTGTACCGCACGGAAGCAGATTTCGCGACATGATCCGATGCAAGGTTTCACTTGCACTCGCGAAGAAGGGCCGGCGAGCTAATTCGCCCTTTATCTTCGCCGGAATCTGCTGATCCGCTGTCTACCAGACAGACGTGCCCTAAACTCGATCCAAGCGGGACGCTGCGGGCGTTTCGATCGCCGTTCCGGATCGGGAAGCCGACCGCCCTAGCCCTCGCTCTGGCTGGAGAGCGAACGCGATTGGCTTGCCGTTCAGGGGATCACGCCAGCAGCAGGGCGGCGGTTCCCTGTGCTTCAAGCAGCTTCACCGCCTTCTTGTCGAACGACACCAAGGTATCGGCACCGAGCCACTGACCGTCGAAGGCGATCACACCGTCCGCGAAGTCGCCACCAGCTTCCAGCACTGCCAGACCGGCCTCTACAGACGGCCGGTCGATGACGACATTGCTTGTGTCGATCAGGCCCCGGATGGCAGTGGCGATTTGATTGCGCGACATCGCATGTTTGCCGCCCAGCACCCAAGCCAGCTCGCACAGCGAATGCACGCTGATCGCGACCAGATTGGCATTCTCCATCGCTTCGACCGCAGCCAATCCCTGCGCTTCGTCATCAGCCATGACCAATCGCAACAGGACATTTGTGTCGGCGGTGATCTTCATTCCTTGCCCATCCCGGCCATACCGGCAGCAGCGCCGGCTTCCGCGATGGCTTCATTGATTTCCTCGATCGAGAGCCGGACGCCGTTGCCCTTCCCTTTCAGGATGCCGTGCAAGTCCCGCCATGACCCCTTGGGTTGATCGGCCTTCAGTTCCGCTTTGCCACCTGGCAGCAGATCGAGCCTGATCTTGTCGCCGGGCTGGATGCCGAGATGCTTGAGCACGTCCTTTCTGAACGTGACTTGGCCCCGCGCGGTAACGCTCAATGTCGTCATGGTCATGACTCCTCACAGCTTCCAATGTAATGCAAAACCGCATTACCCGCAAGCGCCCCTACCCCGCGGCCAGGCGGCGGGCGAAGTGGATTTGGACGGCGCGCAGGACGGTTTGCGCGATGGCAGCGCGGCCGGCGGGGCTGTCGAGGAAGGCGGCGTCCAGCGGGTTGGAGATGTAGCCGGTTTCGAACAGGACGGACGGCAGGTCCGGCGCTTTGAGCACCATGAGCGAGGCCATGCGGTGGAAATTGGGTTGCACCGGGATCAGCGAGCGCGCTTCGCGTCCCAGCAGGCGGGCGAAGGTGGCGGAGGCGTTCATCGTCTCGCGCTGCGTCAGGTCGATCAGGATCGAGGAGATGTCCGCGCCGGCTTCGTCGGGGTCGACGCCGGCGATGGCATCCGCCTTGTTCTCCCGCGCGGCAAGCCTTGCGGCTTCCTTGTCGGAGGCGACTTCGGACAGGGTGTAGGCCGACGCGCCGCTGGCCTCGCCCACGCCGATGCTGTCGCAGTGGACGGAAATGAACAGATCGCCCTTCAGCCGGCGGGCGATGCCGTAGCGTTCGCGCAGCACCAGATAGCGATCGTCGTCGCGGGTCAGCGCGACGCGCACGCGCCCGGATCGCAGCAACGTGTCGCGGATCGCGCGGGCGATCTTCAGCGTCACGTCTTTCTCGCGCAGGCCGGTGTCGGGGTTGATCGCGCCGGGATCGAGCCCGCCGTGTCCGGCATCGATGACGACGAGCGGGCGGGCGCGGTCGCCGGCGACCTGCGGCAGGGGCAGCGCGCGTGCGGGGGGTGGAACGGGAATGGACAATTTGTAGCGCGGGCGCTCCGCACGGCCGAACGGCCAGCAGGCGATCGCGGAGGTGGCTAACGGTTGCTCCCAGAGCCCACCGACGGGCGCGGACGCGGCGACCCCGAACAGGACGAGGGACAGCAAGGCGGGCGTCGCGGGCACCGCATCATCATGCAGCGCACACGCGGCGGTGGTCCAGCGAAAAGCCGCGTCGCCGATAGGTCACGCCGGCCCCAGGGCGCCGGTTGCGGGGGCCGGTTGCGGGGGCCGGTTGCGGGGGGTGGGGTTCGCTGCTAGCGTGACGCTGCACTCGCGCGTGCGTTCTGATCCGATATCCTGGTCCGAACGCTGCCGCGATGTCGGCGGCCGGCCCCATTTCGGGCGCGGCCGATATCCAGGTTGACGCTCGCATGATGCTTTTCCCCAGCCCGCAAGACCGACCGGCCCGAGCCGTCGGCAGCGCGGATGCGTGGGCGCCGGGGCCCTCGCCCCGGCCGGCAGCGCGAGCAGAGGCAATTCACCAAACCCTTTGCGCCGCCGGTTCGGGCCGGCGCGCATCCCATTTTCGCGCGCGGTCGCCCGATGGCAGACCGCGCGCGTGGAGATCAATCAATGACCATGCGTATGCTGATCGACGCACGCCACCGGGAAGAAACCCGGGTTGCCGTCGTCAAGGGTAACCGGATCGAGGAATTCGATTTCGAATCCGCCGAGCGCAAACA
>DASTLZ010000142.1:0-2635 GCA_035714425.1 Sphingomonas sp.
TGGCTGTTCATCTATCCCGAACAGGGGATCGCGACCGTGAACGAGCTTGCGCTTCCCGTCGACCGGCAGGTCCGGTTCGACATCACCTCGACGAACATGATGAACACCTTCTACGCGCCGGCGATGGCCGGGATGGTCTACGCCATGCCGGGCATGCGCTCGACGCTGCACGCCGTGATCAACAAGCCGGGCGAATATGAAGGGCTGTCGGCCAACTACAGCGGCGCGGGATTTTCGGACATGCGCTTTCGCCTGCGCGGGATGCCGCAGGCCGG
Source organism: Sphingomonas sp. (assembly GCA_035714425.1). Lineage (GTDB taxonomy): Bacteria > Pseudomonadota > Alphaproteobacteria > Sphingomonadales > Sphingomonadaceae > Sphingomonas. Next base: position 276 of record DASTLZ010000142.1, read on the forward strand.
GTTCGACCGCTGGGTGGCGGAAACGCGCGCGGCGAAGCGCGGCTTGCAGCTCGCCGATTACCTCCAGCTGGAGAAGCCGAGCGAGAAGAACAAGGCCGTCCGCTACGCTGCGGTCGCACCGGGGCTGTTCGGCCGCGTCGTGGAGCGCTGCGTTGCGCCGGGTACGCCGTGCATGAGCGACATCATGGCACGCGACCGGGCGGCGGGCGGCGGTCGTCCGCACGCGATGGAAGCGGGCGCGGGCATGCCCGCGGGCCGCGCCGCGCCACCGCCCCGCGGCCGGCGCCCCGACGGTGCGCTGTTCAAGGACGCAAACGAGATCGCGCCTGCGCCCAACGTCACCAAGCCGCGCCGGCCCGGCGCGCCGGGCGCGACGGAGCCGAACTCCCCACGCAACCGCGACATGTCCTGAGCGCACCCGGAGCCGTCATGTTCAACGAGACCCTTTTGAAGACGGTGTTCGGCCGCCTCTCGCTCCAGTCCTTCCCCGTCCACGAGCCGATCCTGCTCGTCACCTTCGCCGTCGTGGTCCTGCTAGGGGCAGGCATCGTCGGGGCGGTCACGAAATACCGGCTGTGGGGCTGGCTGTGGCGCGAATGGTTCACCTCGGTCGATCACAAGAAGATCGGGATCATGTACATCATCCTGGGCGTGATCATGCTGCTGCGCGGCTTCGCCGACGCGCTGATGATGCGCGCGCAGCAGGCGATGGCGTTCGGCGCGAACGAGGGATATCTGAACGCCCACCATTACGATCAGGTCTTCACCGCGCACGGGACGATCATGATCTTCTTTGTCGCGATCCCGCTGGTCGTCGGCATCATCAACTACGTCATGCCGTTGCAGATCGGCGCGCGGGACGTGGCGTTCCCGTTCCTGAACAACCTGAGCTTCTGGCTGACCGTCGCCGGTGCGCTGCTCGTCATGGTGTCGCTGTTCGTCGGCGAGTTCAGCCGGGCGGGCTGGCTCAACTATGTGCCCGTCGCCAATCTGCAGAACTCGCCCGATACCGGCCCGGACTATTACCTCTGGGCGCTGCAGATAGCGGGCGTCGGTACGACGCTGTCCGCGATCAACATGGTGACCACGATCATCAAAATGCGTGCGCCGGGCATGACGATGATGAAGATGCCGGTGTTCTGCTGGACCGCGCTGTGCTCCAACGTGCTGGCGATCGCGATTTTCCCGGTCCTCACCGGCGCGTTCGCCTTGCTGATGCTCGACCGCTACGTCGGCACCAACTTCTTCACCAACGATCTCGGCGGCAACCCGATGATGTACTGGAATCTGGTGTGGATCTGGGGTCACCCGGAGGTCTACGTCCTGGTTCTGCCCGTCTTCGGCATCTATTCGGAAGTGACGTCGACCTTCACCGGCAAGCGGCTGTTCGGCTATTCGTCGATGGTCTACGCGACAGTGGTCATCACCATCCTGTCCTATCTGGTCTGGCTCCACCATTTCTTCACGATGGGGTCGGGGGCGAGCGTGAACAGCTTTTTCGGGATCGCGACGATGGTGATCGCGATCCCGACCGGCGCGAAGATCTTCAACTGGCTGTTCACGATGTACCGCGGGCAGATCCGTTTCGAGCTGCCGATGATGTGGGTGGTCGCGTTCATGCTGACCTTCGTGGTCGGGGGGATGACGGGCGTGCTGCTCGCGGTGCCGCCTGCGGACTTCGTGCTGCACAACTCGCTGTTCCTCGTCGCCCATTTCCATAACGTGATCATCGGCGGCGTCGTCTTCGGGCTGTTCGCGGGCATCGAATATTGGTGGCCCAAGGCGTTCGGCTTCAAACTGAACAAGTTCTGGGGCAAGTGCCACTTCTGGGGCTGGGTGATCGGCTATTGGGTCGCCTGGACGCCGATCTACATCGTCGGGCTGATGGGCACGACGCGCCGCACGCGCCAGTTCGACGACACCAGCCTGCAGATCTGGTTCGTCATTGCCGCGATCGGCGCGGTCATCATCCTGTTCGGAATCGTGAGCTTCGTGATCGGCATCGCGGTCAGCATCTGGCAGCGCGAGGAGCTGCGCGACACGACCGGCGATCCGTGGGACGGGCGCACGCTGGAATGGTCGACCACCTCGCCGCCGCCTGCGTACAATTTCGCGTTCACGCCCGTCGTTCACGACCTCGACGCCTGGTACGACATGAAATCGCGTAATCATCAGCGGCCGGAGGGCGGGTACAAGCCCATCCACATGCCGCGCAACACCGGCGCAGGCGTGATCCTGTCGGCGCTGGCGCTGGTCCTCGGCTTTGCGATGGTGTGGTACATCTGGTGGCTGGCGGCCCTGAGCTTCGTTGCGCTGCTGGCGGTCTCGATCGGCCACACCTTCAATTATGATCGCGACTA
>DASTLZ010000143.1:0-6292 GCA_035714425.1 Sphingomonas sp.
CCTGCATCTGGGGATCGCCAACCGTGGCTTCGAGCGCCGCTTCGAACTCGCCGACTTCGTGTTCGTTGAGGACGCGCGGCTGAACGACGGCCTGCTGGTGATCGATCTGGTGCGCGAAGTCCCCGAGGCGATGAAGCCCAAGACGATCGCGATCAAGACGGGCGCGCCGCTCGCCGCCGTCGAAGCCCCAGAGGCCGACGCCGCGCAGGCCGCCTGATCGACCAGCTCGGCGCCTTTCGCCGACTCCCCGAAAGGTGCTTGAGAGCGCCCGGACCGAAAGGTCCGGGCGCTTTTCTTCCATGCAACCGCGCGCGGCTCCTGCGTGGCGGCGACTCTACGCCACGTCAGCTGTCGAAACGCGGCCAGCATATTCGTGCGTTCATCGCTGCGTTCAGCGCCGCAGCACCGGTTCCGCCCCGCGCGCTTGGCGACATAGAGCGGCCATCGGCCGCGGCGATCCACGCTGCGGCACCGCCGATCACATCGTCCAGCCTCGCGACGCCGAAGCTGGCGGTGACCGGCAGGACCGTGCCATCGGCGAGCATGAACACATGCCGCAAGATCGGCGAAGCCGCGCCGGGCGAGCACAGCGGCACACCCACATAACTGTGCAGACTGGGATCGCCGGTCACCAGCGGGTTGGTCAGGAACCGTGGGTCGGCGTGCGTATCGGCCCCGACCACCGGCAACATGGGAATGCGGCCAACGCATCCGGTAGTTCGATCATACCCGACAGCGGCGCTCGGGGAACACGGCCTCTGGCAGGTCGAGGTGATAAAGGTAACCTGTCATCTATCCTGTAGCGGACCGTGGATCAGACCAGCCGGCTCTGCTTCACCGCCGCTTCGACGAAGCTGGCGAAGAGGGGGTGCGGATCGAAGGGCTTGCTCTTCAATTCAGGGTGGAATTGCACGCCGACGAACCAGGGGTGATCCGGCCGCTCGACGATTTCGGGCAAGGTGCCGTCGGGCGACATGCCGCTGAACACCAGCCCGCCGGCTTCGAGCGTCTCGCGGTAGCCGGTGTTGACTTCGTAGCGGTGGCGGTGGCGTTCCGAGATTTCGGTGCCGCCATAGATGGATGCGACGACGCTGTTGCCGGTCAGCTTCGCATCATAGGCGCCCAGCCGCATCGTGCCGCCCATGTCACCTTCGGCGGCGCGCTGTTCCAGCCCGTCCTTGCCCATCCATTCGGTAATGAGGCCGACCACCGGTTCGGACGTCGGGCCGAATTCGGTGGAGGACGCGCCGGCGATGCCCGCCAGATCGCGAGCGCCCTCGACGCAGGCCATCTGCATGCCGAAACAGATGCCGAAATACGGCACGCGCCGTTCGCGCGCGAAGCGGACGCTGGCGATCTTGCCTTGCGCCCCACGTTCGCCGAACGCGCCCGGCACCAGGATGGCGTGGCAGGGTTCGAGGTGCGCGGCGATTTCGGCCTGATCGTCGCCTTCGAACAGTTCGGCGTCGATCCAGCGGATGTTGACGCGCACCTTGTTCGCGATGCCGCCGTGGACCAGCGCCTCGTTCAGCGATTTGTATGCGTCCTGCAGCCCGACATATTTGCCGACGACGCCGATCGTCACTTCGCCTTCGGGGTTGGTGAGGCGATCGACGATCCTGCTCCAGCGCGACAGATCGGGCGCGGCGCCGGGTTCTATCCCGAACGCGCGGAGTACTTCGGAATCGAGGCCCTCGCCGTGATATTGCAGGGGCACGGCATAGATGCTCTTCGCATCCAGCGCAGGGATGACGGCGGCGGCGGGGACGTTGCAGAACAAGGCGATCTTGGCACGTTCGGACGGCGGCAGCGGATGTTCGCAGCGACAGACCAGCACGTCGGGCTGGACGCCCAACGCGGCGAGTTCGCGTACCGAATGCTGTGTCGGCTTCGTCTTCAGCTCCCCCGCCGCGGCGATATAGGGAACCAGCGTGACGTGAATGGAGATCGCGTTGCCGCGACCCACTTCGTTCTTCAGCTGGCGAATCGCCTCGATGAAGGGCAGCGATTCGATATCGCCGACGGTGCCGCCGATTTCGCACAGGACGAAATCCAGATCCTCAGTGTCGGCCTGTGCGAACGTCTTGATCGCATCGGTGACGTGCGGGATCACTTGCACCGTCGCACCCAGATAATCGCCGCGGCGCTCGCGCTGGATGATCTGCTGATAGATGCGGCCCGACGTCACATTGTCCGACTGGCGTGAAGGAACGCCGGTAAAGCGTTCGTAATGGCCGAGATCGAGGTCGGTTTCTGCGCCGTCATCGGTGACGTAGACTTCGCCGTGCTGATACGGGCTCATCGTGCCCGGATCGACGTTCAGATAGGGGTCGAACTTCCTGATCCGTACCCGATAGCCGCGCGCCTGAAGCAGCGCGGCGAGGGAAGCGGCCATGAGGCCCTTGCCGAGCGACGAGACCACGCCGCCGGTGATGAATATGTACCGCGCCATGAGACAAGATGCCTAGCGTCTAAAGGGGGCGAACGACAAGCGCCCGCGGATCAGCGGTGCGACGAGCCGAAGGTGAGGCCCATGATGGCGCCGAGCAAAGCGACGAACGACGGCGATCAGCGCGCGAGCGGCACCGCGCCATTGCCGGCCGGTGCGGGCGCAGGTGCCACGGGTGCGGGTGCGGGTGCGGTGGTGACCGGCGGACCCTGCGTCACCGGGGGACGCGCGAGCGACGTGTCGAGCGGCGCCGGGCCGCCGCGCGAGGCGGCGTAGAAGGCCAATACGATTGAGAACAGCACGAAGATCGTCGCGAGCACGGCCGTGGCCCGCGTCAGGAAATCGGCCGCGCCGCGCGCCGACATAAGCCCCGACGGGCTGCCGCCCATGCCCAGCCCGCCGCCTTCGGATTTCTGCATCAGGATCACCGCGACCAGCGCAGCGGCGATGATGGCGTGGATTACGAGGAGAAAGGGAAACATGAAGGAATGGGTATCCGGACCAGGCGCGAAGGCGGGGAATGAAGGCGCGCACATAGGCCAGCCACCCGCCGCGATCAACCGCGCCCGCGAACGGCATCGGCGCGCATCCGGATCGGACGGCGCCGGCCGATCGGGGGGTGATCGCACGCGGATCGCGCAAATAGTTTCGGAAACGATGGCGCCTACGCAGCGTTATGACCGCGAAACGAGCCGGATGCGTTGACCGAGGGGCATCGCGGCCGAACATATGGATTGCGCAATCGTGGCTTCCGCCGACGTCCAGACCCTGTCCGTATGGATGACCGCATTGGTCGATTACGTCCGTTCGGGCGAGCCCGATCTGACCAACCGGCAGATGGCGCTGCTGCTGGTCGTCTATCTGCGGCCGGGGCCGCATACGGTGCGCGGATTGGCGCGCGCCTTGAACGTGTCGAAGCCGGTCGTTACGCGTGCCTTGAACAGGCTCGGGGCACTCGGCTATCTGCGCCGCCAGCGTGACGACAGCGACAAGCGCAACATCTTCGTCGCCAGGACCAATGAAGGGGCGGACTTTCTTGAAGAATTCGGGCATTTCATCGCAGACGGCGACGCCCCGGCCGTCCGGATCGCCCACGCGTGACGGCTTTGCACTGACCGGCCGGTCGGTCACGCTCGACCCCAGCCGGCACGCCGTCCGGCCCGATCTTGCCGATATTCGGCTGGCCGCGCAGGTTTTCGCGCCGCGTTATGCAGCACCGTTCTTTTGCCGGATGACATCGGATGCGGATTTGCGTGGCGGGCGTGAGCCGACATCGGCGACGCTGGCGACGCTGGTGGCAGGCGATGCGTTCGAGGTGCTGGAATTTTCGGGCACGCTCGCCTGGGGCGTCGCGCCCGGCCCGTGCCTGGTCGGTTACGTCCCCGCCGCCGCATTGGCGTGCGCATGACCGCCAGCGTCTTCATCGACGGGGCGGTCGGCACGACGGGCCTGGAAATCCGCGAGCGGCTGTCCGGGCGCAGCGATTTCGCGCTGGTCGCGCTGGACGAGGCGCGGCGCAAGGATGTGGCGGCGCGGCGCGAGGCGCTGAACGATGCCGATTTCGTCATCCTGTGCCTGCCCGACGATGCCGCGCGCGAAGCCGTGGCGCTGATCGACAATCCCCGCACGCGCGTGATCGATGCGTCCAGCGCGCACCGGGTCGCGGCGGGATGGACCTATGGCTTTGCCGAATTGGGTTTCGACGTGGCGCAGGCGGCGCGGGTGTCCAATCCCGGATGCTATCCCACCGGCTTCCTCGCGCTCGTCGCGCCGCTGGTCCGGGCCGGGCTGATCCCCGCCGACTGGCCGCTGAGCGTCAATGCGATCTCCGGCTATTCGGGCGGCGGCAAGGCCCTGATCGAGCGGTTCGATGCGGCGCCGGCGCTGGCATTTCGCGATTACGGCTTCACCCTGGCGCACAAGCATCTGCCGGAGATGCAGCGCCATGCCGGCCTGGCCCATGCGCCGGTGTTCGCGCCGATGGTCGCGCGGGCGTTTCGCGGGATGATCGTCGAAGTGCCCCTGCCCGTGGCAGCGATGCCGGGCCGCCCCGGCCGCGCCGCGATGCTGGATACGCTGCGCGCGACGTTCGATGCCTCGCCGGTGGTGCGCGTCCATGACGACGCGCCGGACGAATTGCTGATGGCCGGCGACGCGGCGGCGACCGATCGGCTGGACCTGTACGTCTTCGCCAGCGCGGATGGTGCGCAGGCGCGGCTGGTCGCGACGCTCGACAATCTGGGCAAGGGTGCCGGCGGTGCGGCGGTCCAGAACCTCAATCTGATGGCGGGCCTCGATCCCGTCGCGGGCCTCCTCTTGTGATCGGAGCCAAGGATATGGCGCGTGACCCCGTGGCCAAATTGCTGCTGTTCGGTGCCACCGGCGATCTGGCGCAGCGCATGCTGTTGCCCTCGCTTTACGGCCTGCACGCCGACGGGCTGCTGCCCGAGGGGCTGGCGATCATCGGATCCGCGCGGTCCGAGAACGACGATGCCAGCTTCCGCATCTTCGCCAAGGCCGCGCTCGACAAATTCCTGCCCGAAGACAGGAAAGACGAGGAAGCCGTGGGCACGTTCCTGGAGCGGCTGAGCTATCGCACTGCCGACCTGTCCGACCAGAAGACGTTCGCCGCATTGGCCCAGAAAGTCGGCGACGTCAGCGGCGGGCTTGCGATCTTCCTGTCGACCGCGCCGTCGCTGTTCGAACCCGCGGTCAAGGGGCTGGAATCGGTCGGGCTGGCGGGCGCGACGGTGCGGATCGGGCTGGAAAAGCCGCTCGGCTACGACCTGGCGTCGAGCCGCGAGATCAACGACACGGTGGCGTCGGTGTTTCCGGAGGAGCGGATTTTCCGCATCGACCATTATCTGGGCAAGGAAACCGTCCAGAACATCCTGGCGCTGCGCTTCGGCAATTCGTTCTTCGAGCCGATCTGGAACGCGCGCGGGATCGACAACGTGCAGATCACGATCGCCGAGAACGTCGGGCTGGAGGATCGCGCGGGCTATTACGAAGGCGCCGGTGCGCTGCGCGACATGGTGACCAACCACATGCTCCAATTGCTCGCGCTGATCGCGATGGAGCCGCCGGCGCATTACGACAAGACATCGATCCGCGACGAAAAGGCCAAGGTGTTCCGCGCCTTGCGCCAGATCGCGCCCGAAAAAGTGCCCCACGAAACCGTCATCGGCCAATATGTCGAAGGCGCGGTAAAGGGTGCGATCGTCAAGGGCTATGACGACGAACTGGGCAAGGATTCCGATGTCGAGACGTTCGTCGCAGTAAAGGCGCACGTCGACAACTGGCGCTGGCAAGGGGTGCCCTTCTACCTGCGCACCGGCAAGCGCATGGCGTCGCGCCGGTCCGAGATCGCGATCCAGTTTCGCCCCGTGCCGCATTCGATGTTCAGCGGGCGCGGCGGATTGTTGCAGCCCAACATGCTCGTCATCCGCTTGCAGCCGGAGGAATATATCCAGCTGCTGGTGATGGCCAAGGAGCCGGGGCTGGACCGCGACGGCATCCGCCTGCGCGAAGTGCCGTTGAAGCTGAGCATGGACACCGAATTTTCGGGATCGCGGCGGCGGATCGCTTATGAGCGACTGCTGCTCGACCTGATCGAAGGGGACCAGACCCTGTTCGTGCGCCGCGACGAAGTGGAAGCGCAATGGGCCTGGACCGATGCGATCCGGGCGGGTTGGGCCGCGAACGGATCGAAGCCCAAGAGCTATGCGGCGGGCACCTGGGGCCCGTCGGCGGCGATCGCGCTGACCGAGCGCGACGGCGTGACCTGGCAGGACGATTGACGCCCCCGATGGGGCCAGAGGAAGCATGATGACCGAGATCGAA
>DASTLZ010000144.1:0-3772 GCA_035714425.1 Sphingomonas sp.
CCACCGACGTGCTGACCGCCACCGCATGGCAATCCGCGACCTTCCACGATGTCGTGAAGGCGGGGCTGACTTCGGTCGACGGCATGGCCGATCGCATCACCATAGACGGTCCCGCCGTCCGGCTCGACGCGCAACTCGCCCTCGCGCTAACCCTGGCGCTCCACGAACTGGTGACCAACGCCTTCAAATACGGCGCGCTGTCGAACGACATCGGCAAGGTGTCGCTGGTCTGGCGCTATGCCCCCCCAGCCAACGGCGCCGACGGCCGCTTCCGCCTGACCTGGCAGGAACACGATGGCCCGCCCGTCACCCCCCCGACGCGCGAAGGCTTCGGCTCGCGGATGATCCAGCGCACCCTGCAATCCTATTTCCGCGGCGACACCAGCCTGGATTATGCCCCCACCGGCGTCACCTTCCGCATCGATGCCCCCCTGCCCCAGGACAGCGCCGACCTGAACCTCGGCGAAGCCGCCGGCGGTTAGCCCCCCGAAAGCCGTGCCGCGCGCTCCGCCAGCCGCTCCACCGCCGCCGCGTGGATCGCCGGCACGCTCGCCAGCACGCCGAAGGCGCGCGGATCGGGTTGGTTGAAGGTCAGCGGCTGGCCCAGCGAATCGGTCACCGTCGCGCCTGCCTCGCTTGCGATCAGGACGGCGGCGGCGATGTCCCATTCGTTGCCCCAGCGCAGCGTCGCGACCAGATCGGCTTCGTCGGCCGCCACCATCGCCACGCGCAGCGCGATCGAATTGGGCCGCGCCACCGCCGCGAAATCGCGGTCCGCCTTGGGCAGCGCCTCGGTCGGCACCCGCGCCCCGGCCAGCGTCGGATGCGCCCCCACCGCCAACGCCCGGCCGTTGCGCGTCGCACCGCCGCCCAGCGTCGCCACCCACGTCTCGTCGCGCGCCGGCGCATCCAGCACGCCGATCACCGGCCGCCCCGCCTCGACCAGCGCCACCGACACGCACCAGCCGGGCCGCCCGCGGATGTAATCGCGCGTGCCGTCGATCGGATCGACCACCCATACCCGCTCGCGCGCCAGCCGCTCCGGCGCATCCACCGTCTCTTCGGAAAGCCAGCCCGCGTCGGGCAGCAGGTCCGCCAGCCGCGCGCGCAGCAGCGCATCCACCGCCAGGTCGATCTCGGACACCGGGTTGCCGGGCGATTTTTCCCAGCGATGGAAATCGGTGCGCCACCGCGCGAACGCCATCGCCGCCGCTTCGCGCACGACCCCCGCGACCGCCCCCGCCAGCGCGGCACGCGCGTCAGCCACCGATATCACCCACGACGATCACCCACTTGCGACCGTCATCCCGTCGATCCGCAGGGTCGGCACGTTCACGCCGTAGCGGAATACCAGATCGTTGGCCGGCACCAGCTGCCGGTACATATCGCGCAGATTGCCGGCGATGGTGAATTCGGCGATCGGCCCGGTGATCCGCCCGTTCTCGATGCGAAAGCCCGATGCGCCGCGGCTGTAATCGCCGGTGACGCCGTTCACGCCCTGCCCGATCAGCTCGTTGACGTACACGCCCGACACGATGTCGCCGATCAGCGTCTCGACCGGCACCGCGCCCGCTTCCAGATAGACGTTGCTGGTCGACACGCCCGGCCCACCGCCGACGCCGCGCGCGGCATGGCCGGTCGGCTCCAGCCCCAATTGCCGGGCGGAGGCGGAATCGAGCAGCCACGTCGACAGCACGCCGTCCTCGACGATTCCCGTCGGCGATACCGGCAGCCCCTCGCCGTCGAACGGGCGGGAGCGCAGGCCGTGCGGGCGATGCGGATCGTCGCGCACGGTCACGCCGGGCGCGAACACCGCCTCGCCCAGCGCGTCGAGCAGGAAGCTGGTCTTGCGGGTGATCGCCTGCCCGGAAATCGCGCCGATCAGATGGCCGATCAACGATCCGCCCACGCGCCTGTCGAACACCACCGGCATCGCGCCGCTGCCGACGCGCCCGGGGTTCAGCCGCGCGACCGCGCGCTCGCCCGCCTCGCGCCCGATCGCGTCCGGCGCATCCAGATGCCGGCGGCGCCGCGCCGAATGATGCGCATAATCGCGCTGCATCCCCGATCCCTCGCCACCCAGCACGCTTGCCGAAATGCCGTATCCGGTCGCGGCATAGGCACCCGCGAAGCCGTGGCTGGTCGCCAACCCCCAGATCGATCGCGACGCACTCGCACCGCCGCCCTCGCTGTTGGTTACGCCCGGCACCGCGCGCGCCGCATCCTCCGCCGCCAGCGCCGCATCGCGCAGCGACGCCGGGCTGGGCTCGCCGTCGCCCGATGCCAGATCGTCGATATCCAGCAGCGGCGGATCGCCATGCATCAGCCGCTCGCGCGGCGCCAGCCCGGCCCAGCGATCCTCCGGCGCCTCGCGCGCCATCGCCACCGCGCGTTCGACCAGCGCGGCCAGTGCGTCGCTCGACAGATCGGACGTCGACACGCTTGCCGTGCGCTGACCCACGAACACCCGCAGGCCCAGCTCGGCACTCTCGGAGCGCCCGACATCCTCCAGCTCGCCCAGCCGCACCGACACGTCGAGCGAAGCATCCGCGGCAAACACCGCATCTGCCGCATCCACCCCGGCCGCCTTCGCCCGCTCGACGATTTCGACGGCACGATCGCGGGCTTGGTCAGGATGCAGCATGGCTGGCGATCTAGGGGCGCAAGGGTGCGGGTGCAACGGCGACGCGCACTGCACAAATATTAACCTCGGCGAGGGATGGTAGGTCGGCATGTGAAGGGAGGCATCGTGTGAACGTCGGCGGCACCACCTTTGGCCCAGGCACCGCGAAGCTATTGTACGCCGGTAGCGCGGCCTACGCGGCCACTGGCGGCGAAAAGGCCGCCGCAAAGGCCAAAGCGGCAGTGACGATCGCGTCGGGCCGAGACATCATCGAGATATCGGACGAAGCCAAAGCGGCCCTCGCAAAGACACAGGGTTCAGCGGATATCGGGATTCCCGAAGCGATCGATACGTCGCTGAAGGGCCGGGTCAACACGCTCTTCAAGGAAGCGCGCGACCGCGGCACGTTCATCACCTTTGATTCTTCTCAAGGTGGAGAGTGGATGGACCTTTCGTCGTTTACCGACGACGAACTGGCGCAGATCCAGCTCGACCGCAAAGGCGAATTCCCCAAGGATCTGTCCATTTATGCCGCAGGCGGCCTGGGACAGCGTATGGCCACCAGTCTGGAGGCTTTTGAAACTGGCCCGTCGGGATTCGACAGCCGCGGACAGGCAATGGCCATCAACGCCCTTTACGATCAGATGAGCACCGACGTCAGAGCAGCCTTGGGCTGGACGCAGACCATGATGGCCGCCAACAACCGCTATCTGGCGCGCGACGTCGAACGAGATGGGCCGGGGGATGTCGAGGACGTGCTGGCCAAATTGATGAAGGCGACCGGGCGCGGCGGCCTCCGATTTTCCCGGCCGAACGGCGACACGGAAACGCCGGCTCCACCCGCACAGGATAGTATTTCGGCGTCCGAGGCTTAAGGCGTCCCCACCACCACACGCCAGGAACAACCAGCAACCCCGCAAACCGGTTCGCCCGGAACAAGGCCAGCGCCCGCCCCCCGTCATCCGGCCGCGACGTCGCCACCTCCCCGGCGAAGGCCGGGGCCCAGCTGGGAAAGCCGCTATGGTAAAACGGTGCGCTTCATCGCCACTCTGCCGCCCGACTGGGCCCCGGCCTCCGCCGGGGAGGCGGGGGAAGGCTACCCCCGTCCTGCGCCGGGAATGCGGAAGGCTGCCCAAGCCAACTACCCAG
>DASTLZ010000145.1:0-5504 GCA_035714425.1 Sphingomonas sp.
TCGCCGGGTCTTTCGGTCGGCCCAAGCTGATCGCGCAGTTGCGGCTGGTGTTCGCCGACGGCAGCGATCGCACCATCGTCTCCGATGCCAGCTGGCAGGCGGCGGGCGGCCCGATCGTGTTTTCCAGCATCTATGGCGGCGAGGATGTCGACGCGCGGCTGCTGCCCGCCGGATGGGATCGCGCGGATCGAGCACCCGCCGGCTTCGTCGCCGCCACTCCCGTCGCCGCACCTGGCGGACGGTTGCAGGCATGCGGGACCGCCGCAGTTGCGGTGATGGACCGTTACGATGCACCACGCTTTTCCGAGCCCCGGCCGGGCGTGATCGTCGCCGATCTCGGGCGCAATTTCGCCGGACGGCCCGTGGTGGGGTTTCGCGGACTGCGGCGGGGCCAGACCGTCACGATGAAGCCAGCCGAGCTGCTGCTTGCCGACGGAACCATCGACCAGACCAGCATGACGGGCACCGGCGACGGCTATAACGGCGTCGCCTTCACTCATGTCAGCGCCGGCGCGGCCGACGAAACGTACCGTCCCCGCTTCACCTTCACAGGCTTCCGCTACCTCCAGTTCGAAGGCGTGGCGCGGGGCGCCATCGCCTCGCTCGTCGGCGAGTTCCTGCATCTGGACACGCCCGCCATCGGCCGCTTCCGCTGTTCGGACCATCAGGTGGAAGCGACCCACGGCCTGATCGTCCAGGCGTTGCGCAGTAACCTGCAAAGCGTCGTCACCGATTGCCCGCACCGCGAAAAGCTGGGCTGGCTCGAACAGATCTACCTCAATGCCGGCACCATCATGTACAATCGCGACGCGATCGCGTTGTACGAGAAGATGGCGGCCGACATGCGCAGCGGCCAGCAGCCCGGTGGGCTGGTGCCGTCGATCACGCCGGAATTCGTCGTATTCCAGACGAAGGAGGGCAAGGGCACGGTATTCCGCGACACGCCCGAATGGGGCTGCGCGATCGTGCTCGCGGCATGGGACGCCTATCGCTTCCACGGCGACGCCGCGATCCTGCGTGACAGCTGGCCGCACATGCAAGCCTATGCCCGACATCTTGCCGCCCGGGCCAAGGACGGCCTGCTCGATTACGGCCTGGGCGACTGGTACGACATCGGGCCGAAGCGCGGCGGGGTGGCGCAGCTGACCAGCAAGAAAATGACCGGCACCGCCACCTGGTATGCGGTGTTGACGACGATGGCGAGGGTGGCGCGGGTGCTCGGCGATCCCGCAGCGGCACAGCGCTGCACCGCCGATGCCGCCCGCGTTCGCGACACGATCAACGTCCGCCTGCTCGACCCGCGCACTGCCCGCTACGATCGCGGCAGCCAGACCGCGCAGGCGATGGCATTGGCCCTCGGGATCGTGCCGGATGCGTTGCGCGGGGCGGCGCTCGACCTGCTGATCGCGGACATCCGCGCGCGGAACGACCATGTGACGGCGGGCGATATCGGCTTCCACTATGTGGTCCGCGCGCTGACCGACGCGCGGCGACCCGACGTATTGTACGCCATGCTCCGCCGCACCGACGCGCCCAGCTACGGCTATCAACTCGCGCAAGGGGCGACCGCGCTCACCGAAAGCTGGGACGCGGATCGGCGCAATTCGCAGAACCATTTCATGCTTGGCCATGTGGAAAGCTGGTTCTACGGCGCGTTGGGCGGCATCCGGATGGCCTTCGGCGACGAAGGGCCACCGATCGTCATCGCCCCGCAGATGCCGACCGGCATGTCCAGCGTCGATGTCGGATACGACAGCGTACTCGGCACGATCCGCTCGACTTGGCGGCGCAGCGGCGATGGCGCACGGATCGAGGTAGAGGTCCCCGCCGGTGCGCAGGCCAGCGTGCGCCTTCCCGCCCTGGCCGCCGATGTCGCGGGCCTCGCCACCGCGATGGCGCCCCGGTCTCGGGACGGCGGCACGTGGCTTACGCTCGGCTCCGGCCGCTACGGCTTCGAACTGCGTCGGGTCGGCGCCTAGTCGATCCGATACGCCCGCCGGACCAGCCCGCTGGTCAGCTCGTGCGCCATCTCGGCCGCTTCGGTATCGCCCAGCCGCCCTTCGGCGACCAGCCGCGCCAGGAATCCGCAATCGACCCGCCGCGCCACGTCATGCCGCGCCGGGATCGACAGGAACGCCCGCGTATCGTCGTTGAAGCCGACGGTGTTGTAGAACCCCGCCGTCTCCGTCGTCGTCTCGCGAAACCGCCGCATCCCCTCCGGACTATCATGAAACCACCAGGCGGGGCCGAGTTTCAGGCACGGATAATGGCCCGCCAGCGGCGCCAGCTCGCGGGCATAGACGCTCTCGTCCAGGGTGAAGAGGATGATCGACAGGTCGCGCGCGTTGCCCACCACGTCGAGCAACGGCTTCAGGGCGTGGACGTAATCGGTGCGCGTCGGCATGTCGGCGCCCTTGTCGCGGCCGTGCGACGCGAACAGCCGCGCATTGTGGTTGCGCGCCGCACCCGGATGGATCTGCATGACCAGCCCGTCGGCCAGGCTCATCTTGGCCATCTCGGTCAGCATCTGCGCGCGGAACAGCTCCGCGTCCGCCGCCGTCCAGCTACCGCCGACGATCCGCGCGAACAGCGCCTCCGCCTCCACCGCAGACAGATTGGCGGTCTGCGCGGTCGGGTGGCCGTGGTCGGTCGCGGTCGCGCCCATGCTGCGAAAGAACGCCCGCCGCTTGGCATGGGCCGCCAGATAGCCACGCCACCCGAACACATCCTCGCCGGTCAGTTCCGCAAAGCGCTGCATCGCGCCGGCGAATTGCTCATGCTCGACATCGATCACGCCGTCGGGGCGATAGGTGCTGACCACCCGACCGCCCCATCCCGACGCGCGGATCGCGGCATGATGCGCCAAATCGTCGTGCGCGCCTTCAGTCGTAGCCAGGAAATCGATGCGGAAGCGGTCGAACAGGCTGCGCGGGCGAAACGCCTCGGTCGCCAGCTTTTGCGCGATCGCATCGTAATACAGGTCCGCCGTCGCGCCTTCCAGCACGACGGTGATGCCGAACACCTCGGCGAACACATGATCCAGCCACAGCCGCGAAGGCGTGCCGCGGAACAGGTGGTACTGCTCCGCGAAAACCCGCCACGCGCTGCGCGGATCGGTCGCCGGCACGCCATTGCGGTCGGGCACCGCCAGCGCGTCCAGGTCGATCCCCTGGCTGTACAGCATGCGGTACAGATAATGGTCGGGCGCCAGCAGCAGGGTCGTCGCGTCCGTCCAATGCGCATTCTCGGCGAACCAGCCCGGGTCGACATGGCCATGCGGGCTGACGATCGGCAGGCCCGCGATCTCGGCATAAAGCGTGCGCGCGATATCGCGGGTGCGCGCCTCGGCGGGAAAAAGCCGGTCGGGATCGAGGGACAGCAGCATGGCAAACTCCATTCTTGTGCCAGCGATGGCACAAATGCTACGTCAGTGGCAATGTCGATCACCGCAACCCTTGACGTCGCCGGCGTCGCCGTCCCTGCGGCGATACGCATCGACCCCGCCGACAATGTCGCGGTCGCCCTGCGACCCGTCGCTGCGGGAGAGGCGGTGACGGCGGGCGGTCGCACCGTCATAGCGGCCCATGCCATCGACCTGGGTCACAAGATCGCGCTGGAGCCGATCGCGCACGGTGCGGACGTGCGCCGCTACGGCTGGCCGATCGGCCGTGCGACTGTCGCGATCGCCGCGGGCGACCACGTCCACAGCCACAATCTGGTGACCAAGCTGTCTGGCGAAGAACCTTATCGCTACGACCCCATCCCCGCCTTTCCCGCCGCGCTCACCACGCCGCGCCACTTTGCGGGCTACGTCCGCCCGGACGGATCGGTCGGTACGCGCAACCAGATCTGGGTGCTGCCGACGGTCGGCTGCGTCGGTCGAACGGCGCAGCGCGTGGCGGTGCAGGCGGGCCAGCGCCTTGCCGCACCGGGTTCGGGCGGCATCAAGGGCGTCTCCGCCTTTTTCCACCCGTTCGGTTGCTCGCAGCTCGGCAATGATCTGGACAATACCGCGCAGATCCTCGCCAGTCTCGCCTGTCATCCCAATGCCGGCGGCGTCCTGCTGATCGGCCTGGGCTGTGAGGAGAACCAGCTCGCCGCGCTGATCGAGCGCATTCCGGCACCTCATCGCGAACGACTGCGCACGGTCAGCGCACAGGCGAGCGCGGACGAAGTCGGCGACGCCGGCCGCGCGATCGCCGAACTGGCGGAAATCGCGAGCGGGGATCGGCGCGAGACAGTAAGCCTTGGTGCACTGCGCCTCGGGCTGAAATGCGGCGGGTCGGACGGGTTCAGCGGCCTTACCGCCAATCCGCT
Source organism: Sphingomonas sp. (assembly GCA_035714425.1). Taxonomy (GTDB): domain Bacteria; phylum Pseudomonadota; class Alphaproteobacteria; order Sphingomonadales; family Sphingomonadaceae; genus Sphingomonas. The sequence continues at coordinate 4,318 of DASTLZ010000145.1, forward strand.
AATCGGCCGTGCCGCCGATGCCGTCACCGCCGCCGGCGGCACCGCACTGCTGACCGAAGTGCCCGAATTGTTCGGCGCGGAACGTTTGCTGATGGCACGCGCGCGCGACGAGGCGGTGTTCGCGTCGCTGGTCACGCTCATCAACGGCTTCAAACGCTATTTCCTGGATCACGGCGAATCGGTGTCGGAAAACCCTTCCCCCGGCAACGTCGCCGGCGGCATCACCACCCTGGAGGAAAAATCGCTGGGCGCGGTGCAGAAGGGCGGACGCAGCCCGGTCGCCGATGTGATCCGATACGGCGAACGGGTCCGCGGCCCCGGCCTGACGGTGCTGGAGGCGCCGGGCAACGACGCTGTGTCGACCACCGCATTGGCCGCGGCCGGCGCGACCCTGACCCTGTTCTCCACGGGGCGCGGCACACCGCTGGGCAGTCCGGTGCCGACGATGAAGCTGGCCAGCAACCACGGCCTTGCCGCGCGCAAGCCCGGCTGGATCGATTTCGACGCCGGCCAGGTGCTCGACGAGGGGCTCGACGTGACAACGGAGGCGCTGCTCGATCGCGTCTGCGCCATCGCGTCGGGCGAACCGGCGCGCAACGAAGTGAACGAGGAAAAGGAGATCGCCATCTGGAAACGCGGAGTGACGCTGTGACGGCGCTCGGCCAGTCCGCCTTGGCCACGCTGGCGCCCGCGTTCGCTCGCCCCACCTACGCCCGCGATCTCACGCCCGGCATCATCCACTTCGGCCCGGGCGCGTTCTTTCGCGCGCATCAGGCAGCTTATGCCGACGCGCTGCTCGCCGACGATCCACGCTGGGCAATCAGTGCGGTCGCGCTCAATTCCACTGGCGTGGCGGAAGCCCTGCGCCCGCAGGACGGGCTCTACACGCTGGCTCTGCTGGGTGAGGAAACGCAGCTGCGGGTCATCGGCTCGGTCGTCGAATTGCCGACCCGCGCCGACGGCGCGCTGATCGCGCGGCGGCTGGCGGCGCCGACGACGCGGCTCGTCACCACCACGGTGACGGAAAAAGGCTATTGCCTCGCCCAAGACGGCACGCTCGACGCCGATCACCCCGCGATCCGCGCCGATCTGGCGACGCCATCGCGGCCGGCCAGCGTCATCGGCTGGCTCGCCCACGGCCTCGCGCAGCGCCGGGCGCACGGCGCGCCGGGCCTGGCCATCCTGTC
>DASTLZ010000146.1:0-8125 GCA_035714425.1 Sphingomonas sp.
CGCGTTGCAGCACCTCGATCGGGATCGTCGCGGACGATGCCTGTTCGTGGATGCGCGCACTGTTGTCCTTCAGCAGCTTGCCGGTGGAATCGATGATGTTTGCGGTCGTCGTATTCAGCTGCGTGATCTGTTCGAGCACCAGTTTCTGGTTGGTCAGCGCCTGCGCCACGGTGACCGCGGTGCGCAACGCGGACACCGTGGTTGTTGAAGCGCGGTCGACACCCTTGACCAGTTCGACGTTGTTCTTCTTGACCAGATCGAGCGCCAGATACCCCTGCACCGTCACCGCCATCTGCGTCATCAGATCCTGCGTGCGCTGGCGCGTGTAGAACAACGCCGTCTCGCGGATCGCCTTGGCCTTGGCCGGATCGGTGTGGTCCAGATCGGCGGCGGTTTCCTCCAGCTTGGCGTCCATCAGCTTGGACAGATGGATCATCTGTTCCAGCCGGCCCATCGACGCCCACAGGTTCGTCCGTTCCGTATCGATCGCGGCATTGTCCATCAGCAACTCGTCCTTGCCGGACGCCAGGCTTTTCAGGATCGCGCTGATGTGGGTCTGCGAGGATTTATAGCCGTCGAAATAGTCGCGCATCTTCGATCCGAACGGGATGACCCCGAACAGCTTCTTGGGCCCCGACAGCGCGCCTTTCTTGCCAGGATCGAGATCCTCGATGATCCGGCGCAGCTGGGCCAGATCGGCGCCGACGCCCGTATCCTTGTCCATCGCGCGCACCGGGCGATCGAGGAACCGGTTGGATTGGCCGGCGGCTTCGCGGATTTCCTTGCCGCCCATCGCGGTGATCGCATCGACGCGCTTGCCGAATTCCGGGCTGTTCACGTCCTGCGCCACCAGATCGGTGACGAAGCCCTCGACCCGCTCCTCCAGCTTCGTGCGCGTGCCGGCGTCGACAGGCACCAGCCCGATGGCTTTTTCCGCGGTGACGACGGGCACCGGATCGGGCGGGGTCAACACCAGCGCGGGCTCGGTCGTCAGCGTCTCGGTGGTCGTTGCCATGTACTGCTCCAGCCGTCTTCAGTGTATTAGCGAAATAGATCGCTTGTTCCCGGATCGCAACGATATATACCATAAGCCGCACGGAGATATATAGCATGGCCGACATAGCATGACCGACAGGGCAAAGATATTCTGGACGGGCCGCAGCCAGGCTGTGCGCCTCCCGAAGCAATTCCGTTTTCTCGACGAAGAAGTGCGCATCTATCGACGTGACGATGGTGCCGTCGTGTTGGAGCCCGTTGGTGCCGATCGTCCCGTGAGCGAGCCGAGAGAGGCGGCGGCCACCGCCATCGATCGGCTGCGCACGGCGATTTCGCGGGGACTGGATAGTGGTGTGTCGGCATCGTGGGACGTTGCCGAGGTCAAGCGACTCGCGCGGGGCGGCTGAATGGGAAACATCTTCCGCCGGCCGCTGGTGCTAAGCGATGCCATTGCGCTCTGGCGCTATGTCGCGAGTGACGACGAGCTTTCGGCAGATGCGTTGATCGACCGTATCGATGCGAAGTTGCGCCTTCTGGCGGACAATCCGCCGCTCGGGCGATCGAGACCCGAACTGGCAACAGGCCTGCGCAGCTTCACCGTCGGCAATTACGTGATCTATTATCAGCCAACCGCCCAGGGTATTGACGTAGCGCGCATTCTCCACGGAGCACGCGACGTGAACGGACATAGGACGGAATGAAAGCATCGCCGGCGAATTGCGGCAACGGTACAGCGGCAGGTGGCATGATCCCGCCCCCACTTCCCGCGGCGCAGCATTTGCGCTAAGGGCGCGTGCAATCCTTTTCTCGCATTATCGAAAGCATTCCCATGAGCCTCCGCAATGTGGCCATCATCGCGCACGTCGATCACGGCAAGACCACGCTGGTCGACCAGCTGTTCCGCCAGTCGGGGACGTTCCGCGACAACCAGCGCGTCGAAGAACGCGCGATGGATTCCAACGACCTGGAAAAGGAGCGTGGCATCACGATCCTGGCCAAGTGCACCAGCGTCGAGTGGGAAGGCACGCGCATCAACATCGTCGACACGCCCGGTCACGCCGATTTCGGCGGCGAAGTGGAGCGGATCCTGTCGATGGTCGACGGGGTCATCCTGCTGGTGGATTCGGCCGAAGGGGCGATGCCGCAGACCAAGTTCGTGACCGGCAAGGCGCTGGCGCTGGGCCTGCGCCCGATCGTGGTGGTCAACAAGGTCGACCGGTCCGACGCGCGTATCCAGGAAGTGCTGGACGAAGTGTTCGACCTGTTCGTCAGCCTGGAAGCCAGCGACGAACAGCTCGACTTCCCCGTCCTGTATGCTTCCGGTCGCAACGGTTATGCCAGCACGGACATGGACGCGCGAGAAGGCACGCTGACGCCGATGTTCCAGACCATCGTCGATCACGTCCCCGCCCCCTCCGCCGACCCGGACGGGCCGTTCAAGTTCCTGGTCACGCTGCTCGACCGCGACAATTTCCTCGGCCGCATCCTGACCGGCCTGGTGTTTTCGGGCTCGGTCAAGACGAACATGCCGATCCACGCGCTCGACAACGACGGCAACGTCGTCGAGACGGGCCGTGCGTCCAAGATCATGTCGTTCCGCGGGCTGGAGCGCGTCCCCGTCGACGAAGCGAACGCCGGCGACATCATCAGCCTGGCCGGCCTGACCGTGGCCACCGTCGCCAACACCATCGCCGACCCCAGCGTCACCGAGCCGCTGCACGCGCAGGCGATCGATCCGCCCACGCTGTCGATGCGCTTCGCCGTCAACGACTCGCCGATGGCGGGGCGCGAGGGCACCAAGGTGACCAGCCGGATGATCCGCGACCGCCTGTTCCGCGAAGCCGAAAGCAACGTCGCCATCAAGGTGACCGAAGCCGCCGATCGCGACAGTTACGAAGTGGCCGGCCGCGGCGAATTGCAGCTGGGCGTGCTGATCGAGACGATGCGCCGCGAAGGCTTCGAACTGGGCATCAGCCGTCCGCGCGTGCTGTTCGGCGAGGACGAGAACGGCAAGAAGACCGAGCCGTATGAAATCGTCATCATCGACGTGGACGAGGAATATTCGGGCACGGTCGTCGAGAAGATGAACATCCGCAAGGCCGAGATGACCGATATGCGTCCATCCGGCGGCGGCAAGACCCGTATCACCTTCTCGGCACCGTCGCGCGGGATGATCGGCTATCACGGCGAATTCCTGTCCGACACGCGCGGCACCGGCATCATGAACCGGCTGTTCGAGAAATACGGCCCCCACAAGGGCCAGATCGAAGGCCGCAAGAACGGCGTACTGATCTCCAACGGCAGCGGCGAGGCGAATGCCTATGCGCTGGGGCCGCTGGAAGAGCGCGGCATCCTGTTCGTCGCGCCCGGCGAGGCGCTGTACGAAGGGATGATCGTCGGCGAGAATGCCAAGACGGACGACCTCGAAGTCAATCCGATGAAAGCCAAGCAACTGACCAACTTCCGCGCCAGCGGCGGCAAGGACGACGCCATCCGGCTGACCCCGCCCAAGCGCGCGACGCTGGAACAGGCGATCGCCTATATCGACGATGACGAAATGGTCGAAGTGACGCCCAAGTCGATCCGCCTGCGCAAGCGCTTCCTGGACGCGAACGAGCGCAAGAAGGCGAGCCGGGCCAAGGTCGCGGCGTAAACGATCGGGGGCGGGCCGTGCGGCCTGCCCCCTGCACGTCGGCATCCCCGTGCCTGTCCTGCCGGCCGTGCCTGTCCTGCGGGCCGTGGCTGTCGTGCCGATCGCCTGACTCGCGTCAGGCGCGGCGGTAGATGCGGTCGAGGATGCCCGCCACCAGGGTCAGTTGCTCGGCTTGCGCGTCGAAGCGCGCACCGGCTGCCAGCCGCACCGCCCAATCCGCCGCGGCGCGCCCGCCCCAATCGTCGGGGGGCGAGGCCAGCGGAACGGCCCGCGTGCCGTGATGGCGCAACGCAACGAAGTCGTAGAACGAGCCCGCGACGTTGCGCAGCGAAGCGCCACCGTCCGTGCCGTAAAAGGCTGCGCCGATCTCGGCTTCGCATCCGGCCTGCAATCCCCAGGAACAGGCCAGCCGCACGACCGGACCGTCGGCGAGCCGGAAGCTGGCGATGCCGAAATCCTCCACCGCCCCGAAATCCTCCACGGTATCGCCGGCGAGAGGCAACCCTTTGGCGAACAACGCAGAGGTGACCGGGCCTGCCACGTCCGGGAACCCCAGCGTCCAGAGTGCCAGGTCGACCAGATGGACGCCCAGGTCCATCACGCACCCGCCGCCCGATTGCGCGCGATCATAGAACCACGGCTTGTCGGGGCCGTACGCGTTGTGAAAGACCAGATCGACGGCATAAATCCGCCCCAATGCCCCATCGCGCACCAGCGGCGCGATCGCCTGCATCCCGGCGGTATGGCGATAGGACAGGTCGACGCTCAGCAACCGGTCTGCGGATCGCGCGGCAGCCACCACGGCCGCGACCTCTGCACGGTCGCGGCCCAGCGGCTTCTGGCAGAACACCGCAGCCCCCGCGTTCAGCGCGGCGATCGATTGCGCGGCGTGGCCCGCGCTGGGGGTGGCGATGACGATGCCGTCCAGCTCCATCGCCAGCATGTCGTCCAGCGTGGCGCAGCGCGTCGCGCCGGGCGCAAGCGCCAGAGCCTCGCGCGCCATATCGTCCGAAGGCTCGACGATCGCCGCCGCCTCGACCGCGCCGGTCGCCAGCATCGCCGCCATGCGCGAGCGGCCGATCCAGCCGACCCCCAGCAATCCAATGCGCGTCACGGCGTCACCAGCGCCTTGACGAAGCCGTCGGGCTTGTCGCGCGTCGCGTCCAGTGCTTCGCCCAGCCGGTCGAGCGGATAATGATGCGTGTACAGCGCGCTCGGATCGATCCGGCCCGACGCGACGGCGTCCACGGCCTCCTGCAAGCCGCGCAGGCAGACCGCGGGATCGCGTTCGTGCGCGTTGACGACGTCGATCCCCTTCCAGTTCCACATCTGCATGCTCACCTGACGCGGCCCGTCCTGATGATAGCCCGCGACCACCAATTTTCCGCCGAAGCCGACCAGTTCACCCGCCAGATCGAGCGGCCATTGCTTGCCGACGCATTCGATCACCCTCTCGCACAATCGCTCGCCGGCGATACGCGTGACGGCGGCGATGATCGCGTGATGATCGTCCATCACGATCGTCTCCGCAGCGCCCCAGGCACGCGCGAGATCCAGCGACGACTGGCGCCGCGAAATCGCGATCACCCGCGCGCCGGCATCGCTGGCCAGCTTCGTCAGCACGGCGCCCAGGAACCCGATGCCGACGATCGCCACCGTCTGTCCCGCTGCGATATCGGCACGGCGAAAGATGTTCATGGCGCAGCCCAGCGGTTCGCCCGGAAACGGCTTTCCGTCGAGCGCGGCGGGCAGCTTCACCAGCGCATCGGCTCGTGCGATGTCATATTGCGCGAAACTGCGATACGAGAGCGCCGCCACGCGGTCCCCGACGGTCCAGTCGGTCACCCCGTCGCCGATCGCATCGATGACGCCCCAGCCTTCGTGCCCCAGTCCGCCGGGATCGCCGGGGTAGGCCATCCATTCCAGCCCGGCCCACGGTTCCAGGTTCGACGCGCACACGCCGCACCCCTCGATCCGCAAGCGAACCTGGTTCGCGCCCGGCGAGGGCACCGGCACATGCGCGATGGCGATCGTCCCCGGCGCGGCCAGAACCGCGGCATTCATCTCGGTCAATGTCGTGCAACCTCTTGAGGCGAAAAGCATTCGTTGGCCATGAACGACGATCCCCTGCGCGATCTGGCCGGCAAATTGCGCCAGAACATCGACGCGATGACGCAGCGCCGCGCCGAAGAACGTGCCGCCGCATCGCGGAGCGAACGCGTGGCTGGCACGATCACCGACTTCGTCGGGTCGATGCGTTTCGTCGGCATCCATCTGCTGCTGTACGGCGGCTGGATCGCCTGGAACCTGTGGCCTGGGCTGCCCCATTTCGACGAAACGTTCGTCGTGCTGGCGATGGCCGCATCGGTGGAAGCGATCTTCCTGTCGACCTTCGTCCTCATCAGCCAGAACCGGCTGGCCGCCGACGCCGATCGCCGTGCCGATCTCGACCTGCACATCAATCTGCTGGCCGAACACGAACTCACCCGCATCGCCGCGCTGGTCGAACGGATGGCACAGCATCTGGGCGTCACCGTAGACGACCCGGCCTTCGAACAGGTCAAGCGCGACGTCGAACCGCAGGTCGTGCTCGACGCGCTCGACGCCAGCGCGCCGGCATGACGGATCACGCCACCGCCGCGGTGCGCAGCGGGGCGGCCGGCGCATAGCGATCGACCATCCACGCGCAGAAATCCGCGAAGGCCTGCGGCTCGCGCGCGCAGCTGGTGTGATGCGGCGCCACGCCCAGATGTTCCGGCGTGAAGCAGAACGTCACCGTCACCTCGAAATCCGCCAGCGCTTCCATCTGCCGATCGAACCAGTCGATCGCGTTGGGGCGAAAGCTGTCCGCCCAGCTCAATCCGGTGCGCAGCCGCTTGGTGCCCAGCCGCTTCATCCAGGCGACGGCGTCGTCCAGCCGCGGGTCCTCGAAATGGAACCACTGCATCAGGCCCATGTCGCCCGCGACCTTGGCATAGTCATCGAGCGCGGGCTTCGGCGTACCGTCCTCGCGGATCAGGCCCATGTAGAAATGGCGGTAATAGCTCGACCCCTCGGCCTCGCGGTGCCGCGTCTCCGCACCCCAGGCCATCGGCAGGTCGTACAGCGAATACCAGAAGATGCGCGGCACCCGCCCGATCAACAGTTCGGCGGTGCGCTTCAGGCCGAAGACCTGCACTTCCTCCGCACCGAACGATCCCACGCCGACCTCGGTGACCCACACCGGCTTGGCCGTCACCGCTTCGATCTCGGCGACCTTGTCGGGCCAGGCATGGATCGGCCACAGGTTCCAGTCGAGCGGAAAGCCGTGGACCGCGACCGCATCGACCGCATCGAGCGCACCTTGCGCCTCCAGCCGGCGCAGCCAATGCGCATCGATCGGCGACATGCCGCCGAGCACGCGGGTGACGGCCGGATTCATCGCGTGGATCGCGGCACCCGCGCGGATCACCGTGTCGCTATAGATCGCCCAATCCGGATCGAGATCCGGGTCCCAATGCGATTTGTTGTTGGGCTCGTTCCAGATCATGGCCGCTTCGATCATGCGGTGGCTCCTTTCGCGGGGTACACCGCCGCTGCGCCCATGTCGGCATAGGGCACGGGCGCGGTGCGGCAGAGGAACACGTCCTCCTCCGGGTTGCTTTCGATGGCGAAACCGGCGGCACGCAGCATCGCGGCGCTGCACGCGCGGTTCGGCGCCCACCAGTTCGTCCAGTCGTGGGCGAATTCACGCTCGATGAAATGCATCTTGGGATAGCCGGGGTCGTCGAAATAGGCAGGCGGATCGTAGGTGCCCGGCGTGTGGAACGGGTGATCGGCGGGCACGTCGGCGATCGTGCTCGATCCCTGCTGCATCGTCTGGAACAGCAGCATGTCGCCGGCGACATGCTCGCGGATCAGATCGAGCGCCAGCAGCGGGTGGCGCAAATGGTACAACACCCCCATGAAGATCACGAAATCGAAGCGCTCGCCCAGCTTCGCCACGTCATACACCGACAGATTGCGCAGTTCGACATCGCCGAAGCCCAGCGCCTCCGTCGCCAGCCGCGCTTGCGCCAGATAGCGATCGTCGCTGTCGATCCCGAGCACCCGCGCCGCCCCCCGCCGCTTCATCTCGACCGCGTAGAATCCAGCGTTGCAGCCGATATCCAGTACGCTCTTGCCGGTCAGGTCGGCGGGCAAGGCATGCGCGAAGCGCGCGAACTTGAAATTGGGGTAGTCGCCCAGAAAATGCTCCGGCGCGGTGCGAACGCCGCCCAGATCGATGTTGTGGAACCACGGCGCCAATTCGGCGACCCGATCGGCGAGCGTCTTCTCCAGGGTCATGACAACCGCTCGTTCAGCGCCACGACGCGCCCGCCGCCGGGATGCAACGACAATGTGGTTACGGAGCCGGGATCGACGTCGAACCGGAACAGCCGGTCCGCGCTCAACCCCAGATAATGCGCGACCAGACCGCGGATGATGTCGCAGTGG
>DASTLZ010000147.1:0-20168 GCA_035714425.1 Sphingomonas sp.
AACAGGATGCGGCGATCCGCGCCACCGGCCAGAATGCGCGCTATTTCCCCGGCGTGCATCTGCCCGATGGCATGTCGACGACGACGCATTTCGCTGCGGTGGCGGATGCCGATGCGCTGTTCCTGGCCTATCCCGCGCGCCTCATGGACGATTTCGCGGCGCAGATCGCGGCGCACGCCCGCGCCGACGCGACGATCGTCAACCTGGTCAAGGGGCTGCACCCCGCGCATTTCACCTTCGCTGCGTTGTTCCGCCACGTCGCGCCGCAGCGTCGCTACGTCGCGCTGAAGGGACCGACGTTCGCACGGCCGCTGTTCCTGGGCGAATGGTCGGGGCTGACGTGCGGGTCGGACGATGCGGACGCGGTCGACGCCACCATCGCGCTGTTCGATCGTGCCCCCATCGTCTTCGATCGCGCGACGTCCGCCGATGCGGTCGACGTCGCGAGCGCGCTGAAGAACGTCTATGCGATCGCGCTGGGCCTCGTCGGCTCGACCGGCCCGTCGGAGAACACGGTCTATATGGCCGCGACGCTGGTGGTCCGTGAATTGCGCACCATCCTGTGCGCGCTGGGCTATGGCGAAGGCGTCGTGACCAGCTTCGCGGGCATCGGCGACACGCTGCTGACCGGCCTGTGCGACACCAGCCGCAACCGCACCCTGGGCCTGATGATCGGCAAGGGCATCCCGCTCGACACCGGTCGCTCCGATTTCCTGGCCGAAGGCGTGCGCGCGGTCGCGGCGATCGAGGCGCATCTGTCGGGCATCCACACCCCCCTGCTGCACACCGTCGCCGACGTCCTGGCCGGCCGCGTACCCCCCACCGCGATCTTCGACACGTTCGGGCTGCGCTAAGGCGCCTCTTTTTGCACGCGCTGTCGCGCGTGTTGCGGTTCCAGCCCGCTCCCCCGCCCGACCACCCAGACGGTATCCTGATGGGTGGTCGGGCGGGGGAGCGGGCTGGAACCGCCTGCGAAACTCGCTCTTCCGCGAGTTTTCAAACGCCCCCGTTCGTTTCGAGCGTAGTCGAGAAACCTATTTCCCCCGCCGCGCGGCCGGCACCACCTTCAACGTCCAATCCTTGTCGGGCCGCAGGTATTTCGCCGCCACCGCCTGCAACTGCGCGGGCGTGATGGTGCGGATGTCGTTGGCAAGCGCCAGCGTGGCGTCGATGCGGCGTTGGTCGAACGTCCCGCCGCCCAGTTCGCGCAACCAGAATTGGTTGCCGCTGGAGGCGCGGATGATCGCCTGGGTATAGGGCAGCATCGTGCGCTTCAGCTCGTCGTCGCCGATCGGGTTCACGGCCAGATCGGCGGCGATCTCGCGCGCCAGACGAAAGAACAGGTCGACCTTGGCCGGCTCGACCTGTCCGACCGCGACGATCCGGCCGCCGCTGCGCAAGCCCACCGGCCAGTCGCTCGACACGCTGGGCGTATAGCTGGCGCCCGCTTCGGAGCGCAGCCGATCGAACAACCGGTCGTTGAACACCTGCGCGACGATATCCAGCCGGCGGCTTTCCGCGATCCCTTCCGAACCGCCGCCGGTCGGCCAGGCGATCACCGCCGCCGCCTGATTGTCCGGGCCGACATGGGTGCGCACCACCGGCGCCGTGACGTGCGCGGGAAAGCGGATAGGCGAGATGCGGGTGTCTGCCACCCGCGGTTTCAGCGCGCCGAACGTCTTGGCGATGGCATCGATCGCGGTCGGCGTATCGACGTTGCCGAACACCGACACTTCGATCGGCCCGGACGCCAGCAGCGGCTGCCACAAGGCGCGGAACGCCTTTGGCGTGGTCGCCGCGATCTGCGCGCGCGGCGGCGTCGCCCAGCGGGGGTCGCCATCGTGCAACAGGCCCTCCAGGTCGCGCGACAGCACGCCGTCGGGTGACTGCGCGAACCCCTCATACCCGGCCAGCGCCACCGCCTTCGCCCGCGCGATCGGCGCCGCATCCCATTTCGGCGCGATCAGCTGCGCCGCCATCAGCTTCAGCTGATCGTTCAGGTCGGCGGGAGAGGTCAGCGCACCCAGCGAAAAGGCGTCCTCGGTGATCCCGAAGTCCAGCCCGATCCGCCGCCCCGCGACCAATTGGTCCAGGTCGCCCTGGTCCAGCGTGCCGATGCCGCCTTCGGTCAACGCCAGCGACCCGGCCCATGCCGGGCTCGGCCGGTTGGCAGGCAGCGCGTTATACCCGCCGCCGAAGCGCACGCGCACATACACGCGCCCGGTTTCCGAACTGTTCGGAAAGATCAGCGCGCGCACGCCATTGGCGAATTCCACCCGCTGCATGTCGAAATCGGGGATCGTGGTCTGGCGCGTCACCGTGCCCGGCGTGCCCAGCTTGGGCAGTTGCGCGAACGTCACCGCATTCTGCGCGCGGCGCTTGCCGGCCAGCCCCGTGACGTCGGCCTTCAGTGCGACGGCCAGCTTGCTCGCCGCGGTCGGATCGGGCGCGTGCAGGTTCAGCAGCGCACGCGTCGCATCGCCTTCGAAGATGCGCCGCGTCGATGCCAGCAGCGCCGCGGGCGTGAACATGCCCTTGGCGCGCGCATCCTTCAGGATGTCGTAAGACACTTGCGGCGTCGTGGTGGTCTCGCGGATGTCCAGCGCCTCGCCCATGTCGTCGGCCTGCTTCGCGCCGGCCTCGACTCGCGCGGTCTCCACGCTGGTGCGCAGGATGGTGTCGTAATCCGCATATTCGCGGTCGATCTCGCCCTGCGTCGGCGCCACCGCCATCGCATCGGCGATCACCGCGCGCACGTCGCGCAGCGCCGGCTGCCAATCGTCGCCGACCGGCACGATGTTGACGCTGGTGACGTTGGCCGATCGCGACACGTCGTCCAGCGACACCGACGCCTGCAGGAAACTGCCGCCCGCGCGCGCGCGCTGCTCCAACCGCCGGCTGATGAGCCGGGTGGCGAGCACGTCGACCATGCGCTTCTGGTTGAACAGCACGGTGTCGGAATTGTATTTCCACGGGCGCAGCACCGCCATCGCCGCCATCGTCGGCAGGCCGGGCTCGACGGAAATGGCGGACACAGGCTGCGACGGATCGGGCTTGCCGAAATCGGGATCGGCGGGATTGGCGCCGACGCCTTTCCAGCTGCCGAAATTCTTGACGATCAGCCGCGCGAAGACCGCCGGGTCCATGTCGCCGGCGACGATGATGACGGCGCGCTCGGGCCGATACCAGCGATCGTGGAACGCGCGCACGCTGGCCGATGTCGCTGCCTCCAGGGTCTTGACCGTGCCGATCGGCGATCGTTCCGCTAGCGGCTGGCCCGCAAAGAACGTGGCACGCAGGGCATCGCCGAAGCGCACCTGCGGCCCCGGCTGCTCGCGCTGTTCGGCCAGCACCACCGGCCGCTCCGCGCCGATCGTCGTGTCGGTGATCGTCGGCTGGTCCATCATGCCCGCCAGGATCTTCATGCTCTCGTCCAGCCCGGCTTCGGTCGCGGACGGCAGGTCGAGCTTGTAGGTCGTGGAGGTCGGCGTCGTCTGCGCGTTCGAATCGGAGCCGAACGTCGCGCCGAACCGCTGCCAGATGCGCTTTGCCTGGCTGTCCGGCACGTACAACGATCCGCGGAACGACAGATGTTCGATGAAATGCGCAAAACCGCGCTCGCTGTCGTTTTCGTTCAGCGACCCTGCATCGATCCGCACGCGCACCGCCACCTGGCCGGGCGGCACGCCGTTGCGCCGCACGGCATAACGCAAGCCATTGGCCAGGCGCCCGAACTTCCAATCCCTGTCCTGTACAAGGTCACTGTCGCTATACAGCCACGGCGACTGGTCGACGCCCGGCAGCCCGGCGATCGGCGCCTCCGCCGCAACCGCACGCGCGGCCTGCTGCTGCCCCGCGATCGGGCCGGCAGCAAGGAAGGAAAGGAAGAGCGAAGCGCCGAAGGCGCGGAACGGGAACGGCATATGACGCACAAGATAGCTACCCCGCCGCCGTCCCGCCAGCCCGGTGTATGCGTCCGGTCGCTCTACCCCGAAACCGCATCCTCCACCGCATCGACGGCGCGGCCGATCGTCACGCGAACCCGCGATTGGCTCCTACCCGTCGCTTTTTGGGCTCGTTCCGCGTCGACGCGCGTATAGAGCGCCATCGGATGCCGCTGCGGCGGTGCAGGATGAGGAACGCGACATGACCGATTACGACGCACGCCTGGGGCTGTATATCGCCGGCGAATGGCTGGGGGCCGAGGGCCGCGACACGCAGGACGTGCTGAACCCCGCCACCGGCCAGGGCCAGGCCAAGCTGCCGCTGGCGAGCGAAGCCGATCTGGACCGCGCGCTCGACGCCGCCGATCGCGGCTTCAAGGTCTGGCGCGCCACCGCGCCCGAGGCACGCGCCGCGATCCTGATGAAAACGGCCGCATTGCTGCGCGAACGCGCCGAACATCTGGCGCGCATCGCGACGCTGGAACAAGGCAAGATCCAGGCAGAGGCCAAGGGCGAAGTGGCCTATGCGGCGGCATTGCTCGAATTTCATGCAGCCGAAGGGATGCGCGTCTATGGCCGCGTGCTGCCGCGCCCGTCCGGCGCGCGCAGCCTGGTCCTGCACCAGCCGGTCGGGCCGGTCGCCGCTTTCTGCGCCTGGAACTTCCCGATCATGAACGTGGTGCGCAAGCTGGCGCCCGCGCTGGCGGCCGGCTGTTCGATCATCATCAAGCCCAGTGAGGAAACGGCCGGTTCCGCGGTGGAGGTGATGCGCTGTTTCCAGGATGCGGGATTGCCCGGCGATGTCGCGCAATGCGTGTTCGGCGTCCCCGACATGGTCTCGCGCCGGCTGCTCGCCTCGCCGATCACCCGCAAGCTCAGCTTCACCGGGTCGGTGCCGGTCGGCAAGCATCTGGCAAAGCTGGCGGCGGAGACGATGATGGTGACGACGATGGAATTGGGCGGCCACGGCCCCGTCATGGTCTTCGACGATTGCGATCTGGACAAGACGGTCGCGCTGCTGGTCGCGCACAAGTTCCGCAACGCCGGCCAGGTGTGCATCGCGCCGACGCGCTTCCATGTGCAGGACGGCATCTACGATCGCTTCGCCGACGCCTTCGCGCAGGCGAGCCGCGCGGTGAAGATGGGCGACGGCATGGCTCGCGACAGCCAGATGGGGCCGATGGCCAACGCCCGCCGCCCGCAGGCGATCGCCGCCATGGTCGAGGATGCCGCCGCCGCGGGCGCGCGCGTGCTGGCCGGCGGCGATGCGACCAAGGACGGCGGGTTCTTCTTCACGCCCACCGTGCTGGCCGACGTGCCGCTGAGCGCGAAGGCGATGAACGAGGAACCGTTCGGCCCGATCGCCCTGCTCCACCGCTTCTCCACGGTCGAGGAAGCGGTGACCGAAGCCAACCGGCTCCCCTTCGGCCTGGCGGCCTATTGCTTCACCGAAAACGGCCGCCGCCAGAACATGCTGGGCGATGCGATCGAGGCCGGCATGGTCGGCATCAATTCGGTCCGCCTGAGCTACCCCGACGCCCCGTTCGGCGGCGTGAAGGACAGCGGCCACGGATCGGAAGACGGCCCCGAAGGCATCATGGCGCACATGGTCACCAAGACGGTGCATATCGTCTGAGGCCGTTGTTCACGAAGGCGCTCGGGCGGGATGGGCGGGGTCAGTCCCACCCCGCCCCTTCGTCCTCGCCCAGCCGCGGCGCGGCGCGGGGGTGGGCCATGCGCACGCCGTCGATCACGATCGGTGCGGCGAGGCCGGGTAGCGCCTCGCCGTGCGCGTCTGTCGCCGCGATACGCATACCGCGGGCCTGCACCTGGCGGTCGGCGAACACCTGGTCGATGCCGTTGACCGCGCCCACCGGCACGCCCGCCGCTTCCAGCGCGGCGAGCAGGTCGGCGCTGCGGTGCTGGACGGTCAGCGCGGTCAGCTGCGGGATCAGCGCGCCGCGGTTGGTCACCCGCGCCGGATTGGTGGCGAAGCGGACATCCTGCGCCAGCGCGGGCACGCCCAGCACCGCACACAACCGGGCGAATTGGCGATCGTTGCCGACCGCCACGATCAGGTCGCCATCGCTGGTCGGAAAGCTTTGATACGGCGCGAGATTGACGTGGCCGTTGCCCATGCGCCGCGGCACCACGCCGCTCGCCATCCAGTTGAGCGCCTGGTTGCCCAGCACGCCGACTTGCGAATCGAGCAACGCCATGTCGATCGTCGCACCTTCGCCCGTCGTATGCCGCCGCTCGATCGCCGCCAGGATGGCGACGGTGGCATAGACGCCGGTGAACACGTCGGCATAGGCGACACCGCTTTTCTGCGGCGGCCCGTCGGGCTCGCCGGTGATCGACATCGCCCCGCCCATGCCTTGGATGATGAAATCGTAACCGGCCCGCGCCGCATACGGGCCGGTCTGGCCGAATCCGGTGATCGAACAATACACCAGCCGCGGGTTCAGCGCACGCAGCGAGCCTGCGTCCAGGCCGTATCTGGCGAGGCCGCCGACCTTGTAATTCTCGATGACGACATCGGCTTGGGCGGCCAGCGCGCGGACCTGCGCCTGCCCGGCGGCGCTCGCGATATCGATCGCGATCGATCGTTTGCCGCGGTTGCAGCTGTGGAAATAGGCGGCACCCAGATCGGTGCCGTCCTGCGCGGTCAGGAACGGCGGCCCCCAATGGCGGGTGTCGTCGCCTTCGCCCGGCCGCTCGACCTTGATGACGTCGGCGCCCAGATCGGCGAGCAATTGCCCCGCCCAGGGGCCGGCAAGGATGCGTGCCAGTTCCAGCACGCGCAGATCGAGGGGAGCGCTCATCTCCGCGGTTTACCGCGCGGGCGCTCCCGACGATAGGCGCCGGAACACGCCGCCCGATCAGAACGAGCGGGAGACGGTCACGCCATAGGTGCGCGGGTCGCCTGGCTGGCCGACAACCAGGCCGGTACTGCCGCTCTGCGTCGCCAGCACGTCGTAATAATCGGTGTCGAAGGCATTGCGCAGCCAGCCGAAGACGTTCCAGCTTCCTTCCCTGCGATAGCCCAGCCGGAAGTTGGTCAGCGCATAGCCATCGATGTCGGTGTAGCGCGAACGCGACGGGTTGGACGAGAATTTCGAACGATAGCTGCCATCGACGCCGGCGTAGAACTGCCCGTCGGTGCCGAACAGCCGCGCCGGCAGATTGTACTCGGCGCCATAGGAAAACGCCCATTTCGAGATGCCGGGCAGCCACTGGCCCGAAATGTCGCAATTGTCCGGGCTGATCCCCGAAACGCCCGCCGCCGCCGGAATCGTCCCCGCCGTCCGCGCCGTGCCGCCGGACAATTCGGGCGGGCATGGCGCATCGACGAAGCGCACGTATTTGGCGTCGGTAAATGCGGCATTGGCATACAGGTTCAGCCGCTGCGTCGGGCGGAACGCGCTGTCGATCTCGATCCCGCGGGTGCGCACCTTGCCGGCATTGGCCAGATAGCCGCGCAGCACGCCGACCTGGTTGTTGGTCACGGTCGCCTGATAATCCTCGATCTCGGTCCAGAAGCCAGCGAAGTTCACCGTCGCACGGCGATCGGCGAATTGCGTCTTCAGCCCGAGTTCGAAATGATTGACCTTCTCGGGCCGCACCGTCGATGCCGACAGGATCGGCACGTTCGCCTGATCGAGCGGCAAGCCCGAAAGGTTGATGCCGCCCGACTTGTAACTGCGCGCATAGGTCGCATAATAATGCACGGTATCGCTGATGTCATAAGCGATGGTCAGGTCGCCGGACACGTTCCAATTGTCGAACTTGGGCTGATAGCTCTGCGGCGCCAGCACCCCGCGCTGGTCGGCGGTCAGATTGGTGCCGCCGCTGCCCGTCCTCACCACCGAAACATACGACCCGTCCTTCTTGTCGTAATTCAGGCGCAGGCCCGGTGAAATCGACAGCTGCTCCGTGGGGTGCCACGTCAGCTTGCCGAACGCCGCCGCCGACGTATTCGTGAAACCGATGGTGTTGCGCGAGGTCAGGCCGTCGAGCACAGACACGTTGCACGCGGCCGTGGTCGACGTGGCGCAGCCGGCGGCGCCGGGCGCCACGGACGCGCCGGGGTTCAGCAGGAAACGGCTCGCCGCCGGCCCCTGCACCTGCAACCCCTGCGTATCGATCGTCTGGTAGAAATAGAACAGCCCGGCGACGTAATCCAGCGCACGCTTGCCATCGGACGCGATGCGGATTTCCTGGCTCGCCTGGCTCTGCTGCGAAGGATTGGCGGACACGGTGGTGACGGGCAGGCCGATGAAATCGCGGTCGTTAGACGGGTCCCAATGCCAGAACCGCCATGCGGACACCGACGTCAGCGTCGCGCCGTTCAAATCCAGATTGGCCAGCAGCGACAGCCCGCCCATTTCCTGCTTGGCACGCAGGTCGGTGTCGACGTCGGTCACCCGGTCGAACGCGTTCGTCGACGGCACGACATACCCCTGCGCCGCGGCCAGCGCGGCATATTGCCGGTTCGCCGGCCGCTGCGTCGCGCCCACCCGCGCATAATATTGCACGCAGCAATTGGGGTTCTGGTGATTGTAATCGCCGTACAGCGTCACATCCAGCGCCGGCGTCGCCTGCCAGAATATCTGCGCGCGCAGCGACTGATTGTCCTGGCTGTTCTGATATTCACGCTGGCGGACGTTATAGATCGTGCCGCGCCGCGTCGTGATCGACGTCGAGAGCCGCATCGCGACCTTGTCCGCGACCAACGGCCCGGACACGGATGCCTTGCCCTGGAAGAAGTCGTAATTGCCTCCGGTCAGTTCCACCCGCGCTTCCGGAGAGAAGCTTGGCCGGCGCGTGATGACGTTGATCGCGCCTGCCGTGGTGTTCTTGCCGTACAACGTCCCCTGCGGTCCGCGCAGCACTTCGATCCGCTCGGTATCGGTGAAGTCGAACGTCGCCGATGCGATGCGACTGTAATACACCTGGTCGACATAGATGCCGACGCCCTGTTCGATCCCGTCGTTGGTCAGGCCGAACGGCGCGCCCAGCCCGCGGATGTTGGCGGCGGAATTGCGCGGGTTGGTCGAATAGAATTGCAGCGAGGGTTGCAGCTGGGTCAGCCGGCTGACGTTGTACGTCCCCGTTTCCGCCAGCGCGGTGCCGCCGATCACCGACATCGCGATCGGCACCCGCTGGACCGATTCGGCCCGGCGGCGCGCGGTGACGACGATCTCGCCGCCGGTCGCGGGCAGCTGCGGCCCAAGTCGGCCCTCGTCCGCCGGCGGCGTCTGTTCGGCGGCCGGCGGTACGGGTGCGCCGGCCGGCGGCGTAGCGGCGATCTGGCCGGCAAGCAGCAATGCGAGAGTCAACATGGTCGGGGCCCTTTTGTTAGCGCGCAAACTCTATCAATCCGGGGGATGTTCAATATGGCTGGCGCTTGTGCCACCCAAAGCCGGGCTTTCGCCCGCAAACGGGTCGGTGACACGCGAAAGCGAAATCGTGCGCCATCTGGCGACCGGGGCGCAGCGCGTGTAGGCACCCGGCCGCAACCGGGAGGACCATCATCGCCACTATCCTCGGCGTGGATTTCGGCACGACCAACAGCGTCGTCGCACGCGCGACGGCGGCGGACGCCGGATCGACGCTCGTCGCGCTCGCCGGGCCTGATGGCCCCGACGCGGTGTTCCGCTCGGCTCTGTGCTTCTGGGAGGACGAGGATGTGCGCGGCGGCATCGCGTCCGATGCCGGCCCGTGGGCGATCGCTGATTATCTCGAATTTCCTTCCGGCAGCCGCTTCATCCAATCGTTCAAGTCGGTCGCCGCCAGCGCCAGTTTCGAACATGCCACGGTCTTCGAAAGGCGCCTGCGGTTCGAAGACCTCGGCCAGCTGTTCCTCGCCAAGATGGCGGCGCGTGCGTATGGCGCGCTGGACGGCGCGACCCGCATCGTCGTGGGCCGCCCGGTCGAATATGCCGGCAACCGGCCCGACGAAGCCGTCGCGCGGCAACGCTACGACGCGATGTTCGGCGCGTTGGGGGCACAGGTCCATTACGTCTACGAACCGCTCGGCGCGGCGTTCAGCTATGCCGAGCGGCTGAGCGATCCCGCCACGATCCTGGTGGCCGATTTCGGCGGCGGCACCAGCGATTTCTCGGTCGTGCGCATCGCGGAGCCGGGCGCGGCGCGGCGGTGCGTGCCGATGGGCCATGCCGGCGTCGGCATCGCCGGCGACCGTTTCGACGCGCGGATCGTCGACGAACTGGTGCTGCCGATGCTGGGCAAGGGCGGCACCTATCGCTCGTTCGACAAGGTGCTGGAGATACCGGGCGGCTATTTCAGCGACTTCGCCGACTGGTCCCGCCTCGCCCTGATGCGCAACCGGCGGACGCTGGCGGACCTCGACAAATTGCGCCGCGCCGCCACCGATCCCGCGGCCATCGCACGCATGATCGCGATCGTGGAGGGCGAACTGGGCTATCGCCTGTACGATGCGGTCGGCCGGGTGAAGCGCGCGCTTTCGGACGCGGACGTCGCGCCCTTCGTCTTCGAAGGCGGCGGCCTGACGATCGAGGCAGACGTTCGGCGCGCGCACTTCGAAGCCTGGATCGCCCCCGACATCGCACGCATCGAGGCCGCCGTAGACCGCGCGCTGACCGCCGCCGGGGTCGCGCCAGGCGCGATCGACCGCGTATTCCTGACCGGCGGCACCTCGCTCATCCCGCGCGTCCGTCGCATCTTCGTCGAGCGTTTCGGGGAAGCGATGATCGCCGGCGGAGAGGAACTCACCTCGATCGCCCACGGCCTCGCGCTGGTCGGGCAGCAGGACGATATCGCCGCCTGGGCCGCGTGACGCCGGGTCGGCGCGCGCGCTTGTGGCAATCGGCGCGCGCGCCTACGTTCGCGCCATGACCCAGACGGCGCACGGCCACGACGAACCGCAAGGCGACGCGCTGATGGATTCCGCCCGCCAGGCGCTGGAACGCTCGGGCGAGCAATGGACCGACATGCGCCGCACCGTCTTCGCGGCGCTGGCCGGCTTCGCCAACCCGGCCTCCGCCTATGACATCGCCGAAGCGGTGTCGCAGGCACGCGGCCGGCGCGTGGCGGCGAACAGCATCTATCGCATCCTCGACATCTTCGTCGAAAAGAACCTCGCGCGGCGCGTCGAAAGCGCCAACGCCTATGTCGCCAACGCGCACCCGACGTGCGTTCACGATTGCATCTTTCTGGTGTGCGACGCGTGCGGCGATACCGTCCACCTCGACGACGACCCCGTGTCGCGCGCGATTCGTCAGGTGGCGGCGGCGACCGGTTTTCACCCCGATCGCCCGATCATGGAAGTCCGCGGCACCTGCGCGCGCTGCCACGCGGCGCTGCCCACCGCCCAATAGCCGCCCCTGGGGGTGACGCTGCACCGCTGCGAATTCATCGAAATGTCACTTGATACAATATATCAGGACGCTTAGACACCGGCCCGCTTCACCGGAGTCCGTGCGCTTATGAAATACCTCGTCGGCACCAGCCTGCTCGCCCTCGCCGCCTCCCCCTTGTCCGCGCAGACGGCTCCCGCCCCCGCCGCCCCCGTCGCCCTTCCGCAGGACGTCATCGTGACCGGCGTCATCCAGCAGAACGAGCAGGACGTGCTGCAAGGCACGTCAGTGCTGAAGGGAGAGGAACTGGCCCGCAATCTGCGCCCGACGATCGGCGAGACGCTGGCCCGCCTGCCCGGCGTGTCCGCCACCTCCTTCGGCCCCAGCGCGTCGCGCCCCATCCTGCGCGGTTTCCAGGGCGATCGCATCCGCGTGCTGACCGACGGCATCGGCTCGATCGACGTGTCGAACACCTCGGTCGATCACGCCGTCATCATAGATCCGCTGCTGGCGGAACGGGTGGAGGTGCTGCGTGGGCCAGTGGCACTGCTGTACGGATCGTCGGCGGTCGGCGGCGTCGTCAACGTCATCGACACCCGCATCCCGCGCACGCGTCCCGAAAACGGCTATCGCCTCAACGGCATCGCCAATTACGGATCGGCCGCCAACGAACGCTCGGTCGGCGCCGCCGGCGATGTCGCGGTGGGGCAGCATCTGGTGCTCCACGCTGACGGATCGTACCTGAAGTCGGACGATCTGCGCATCGGCGGCTACGCGCTGTCGCCCTCGGCCCGCGCCGCGGCCTTGTCGCAGGTCGGCCTGCCGCAGTCGGGCGACGAGCCGATCGACTTCGCCGCCTCCGCCGCGATCCGCGGCACCCTGCCCAATACCGCGTCGCAGACGTGGACGGCGGGCGTCGGCGCCACGGTCATCACCGACACCGGCACGCTGGGCGTGTCGTACAGCCATTACGACAGCCTATACGGCGTGCCGATCCGCTACGCGACCGCGGTCAGCCAGGAACAGGAAGCACCCCGCCTAGATGTCGCGCAGAATCGCGTCGACCTACGCGGCGAAGTCGATGCCGGCGGCGCGTTCATCGACAAGATCCGCATCCGCATGGGCCACGCCACCTATCGCCATTTCGAGCTGGAAGAAGACGGCTCGATCGGCACCGCGTTCTACAACAACGGCACCGAAGCACGCGTCGAGCTGGTCCAGGCCGATCGCGGCGGCTGGAAGGGCGCGACGGGCGTCCAGTATTTCAACCGCCAGTTCAACGTGGTCGGCGAAGAAGCGTTCCTGCCCCGCAACGAGACGAACCAGACCGGGCTGTTCACCCTTCAGCAATTCGAAAGCGGCCCGTTCCATGCGGCAGGCGGCGTCCGCTACGAACACACCGATCTCGCCGCGCGCACCGCGGAAGGGGATCTGCGGTTCTTCGGCGGCACGCGCAGCTTCGATGCGGTGTCCGCCTCGCTCGGTGCCTCCTATGCGCTGAACGACACGATCCGCGTCGGCCTGAACGGATCGCGCACCGAACGCGCGCCATCCGCCGAAGAGGCCTTTGCCAACGGCCCGCATGCAGGGACGCAGGCCTACGAACTGGGCAGCCCCGATTTCCGGCTGGAAAAGTCCTGGGGGCTCGAAGCGACGCTCCACGCCCACACCGACCGCTTCGATTTCGATGCGTCCGCCTATTACAATTGGTTCACCAACTACATTTCGGAAAACCAGATCGGCGACGCGACGTGCCAGGCCGCGGCTTCGCCCTCAGGGCGCACCGTCGACTTGCCGTGCTTCCAATATCAGCAGGCCGATGCCCGTTATTACGGGTTCGAGGCGGAACTGACGGCGCGGCTGTTCGATCTGGGCGGCTACCGGATCAATGCCGACGTGCTGGGCGATTACGTCCACGCCAACATCGTCGACAGCGGCCCCGTGCCCCGCATCCCGCCAGCGCGCGTGCTGGGCGGGATCGAGGCGCAGGGCGACCGGGTCACCGCCCGCGCCGAAGTCGAACACGTCTTCGACCAGAACCGCGTCACCGCGTTCGAAACGCCCACCGCGGACTTCACCCTGGTCAACGCTTCGCTCGCGATCAGCCCGTTCGGCCGCGACAGCAAGACCAGCCTGCTGTTCAGCGCGAACAACATCTTCGACGTGGACGCACGCCGCCACGCCAGCTTCCTGAAGGATTTCGCCCCCCTCGCCGGCCGCGACCTGCGCGTCACGCTGCGGTTTGGTATCTGAAGGGTTACAGGACCTCCGCGCGGCCATCCTCCCCGACGATGCGGTCGCCGATCGCACCGTCCGCGGCGCGCAGGTTCCGCGCGATCGTCGTCTCGTCCTGGGCCAGCGTCGTCGTCTGCCCATTGCCGATGGCCAGCGGCGCCCCATCCGCGGCCTTACCGCCGGTCTTGCGGCCGCGCACGATCAGGTAAGCGGCCAGCGACACCGCGCTCGCAATCCCCACCTTGGTGGCCAGGCCCTTCTTGTTGTGCCGCCACTCGGCGCGCGCGCCCATCTCGGCGGGAATGTTGGGCAGCTTGCCACGCGCCAGATCCTGCACCACGCCTTCGACGACGTTGATCCGGTCGGCCCCCATCAGCAGCAGCCAGTGCCACCAGTCCGATTCGCTGCGCCGGAAGGCATAACGGCGGATGGCGCCGCTCACCCCGCTGGGCGGCGTCGCGGTGCCGACTACGGCGGGCAGGCGGTTGTGTTCGATGGAGCGCAGGATTTCGACGTCCGGCGCCTGTTGTGCCGGGCGCGTCCACGTCAGCCCGCGGCTTTGCTGATCCTCGACATGGCGCATCGGAAAGGTCGGGTCGTTGCGCGCATCCGCATCCACCCCCCACCCGGGAATTGCAGCGGTATCGACCGGCGGCTTGCTCATGATCGTTCCTTTCTCAGGCGCCGTTGGGCAGCAGGACGGGCTTGATGCAGCCGTCCAGCTTGGCCGAAAACAGGTGATAGGCGTCCGCGATATCGCTCAAGGGCACACGATGGGTAATCATCGCCTTGGGATCGATATGCCCCGCGCGGATATGCTCGATCAGCCGCGGCAACAGCCGCTTGACCGATGCCTGGTTGGCGCGGATCGTGATGCCCTTGTTCACGACGTTGCCGATCGGCACGACGTTACCGGTCGGCCCGTATACCCCGACGATGGAGACGATCCCGCCCTTCTTCACCGAATTGATCGCCCAGTGCAGCGCGATGGCGTTGCCCGCTTCCAGCTTCAGTTTCGTGCCGATCAGGGTTTGCAGGGCATTGCCCGCGGCGTCGCCGCCGACCGCGTCGATGCACACGTCGGCGCCCAGCGAATCGGTCTGCTTCTTCAGGAACACGACGACGTCGTCGATCTCGCGGAAGTTGTACACTTCGGCCGGGCCGAACCGGCGCGCGAAGTCCAGCCGATACTCCACATGGTCGATCACGATCACGCGCCCCGCGCCGAACAGCCACGCCGATCGCGCCGCCATCAGCCCGACGGGCCCCGCGCCGAAGACGACGACGGTATCGCCGGGGCGGATGCCGCCCATCTCGGCGGCCTGATAGCCGGTCGGCACCACGTCGGTCAGCAGCACCGCGTCGTCCGGGTCCATCCAATCGGGGATCACCATCGGCCCGACGTCGGCATAGGGCACGCGGACATATTGCGCCTGCCCGCCGTCATATCCGCCGGCGGTGTGCGAATAGCCGAAGATGCCGCCGACCGCGGTCGCCTGCGCATTGGATTCGTGGCAATTGCCGAACAGGCCCTGCTGGCAGAAATGGCATGTGCCGCACGCGATGTTGAACGGCACCAGCACATGGTCGCCCGCCTTCAAATTGCGCACCTCCGGCCCGACCTGTTCGACGATGCCGCAGAATTCGTGGCCGAACGTCGTGCCGACGCGCGTGTCCGGCACCATGCCGTGATACAGATGCAGGTCGGACCCGCAGATGCACGACCGCGTGACCCGCACGATCGCATCCTCCGGGTGCTGGATCGTCGGCATCGGCTTTTCGTCGACCCGCACCCGGTACGGCCCACGGTAATTCATCGCCAGCATCGTCGCGGCTCCCTGCTCTGGCCGGCGTCGCACGCCGCCGGTCTTGCGCGATCAAGCCGCGGGAATAACGTGGGTTCCTCCCGCTTGACTTGGATCAACACGCTTTCTCGATCGCACGCGTTTCCAAACAGTCTCTCAGGTGACCGGAAAGGGGTGCGCAGGCGCCGCGCGCCGCGATACGGTGCGGCCATGCCCCGCCCGCGCACCACCGTCCGTCAACTCAGCTATTTCGTCGCGCTCGCCGATGCCGGCAATTTCACCCGCGCGGCGGAGCGGATGGGGATCTCGCAACCGTCCTTGTCGCAACAGATCCGCGCGCTGGAGGCGATCGTCGGCGCCGCGCTGTTCGAACGTGGTGGCCCGGCCATCCTGACGCCGCTGGGCCGCGATCTGCTTGAACGCGCACGCCGCATCCTGCTCGACGTCGTCGATCTGGAGGATTTCCGCGCGACGTCGGCCGATCCGCTGATCGGCACCATCCGGCTCGGCGTATCGCCGACGCTGGGCGCGTATCTGCTGCCGGCGCTCGTCGCCCGGCTGCACCGCGAGCACCGCGCGCTGCGCGTCCATGTCCGCGAAGGCCTGCCCACTGCGCTGGCCGCCGGGCTTGCCAGCGGCATCCACGACCTGATCCTCGCGCAACTCCCCGTTCCCGGCCGGACCTTCCACAGCGAACGGCTGTTCCGAGAGCCATTGTACGTCGCGATGGCGGCCGATCACCCGCTGGGTGGCAAGGCGATCATCGTGCCCACCGACTTGCGAGGCGCCAATTTGCTGACGTTGCTGCCGGAATATGGCCTTTCGGAGCAGGTGGCGGCGATCGCGGTCGATATCGGCGCCAACGTCATGCGCGATTACGAAGGCACCAGCCTGGACGCGATCCGCCAGATGGCCGGCATGGGCATGGGGCTCGCGCTGCTCCCCGAATTGTACGTCCGCCAGGAAGTCCGCAAAGGCGACGACGTGATCGTCCGGCCGATCAAGGGTGGCCGCTATTACCGCGACATCGGCCTGTTGTGGCGACAGGGTGCCGGGCGCGCGCCGGCGTACCGTATCATCGCCGATCTGGCGCGCGCCGTGGCGGCATAGGGCGATCCTATCGAAACAATAGGGCGTGCTGTCTTGCACCAATAAGGCAAATCGGGGATGCAGACACGGGAACATCGGCGGGACGGCAATGGCGAACGAACGGATCGGATGGCGCACCGCAGCGGGCTGGCTGGCGGAGACGGTCGGGCCGGACATGCCCTATATCCGCCTCGCGATCGTCTATGGCACCGCGATCAGCCTGCTGTCGCTCGCCACGCCGATCTCCGTTCAGTTGCTCATCAACAGCGTCGCGAACACCG
The DNA here is from genome assembly GCA_035714425.1 of Sphingomonas sp. Lineage (GTDB taxonomy): Bacteria > Pseudomonadota > Alphaproteobacteria > Sphingomonadales > Sphingomonadaceae > Sphingomonas. The sequence goes on from DASTLZ010000147.1 coordinate 16,698, forward strand.
CCTTGCCGGCGCCGTTATGGACGCTTTCGGGCCTGCTGTTCGCGCTGCTGCTGTGCGTCGCGGGGCTCAGTGCGATGCGGTTCTGGATGATGGCGCTGTTCGAACGCCGCATCTTCGCGCGCGTCGTGGCGGAAATCACCGTGCGCGCCGTGCATGCGCAGAACCCGTTCTTCGCCGATCAGAACCGCGGCGACCTGTTCAACCGCTATTTCGATCTGGTCGTGGTGCAAAAGGCGGTGCCCAGCCTGGTCATCGGCGCCTTCACGATCATCCTGCAATCCGCCGTCGGGCTGGTGGTGACCAGTTTCTACCACCCCTTCTTCCTCGGCTTCAACGCCTTGCTCCTGCTGGTCATCCTGCTCGTCTGGATGATCTGGTCGCGCGGCTCGATCCGCTCCGCCGTCGCGCTCAGCCATGCCAAGCACGAAGCGGCGCGTTGGCTGGAAAGCGTCGGCGGCTCCAACGGCTTCTACAAATCCAGCCGCCACCTCGATTTCGCGATGGACCGGTCCGAAGCCGTCACTGCCGCCTATGTCGATCGCCACCGCCGCTATTTCCGCTACAGCTTCACGCAGACGGTCGCCTTCCTGCTGATCTACGCCTTCGCCAGTGCGGCGCTGCTGGCGCTCGGCGGCAATCTGATCCTTCGCGGTGAACTGTCGATCGGGCAGCTGGTCGCCGCGGAACTGATCCTCAGCGGCGTGTTCTACGGCGTGTCGCAACTCGGCTGGTATCTCGACACGCTCTACGATCTGGTCGCGAGTGCGGAGGAATTGTCGCTGCTGTTCGCCATCCCGCAGGAACGCGCCGTCACCTCGACGCGCCAGGCGCCGGGCAACGGCGCGGTGCGGCTGGACGGCGTCGTGATCGACGGCGCACGTTTCGATTTCGAACTCGCCGCCGGCGAACATCTGGTGACGCGCGCGGATGACGGTGCCGAACGCCTGCTGGCGATGGTGCTCAAACGCCACGTCGTTCCCGACCGCGGGCTCGTCACCGTTGGCGGCGCCGACATGGCGACGTTCGACATGTATCTGTTGCGCTCGGAAGTGCTGGTGCTCGACCGGCCGACCATCGTCGACGTCACGATCCGCGAATATCTGGCGCTCGCCTCGGCGGAGGCGTCTTCGGCGGACATGCTCGATACGCTGGGGGCGGTGGGCCTGCGCACGCGCATTGCCCGGCTACCCGCCGGGCTCGATACCCCGCTCGCCGCGTCGGGCTATCCGCTGTCGATCGGGGAAGTCATGGCCCTCAAACTCGCCAATGCGCTGCTGGTGAGGCCGCGCCTGCTGATGCTATCGCAGCTCTACGATCTGATGCCCGCCGGTCGGCTCACCGACGTGCTGCGCCGGCTGAAGGCGGCAGGCACCACGGTGCTGCTGTGCACCGGCCGGCCGGAGGATATCGTGCTGGACGGGTGGTTCCACCTGGAGCCCCATCGCCAGCGACGCTTCGCCACCCGCGCCGACCTGGTCGCCGCCACGCATGCGGGAGCCGGCGATGCCGTATCGGCCTGATCGAATCGTTCATTTCCCCACGCTGGCCGCCATGCGCGCGCCACGCGTCGCCGTCGCCATCGCCTGGCTCCTCGTGCTGGGCATAGCCATTGCCGCCGTCATCATGGTGCTGGTCCCGTGGGTGCAGACCGCCAACGGCACCGGACAGGTCGTCGCGCTCGACCCCGGCGACCGTGCGCAACAGGTGACCGCGCTGGTCCCCGGCAAGGTCGATCGCTGGTACGTCCATGATGGTCAGCACGTCGCCCGCGGCGATCCGATCGCGCGCGTCGTCGATCTCGATCCCGATCTGCTCTCCCGCCTCGCCGCCGAACGGGCGCAGGTGCAGGCGGAGATCGCCGCCGTCCGCCAGAGCGGCGCGGTCGCCGGCATCGACGTCGCCCGCACCCGCCAATTGCTTGCCGAGGGGCTGGCCGCGCGGCGCGACTACGAACAGACGCAGATCAAGGTCGCCGATGCCGGCGCGAAACTGGCCGAAGCACGTGCCAAGCTCAACCGCATCGACATCCAGCTCAATCGCCAGTCGGCGCAGCTCGTTCGCGCGCCGCGCGACGGCCGCGTCCAGCAACTCAACGCCGCCAGCGGCAGCGCCCTCGTCCCGCCCGGCACCGTGCTGGCGGTGATCGCCCCCGAACGGGTGGAGCGCGCGGTCGAGCTGTTCGTCGACGGCCGCGACATGCCGCTGGTCCGCGCCGGCCGTCCCGTGCGGCTGGAATTCGAAGGCTGGCCGGCGATCCAGTTCAGCGGCTGGCCATCCGTGGCGCAGGGCATGTTCGACGGCCGCGTCCGCGCGATCGATCCCAATGCCGCGCCCGACGGCGCGTTCCGCATCCTCGTCGAACCTCGCCCCGGCAAACCCGCCTGGCCGACCGGCATCTTCGTGCGCCCCGGGGGCAAGGTGCGCGGCTGGGTGCAGGGCGAAACGGTCCGCGTCGGTTACGAGATATGGCGCCAGCTGAACGACTTCCCGCTCGAATTCGGCCAGCGCACCGCGCTTCCCGCAAAGGGCGAGCCCAAGGCCACTGCCGCGAAGGACGGCGAAGACGAGGCCGCGAAGAAATGATCCGCGCGACCGTCCTCCTTTGCCTCGCGTTATCCCCTGCCCTCGCCGCGGCACAGGTGGCGCCCCTGACACTGGACGAAGTGCTGCGCTCGTCCGCCCGCACCGCGCCGCAGATCATCGAGGCGCTCGCGCGGGTTCGCCAGGCGGAGGGCCGGGCCACGACGGCGGACGGTGCGTTCGACACCGTCTTCGATGTGGACAGCCGCTCGCGCGTCGCCGGCTATTACGACGGCACCGTCGTCGAAGGCCGCGTCACCCGGCCGCTCACCGGCAATGGCGGCTATGTCTACGGCGGCTATCGTGCCTCGCGCGGCACGTTCCCGATCTACGAGGATCAGGCCTATACCAACCGCCTGGGCGAGGCGAAGGTCGGCGCGCTGTTCGCGCTCCTGCGTGATCGCGCGGTCGACGAACGCCGCACCCGGCGCACGCTGGCCGGCACCGATACCGATATCGCGCGCTTCGAAGCCGAGATGGTGGCGATCGGGGTGCAGCGCCGCGCGGTCGACGCGTATCAGACCTGGGTCGCAGCGGGGCTCAGGCTGCGCGCCTACCGAGACTTGCTCGCGCTTGCCGAACGCCGCCGCGGTGCCATCGCGCGCCAGGTGACGTTGGGCGCGCGCCCGGACATCCTGCTGACGGAGAACGACCAGAACCTCGTCCGCCGCCGCGCGCTGACGGTCCGCGCCGAACAGGATGCCGCCGTCGCCGCCAACGCGTTGTCGCTCTACCTGCGCGACGATGCCGGCGCGCCGCTCACCGTGACGCAGGATCGCCTGCCCGCCGACGCGGCGGCGCTGGCCGGGCTGTCCGTCACCGCGGACACGGCGGTGCCGGCGAACCGCCCGGATTCGCGCACTCTCGCCGCGCGCATCGAACAGGCGACGG
>DASTLZ010000148.1:0-17160 GCA_035714425.1 Sphingomonas sp.
TTCTACTTCCTGATGATCCGGCCGCAGCAGCGGCGGATGAAGGCGCTTCAGACCGCGGTGAACGCGGTCAAGAAGGGCGATCAGGTCGTCACCTCCGGCGGCATCATCGGCCGCGTGACCAAGGTGGAGGATGCGCAGGTCGAGGTCGAGATCGCGCCGAACGTCCGCGTCCGCGTCATCAAGACGACGCTGACCGAGGTCGTCAACCCGACCGCCAAACCCGCGAACGACTGATCCCGAACGATGCTTGATTTCCCGCGCTGGAAGGTCACCGCGATCGTCGGGTTGCTGGCGATCCTGTGCGCGCTTGCCATCCCCAGCTTCCTGCCCGAACGCGTCACCGCCAATTGGCCGGTGAACCGCATCAACCTGGGCCTCGATCTGGCCGGCGGCAGCTATCTGTTGCTGGAAGCCGACACCGCCGACCTCGCCGAAAGCCGGCTGGAGACGATGCGGGATCAGATCGCGACGGAAATGCGCCGTGGTACGCCGTCGATCGCGATCGGCGACATCTCCACGCGCGGCGGGCAATTGTCGTTCATGCTACGCGATCCGTCGCAGGTCGATGCCGCACGCGAAAAGCTGCTGACGATCACCGGCGGCGGCGCCGGCATGACCGGGCAGCGCGTGTGGGACATCAGCGTCATCGACACCAGCCGCTTCGTCGTGAAGCCGACGGAAGCCGGGCTGACCCAGGCGATCGACACCGCGATGGCGGACGCCACCGAAGTCGTCCGACGCCGGATCGACGCAATGGGCACCAAGGAGCCGACGATCGTCCGCCAGGGCGCGACGCGCATCGTCGTCCAGGTGCCCGGCCTCCAGAATCCGCAGGCGCTGAAGGATCTGCTCGGCAAGACGGCCAAGCTGGAATTCAAGCTGGTCGACGAAACCGCCAATCCCGTCGATCTCGCCGCCGGCCGCGCCCCCGCGGGCAGCCAGGTGCTGCGCTATCCGACCAATCCGGCGGGCCCGCCGTTCATCGCGGTCAAGCGCTCCGCGATCATCACCGGCGACCAGCTGATCGACGCACAGCAGACGTTTGACCAGCAGACCAACGCGCCCAACGTCGCGATCACGTTCGACGGTCCCGGCGGGCGGCGGTTCGCCAAGGTGACGACGGAGAACGTCAACAAGCCGTTCGCGATCATCCTCGACAATCAGGTGATCTCTGCGCCGAACATCGAAAGCGCGATCCTGGGCGGGCGGGCATCGATCTCCGGCAGCTTCACCGTCCAGTCGGCGAACGAACTGGCGATCGCGCTGCGCTCCGGGAAGCTGCCGATCGACCTGAAGGTGATCGCGGAAAGCACCGTCAGCCCGGATCTGGGCAAGGATTCGATCCGCGCCGGCGTGCTGGCGTCGATCGTCGCCGCGACGGCAGTGATCGTGTTCATGCTCGTCACCTACGGCCGCTTCGGCGTCTATGCCAACCTCGCGGTCGTCATCAACATCCTGGTCATCCTGGCAGTGATGGCGATGCTGAACGCCACGCTGACCCTGCCGGGGATCGCGGGCTTCGTGCTGACGATCGGCACCGCGGTCGACGCCAACGTGTTGATAAACGAGCGTATTCGTGAGGAGCGCAGGCGCGGGCGCGGCGTCGTCCAGGCCGTCGAGCTTGGCTATAAGGAAGCGAGCCGGACGATCTTCGAGGCCAATGTGACGCACGCCATCACCGGCGTCATCATGCTGCTGCTCGGATCGGGCCCGGTGAAGGGCTTTGCCGTGGTGCTGCTGATCGGGATCTGCACCAGCGTGTTCACCGCCGTCACCTTCACCCGGATGCTGGTCGCCTTGTGGCTGCGCAAGAACCGCCCGCAGACGATCACCATATGAACGACCAAGCAACCGTCGGCCCAGCGAAAGCTGGGGCCTCCCCGTTGGAAAGCGTGCGCTTGCCGCATGAGACCCCGGCTTTCGCTGGGGTGACGAGGTAGTATGAGACTTCTAAAACTCGTCCCCGACAACACGAACCTGAAGTTCGTCGCGCTGCGCAAATGGGCGTTCGGGCTGACCCTGCTGCTGACCATCGCCGCGGCTGCTTTGGTCTTCACCCGCGGGCTGAACATGGGTGTCGATTTCGCCGGCGGCGTCCTGATCGAGGAACGCTTCGCGACCGCGCCGTCGATCGACCAGGTGCGCAGCGAAGTCGATCGGCTTGGCCTGGGCGAAGGGTCGATCCAGTCGTTCAGCGATCCCCAGGTGCTGTCCATTCGCTTGCCTCTGCCCAGCACCGGTGACGAAGGCGCGACGAACCGGCTGGTCAAGCAGGTGTCGGATCATCTGGCACAGACATTCCCGGGCGCCACGTTTTCGAAATACGACACGATTTCCGCCAAGGTTTCGGACGAGCTGATCGACAAGGGCCTGCTCGCGGTCGGCCTCGCCATCCTCGGTATCGGCCTGTTCGCGGTGGTACGATTCGAATGGCAGTTCGGCGTGTCCACCGTCGTCGCGATCGTCCACGATCTCGTCATGACGCTGGGCTTCTTCGCGCTGACCCAGTTCGAATTCGATCTGAACATCGTCGCGGCGGTGCTGACCATCATCAGTTATTCGATCAACGACAAGATCGTCATCGACGACCGCATCCGTGAGAATATGCGCCGCTATCGCAAGATGGACATGCGCGAGATCGTCGATCTGTCGGTGAACGAGACGCTGCCGCGCACCGTCATGACCTCCGTCACGATCCTGCTGGCGCTCACCGCGATGCTGGTCCTGGGCGGCCATGTGCTGCGCGGGTTCACCGCGGCGATGATCCTGGGCATCGTCGTGGGCACCTATTCGTCGATCTACGTGTCGTCGTCGCTGCTCATCACGCTGGGCCTGCGGGCCGAGCCGGCGGAGCGGGCGAAGACGGCAATGGATTCGGCGGAGCGCGTCGGCCCGCGCAAGTGAGTCTGCGATGATCCTGGCACCGGTTCCCAATGTCGGCGGCCCGATCGTCACCGGCCTCGTCGGCACCGGATTTCGGCTTGGCGAGACGCTGTATCCGGCGGTGATGATGACCATCGACGCTGCCGGCGCCTGGACTCCGCCGCCGCTCGATACCCTCGACGAAGCCGCGCTGACGCCGATCCTGGATCCCAAGCCCGAGTTCGTCGTGCTCGGCACCGGTCGCACGCTGACCCGCCCGCCGGCTGCGCTGGTGCGCGCGCTGGAGGCCCGCGACATCGGCCTGGAGCCGATGGACAGCCGTGCGGCGGCCCGCGCCTGGGGCGTGTTGCGCGCGGAGGGACGCCGCGTCGCCGCCGCGCTCTATCCGCTCGACGCCTGATGCGGCGGGCACGGTGGGCAATCGTCCTTTCGTACGCCGGGCGATCATCGTGATGATCGCGTTCCTGGCCGTCGCGATGATCGGCATGTTCGCGCTGGGTCTCAGTCTCTACCGCGCCTGATCGCGCGCCGGTCAGGCTTCATCGCATCCGCGGCGGCCGCCGGCACGACCCCCTTGGGCGCGGCGCTCATCCGGCGGATCAGGTCGGTTTCCGCCTGGCGATACGGCGTGCCGTCCGCGCGGAAGACTTCGTGGAACCAGATCGTCGGCTCGTCCATCGTATACGGCTTTTTCCAGCTGTCCCAAGGCAGCCGGGTCTGTGTACGGCCGTCGACGAAGCCCCAGTTCATCATGCCGACGTTCAGGCGCTTGCCGATGGGCAGGATCGTGTCGAACGTCGATCCGTTGCCGCGCGCCATATATTCGGTGCAGATCACCGGCCGATTGTACGGCATCAACTGGCGCACCCGCCGCTCGAACGTCTCCGGCCAGCTATAATCGTGAAACGTGATGACGTCGGACTGGCCCAGCTGCAATTTCTCGAGCGGCGTCAGCTTGCCCGCGGTCGGCGACCATTCGTCATGCCACCACACGCCCGACGTCACCGGCTGGCTGGGATCGGCGTCGCGCGCCCAGTCGAACACCTGCGCCAGCATCGCACGGACCATCGGCTCCTTGCCCTCCTGCCCCTTATATTGATCGGCAGGATTGTCCGGCTCGTTCCACAGGTCCCACCCCAGGACGCGATCGTCGTTCTTAAAGGCGCCGACGACGCCCTGGACATAGGCCTTGTACTTGGGCCAGCCGGCACGATCGCGCAGCCCGGGCAGGCCCGGCCCCTGCACCCATCCCGAATTGTGGACGCCGGGGATCGGCGGATGCTGCGGCCCCAGCTTGGGATCGGGGTCCCAGCAGCTGTCGAACAGCACGAACAGCGGCTTGATACCGTGCCGCTGCGCGATCGCCAGGAACGCGTCGATGCGCCCCTTGAAGCCGTCAGGGTCCTGCGTCCACAATTGGTCGTGCAGGAACACGCGCATCGTGTTCATGCCGATCCCCTGCGCCAGGCCCAGTTCGTAATCGATGCGCTTGGGATCCCAGGTTTGCGCCTGCCACATTTCCAGCTGGTTGATCGCGGTTGCGGGCGCGTAATTGGATCCGACCAGCCACGGCTGACGCGCGTACCAGGATTTCGCCTGCGCTTCCGTCCAACGCTCGCGTGCCTGCGCCGGCGTTGCGGCGACGATGGCCAACAGCCCGGCGGCGATGATGATCCTCATGGACGCGTCCTCCCTGATATCTCGTTGTCGTCTCGGCCGCGCGGGATGCCCCGTCTCGCAACCCTGCCACTTTAGGCGGCCCGAATTTGCCGAGACAATGGGGAACCCGCAGCTCGGTAAAAATAAATCAGACAAATAGGTATTGGCGCGGTGATCGTGCCGCGGTAAGTTCGCGCAACGCCAGACCACCGGAGTCAACCGGGTGGCGGCAAACGGACTGGGGAGGGGATTTATGCGGGGCAAGACTTTTCTGCGCGCGTCGGTAGCAGTCACGGCGCTTCTCGGGGGCGCTCCCGCGCTGGCCCAGACGGCGCCCGAGCCGACACCGAGCGCGCAAGGGGCGCCCAAGCCGGATACCGCGTCGGACCAGGACGTGAACCCCGCGACCGCGCAATCGGTGCAGGATACACCGACGGACGGCAGCGGCGACATCGTCGTCACCGGCCTGCGCCGCAGCCTGGAATCGGCGCAGGCGATCAAGCGCACCTCGGACGGCATCGTCGATGCGATCGTCGCTCAGGACATCGGCAAGCTGCCCGACACCTTTGCGTCGTCCGCGTTGCAGCGTGTCGCCGGTGTCGCGGTGACGCGCGGCGGCGGCGAGACGCAGGGTGTCACCGTGCGCGGGCTTCCCGACCTCACCACCACCTACAACGGCCGCCAGATCTTCACCGCCGAGGGGCGGTTCGTCCAGATCCAGGATTTCCCCGCCGGCACCGTCTCCGCGCTGGAGGTCTACAAGTCGGGCACCGCGAACCAGATCGAGGGCGGCATCGCGGGCGCAATCAACGTGCGCGGGCGCAAGCCGTTCGACTTCGACGGATTCGAACTGTCAGGTTCGTTGAACGGCGTACTGTCGCAGCAGTCGGAAAAGATCGTTCCCAACGGCAATCTCCTCATCAGCAATCGCTGGGATACCGGCATCGGCGAGATGGGGCTGCTGGTGAATGCCTCCTACGTCGGCATCAACTTCCTCGATTCGACCCGCGAACAGTCGCTCGTGATCGCCACCACCGACGCGGCCAATGCGCCGGGCGCTCCCGGCCTGCGCTATCCCGACGCACAGGGCATCTTCATGGCCTATGGTGCCCGCTACCGTCCGTCGGCCAATGCCGCTTTCCAGTGGAAGCCGACGCCTGAGCTCGAAATCTACGCGGACGGACTGTACCAGGGCTTTCGGTCGAAAGATTATAACCGCTTCATGTTCATCCCGATCTTCGGCGGCCTCACGCTGTCGAACGTCACGACCCTTCCCGGCACCAACCAGATATCGACCGCGACGGTCACCAACGCATTTCGGCCCGATGGCTATACCGGCTCGTTCAACGGCAAGACCGACACGTTCCAGGGCGGCGGTGGCGCGATCTGGAGGAAGGACCGGCTCACCATCTCCGCCGACGTCGCCTATACCGACAGCAAATATACAGCCGACCTAGTCAACGTCGATTACCTGTTCGCCAGTTCGCCGGTACGCAACGTCCAGTTCGAGGCCGACAAGGATGGCGGCCCGACGCAGACATTCGTCAATTTCGACATCACCAATCCCGCCAATTTCCTTAGCCGCGGCCTCTACCAGGAGTTGCTGGTCGTCAGCGGCAAGGATTGGCAATCGCGCGCCGACCTTGCCTATGATTTCGACGCCGGGTTCCTGAAGCGTTTGCAGTTCGGCGTCCGCTACGCGGATCGCGATGCGGCACGCGATTTCGGCAACATCTACACAAACAACGAGGGCGATCGCGTTCCGCTGACGTCCTTGCCGGGGGCGGATGTGCGCACCAGTCTGCCCGGCTTCACGTACAACGATGTGCAGCCGAACGTCGCCTATGCCGCTATCACCCGTGACAGCATTCGCGGCAATCTTCCCGCCTTGCGTACGTTCTTCAGGCAGCCGGCCGGGGTGCCGCCGTTCACGCCATCCGACACTTTCCGCGCCAACGAAAAATCCTACACCGCCTACGGACAGCTGAAATACGGGTTCGACCTGGGCAGCATCGTCGTCGATGGCCTCGTCGGCCTGCGCGCAATCAAGACGAAGACGTTGATCGACGGCTTCTCGCGCGTGGAGGCGACCGGCGGTGCGATCTCGTTTCCAGCAGTCAATGCGACGCGCGAGACAACCGATTACCTGCCCAACGTCAGCACGCGCATCGCGTTCAGCGACAAGCTGCAGTTGCGCCTCGCTTATACCCAGACGCGCACCCGGCCCGGCTTCTTCGACCTTCGGCCGAATACGACGCTCGGTCAGCCGGTGGTGATCGCCGATCCGACCGATCCCTGCTTCGATCCCGCCGTCACGACCGCGCAATGCGTGGAGCGTCGGCGCCGCGGCGGTTCGGCCGGCAACCCGGGCCTGCGGCCGCTCACCTCCGACAATTACGACGCGAGCCTTGAATATTATTTCTCGCGGTCTGGCTCGGCGACGGTGGCCATCTTCCGCCACGATGCCCAGGGGTTCCTCGCCACCAACCCCGACCGCTCCGCCAGCGGCCTCATCATCAATCGACCGTTCAATCTGGGCAACGTACGGCTGCAGGGCGCCGAGGTGCAGTTCACCAGCTTCCTCGACATCGACGGATTACCCGAATGGGCCAAAGGCTTCGGGCTTCAGGCCAACGGCACCTACAACGATGCAAAGGAGGACCTCAATCCTGGCTCGCGGCCGTTCCTGGGTGTGTCGAAGTGGACGTACAACGTCGTCGCTCTGTATGAGCGGCCGGCTTTCTCCGCCCGGTTCGCATATAATTACAGGTCGCAGTTCGTGACCGCCTACACGACGGAGACGTTCGATCCGATCGTCCATCCGACCGTCGAGCGCGGGCGTGGCCAGCTGGATTTCTCGACGTCGGTAACACCCGTGCCCAACATCACGCTGGCGTTCGATATCGTGAACCTGCTCGGCAATCCGCTGCAACGCTACCGCCCTTACGACACCGGCGACATCTATACCCGGCAGGTGCTGTACCTCGAGCGAAGCTATTCGCTCGGCATCCGGTTCCGGTTCTGACCGCATGCGGATCACCTTCACTCGCTGCGTGTCGGTACTGGTTGCGCTATCGTGCGCCACGATGGCGCTTGCCGACAACCCGGAATTCCAGGGCGCCGATCCGCATGCGATGTTCATCCGGGGCGAGCTGTGGGTGTTCCCCACCGGCGGCCCCGGTGGCAGTTGGGCCGCCGACCGGTTCGGCGCATTCTCGTCGCGCGACCTCAAGACCTGGACGCCCCGCGGCGAAATCCTGCGCCGCGACCAGATCAAATGGATCGGGGACGATGGCGCGCGCGACCATTTCCTGTGGGCGCCGGGCGTCGCGACGCGGGGCGGCAAATGGTATCTGTATTATTCGGTCGGGCCGCAGAACCCGACGCCCAGCCGGATCGGCGTCGCCGTCGCCGACCGACCGGCCGGCCCCTATCGCGACAGCGGCCGGCCGCTGGTGACGGGCGGCAAGGGGTTCGAGGCGATCGACCCGATGGTCTTCACCGATCGCCGCTCGGGCCGCAGCTATCTCTATGCCGGCGGCAGCGCGGGGGCGCGATTGCGCGTGTGGCGGCTGAAGCCGGACATGGTGACGGTCGCCGAGGAGGTGCCCGTCGCCCAGCCGCCGAACTTCACCGAGGGCGCGTTCATGCACGAGCGCGGCGGCACCTATTATCTGTCCTACAGCCACGGTCGCTGGAACGGACCCGATTATTCGGTCCATTACGCCACCGCCCGTTCTCCGCTCGGGCCGTGGCGCTATCGTGGGCCGATCCTGACCAGCGATACCCGCCATCAGGGCCCCGGCCACCACAGCTTCGTCCGCACGGCGCGCGGCGACTGGCTGATCGTGTATCACCGCTGGGAACAGGCCGCGGGTACGGGGCCGTTGCGCGGCGAACGCCAGATCGCGATCGATCGCGTCCGTTATGCCCGCGACGGCACGATCCTGCCGATCACGATGACGGACGGCGTGGCAGCACCGCATCTGCCGCTACACTGAGCATACCACCCTCGCGTGCGCTCAGCCGCAGCAGCGTTTCGACTTCTTGCCGGAGCCGCAGCGGCAGGGATCGTTTCTGCCGATCTTGGACGGTCGTCCGGTAGCCAGCGCCGCCGGGGGCGCTGCACCGATGCGCGCGCGCGTCGCATACACTTGCCGGATCGCATCGATCAGGAGCGCAGGTGCTGCATCCTGGATCGCGTTGATCTCCATGCTGTCCAGCGGGCTTTCGTTCAGCGCGACGGCGATCAGCATCGTCAGGCGCGCCAGGGCTTCGGCACCGTCCGGCACATCGCCCTCAGCCAGCGCAGCCCAGCTGTCCGGTCGCAACGCCATCGCCTGAGCGAAGCCGTCGATCCACAATTCCCAGAGCACGTCGCCATTGCGATCGTCGATGTCGAAGACGGGCTGCGGCTTTCCCCGGTTCAGATCGCGGACGATGCCGTCTTGATGTGCGATTACCGCGTCTACGAACCACTGGACGTCGATCGGGTCTTCGAACGGCGCGACGCCGCCTTCGTCCGATCCCCACACGGTCTGCAACCACTCGGCCGGTGGGATCATTTCCGGACAGACGATGATGCCGGTCAGGAAACCGTCCAGTTCGGTGAGCAGCATCGGCTCGTCGAGCGGCAGATCGGCGAGCGCGTCGTCCAGACGTCGAAGTCGCGAGGGCATGTGTCTCATGGTACAACACCGCCGTCGGCGTCGCCCGACATGCCCGATCGCCCCATCACAGGCTCAGATTGCGTTTCGCCATCTCCGCCCCCGCCATCTCCTTCAACGGCGTCTGCGCGTCGCCACCGAAGATATCCGCAAGGTCGAGCAGGTCGTCGTCGTTCAGCGCCGCGATCGACGCCTGGATATCGGCCAGGCGCGCGGCGGCCCGCGCATTTTCGGTCGTGTGGCGTTTGATCCGGGACTTCAGCATGGCGCGTCGATAGCAGCACATGATCGGACATGGCAAAGCCGTAAAAGCGCGGTGCGCGGGCAAAATGCGTGAGCCGTCGTCAGGCGTAGCGCGTCAGATCGGGCTCCTTCGACGCCCCGCCGAACAGTTTGGCGGTCGGCTTGCGGACCGGGGCCAGGCTGGCGATGCCCGGCGCGCCGTGGAGCATTCGGATACCCGACCGACTGTCCGGATGCATCAGGCGCGGCGCGATCTTCGGAATACCCTGGCCCTCCGAACCGCTCGCGCAGGAACGCTTTTTGTCGCGCGACATCGCAGCGCTGCTCCCCGTCGGGCGTTTTCCAGGCCGACAGCATCGCGCGTGTCATGCCCTGCCGATCGGTTCTGCCCGCCGTCGCGAAATCCCGGCGGACGCTCGACCACCGTCACGTCGACCCCATGCAGGCCCAGCTGATAGGCCGCGACATTGCCGGCGACGCTGGCGCGTGATGAGAATGCGTCGGGATATGGGGCCGGTTCCTTTCGACGACGGCAAACATCGCGTCGGATGTCCCCCTCCGCTCTTCGGCGCATTGCCGAAGCGATGGAGCAGCGCCACCTATCTGACACAGGCGGGCGGTGATGCCGGCCATCTATTGCACTGGGGCAAGTCCCGACGGATGGTGATCCCTTACGCTGTTTACGATGCGACGCCTTGACTTTGCCCCGCAAATCCGCAAGCGCGCGGCGTATCCCGCACCGCGCCTTTCGCGGGCGCTTATCCGGACACCTGCATGCTCTTTGCCGACCTCGGCCTCTCCGACGAACTGCTGAAGGCGGTCCACGACGCCGGCTATACCGAGCCGACGGCGATCCAGGCGGCGGCGATCCCGCCGGTGCTTATGATGAAAGATATCATAGGGATAGCCCAGACCGGGACGGGCAAGACGGCCAGTTTCGTGCTGCCGATGATCGATATTCTGGCGCATGGGCGCAGCCGCGCGCGGATGCCGCGGTCGTTGATCCTGGAGCCGACGCGCGAACTGGCGGCGCAGGTCGCGGAGAATTTCGAGAAATACGGCGCAAATCACAAGCTTTCGATGGCGTTGCTGATCGGCGGCGTGTCGATGGGCGATCAATTGACGGCCCTGGAAAAGGGCGTCGACGTGCTGATCGCGACGCCGGGCCGGCTGATGGACCTGTTCGGCCGGGGCAAGATCTTGCTGACGGGCTGTTCGATGCTCGTAATCGACGAAGCGGATCGCATGCTCGACATGGGTTTTATCCCGGATATCGAGGAAATCTGCACCAAATTGCCCAAACAGCGCCAAACTTTGCTGTTTTCCGCAACCATGCCAGCCCCGATCAAGCGCTTGGCCGACAAGTTCCTCGACAACCCCAAGACCGTCGAAGTGTCGCGCCCGGCCTCGACCAACCTGAACATCACCCAGTGGCTGGTCCCCGTCGCATCGCAGACCGCCAAGCGCGAGCGGCTGCGCCAGCTGCTGCGCCAGGACGAGGTCACCAACGCCATCATCTTCTGCAATCGCAAGACGACGGTGCGCGAGCTGAACAAGACGCTGAAGCAGGCGGGCCTGAAATCGGGTGAGATCCACGGCGACATGGAACAGCCGCAGCGGCTGGCCGAACTGGAATTGTTCAAGCGCGGCGAAGTGACCGTGCTGGTCGCCTCCGACGTCGCGGCACGCGGGCTGGACATCAAGGGGGTGTCGACCGTCTTCAATTACGACGCGCCGTGGCACCCGGACGATTACGTCCACCGCATCGGCCGCACCGGCCGTGCGGGCGCCACCGGCACCGCGTATACGTTCGTGGCGCCCGATGACGCGGAGAACATCCAGAACATCGAGAAGCTGACCGGCCAGACGATCCCGCGGCTGGATGCGACGCCGGCGCCGCCGGTTGCCGAGGCTGTTGCCGATGTGCCGGCGCGCGAAGACCGCCCGCGTCGCCCGCGCCGCGAACGGGCGCCGCAGGACCGCGCCGTTCCGGTCGAGGCTCGCGAAGTCGAAACGCCGCAGGTCGAGGCACCAAGGGTCGAAGCACCGCGGGTCGAAGCCCCACGGGTCGAGGTACGCCAGCCGCCCCGCGAGGAACGCCCGGCCCGGCCCGAGCGGCCGATCCGCGACGAACGGCCCGCGCGCGGCGATCGCCGTGGCCGGCGCTATACCGCACCCGACGATGGTCCGGATGATGGCTGGAACGGCCCTGTCCCGCAGTTCTTGAGCATCGTTCTGGGTCGCTGACCGGATCGCCTGCGGTTTGCCGGCGCAAAGCCAAGCTGTCTTGCCTCCGCGTCGCCGTGCCGCGATGACAACAGGATCATCCAGGAGAACGCCGATCATGTTCCGCCCCATGCTGCTCGCCGCCGTCGCGCTGATCACGACCACCACCGCCGATGCGCGCACCAATGCGCCGCGGGTGAAGGCCGCCAGCTTCGAGGCGCTGCACAAGCCGCTGCCGCTGCCCTATGACGAAGCCGCCAATGCGGACGCGAAGGTCGCCGCGGCCCGCGCGCGCGCGATCAAGGGGCACAAGCGGCTGCTGATCGATCTGGGCGGCAATTGGTGCCTCGATTGCCGGCTGCTGGCGGGCGTGATGGAATTGCCGGAAATGCGGCCATTCGTCGCGAAGCATTTCGAAGTCGTCACGGTGGACGTCGGTCGCTTCGACAAGAACCTGCAAATTCCTGCGACCTATGGGATCACCAGCCGTCTGAAGGGCGTGCCCGCGGTCCTGATCGTCGATCCGCGCACCAACAAGCTGCTGAACGCCGGTCGCGAAACCGCGCTGTCCGACGCGCGATCGTTGACGCCGCAAGCGCTGGCGGATTGGCTCGCGGGCTGGACGGCGTAGCGACCCCCTCCCCCTGCACCGGCGTCTGCACGCTGGCGGGCGACCGGTGCGTGGGGTGCGGCCGCACGCTGGACGAGATCGTGCGGTGGACGACGATGCCGGATGCCGAGCGGCAGGCAATCGTGGCGAGGCCGGCGCCCGGCTTGCCCTCCTCGCTCGCGGGATGATGAGGCTCAGCCCGCCGCCGGCATCAGTGCGTCGTCCTTGGCGCTCGCGCGCTGATAGGCGTCGCGCGCGCCGAGCCGTTCGGCATAGGCTTCGAACGCGGGCCGGGTCGGGATCGATTTGAACTGGAGGCCCCACATCACCTGCGCACCGACATAGACGTCGGCGGCGGTGAAGCGGTCGCCCGCGATCCATTCGTGCGCGCCGACCGCCCGTTCGAGCATGTCGATCGCTGCGTCGAAGCTGCCATATCCCGCCATCCGCTCGCGGCCGTCCGGGACCACGAACCCCATCGCTTTGTTGGTGACCGCCTGCTCCACCGGCCCGGCGGCGAAGAACAGCCAGCGGTAGTAATCGGCGCGCTCGGCGGCGGTCGGGGTCAGGCCCATCTCGGCATAGGTATCCGCCAGATAGGCGCAGATCGCGGCGGCTTCGGTGACGACATGGCCGTCGTGGACGATCGCGGGCACCTTGCCCATCGGGTTGATCGCCAGATAATCAGGCGCCTTCATCGAACCGGCATAATCGAGCACGACCGTCTCGTAACCGGTATCGACTTCCTCAAGCATCCAGCGCGCGATCCGGCCACGCGACATCGGGTTGGTGTACAGCGTCAGCGTCATGCGGAAACTCCGGCGTCGAGATGCTGGTGGAAGAAAGCGACGGTGCGGCCCCAGGCCAGATCGGCCGCCGCCTTGTCGAACCGTTCGGCCGACGTGTCGTTGTTGAACGCATGGTCGACCCCGGAATAGGTGAAGGCCTCGACCGGCTTGCCCGCCGCCTTCAGCGCGGCGACCCAAGGTTCCCCGGTCGCCGCGACGCGCGCGTCCTTGCTGGCATATTGGAGCAGCAGCGGCGTCCGGACCTTGGCCGCCTCCGCGGGAGCAGGCGCGGGACCGTAATAGGCGACGCCCGCCGCGAACGCATCGCCACCCGCGACCGCCAGCCGGTTCACCAATCCGCCGCCCCAGCAGAAGCCGACCATCCCGATCTTGCCCGTCCCGCCGCGGCGGGTGCGATAGCGCTCGGCAAAGCCCAGCCCCTGCGCGATGACCAGATCGTAATCGGCCTTGCCGATCAGCGCGCGCGCGGCATCCTCGTCCGCCGGCGTGCCGCCCTGCGGCGCCAGGAAATCGGGCGCGGCGGCGTCGAACCCGGCCAGCGCGATGCGGCGGGCGACGTCCTGGATATGCGGCGTCAGCCCGCGGTTCTCGTGGATGACGATCACCGTGCCGCGGCGCCTGGCGCCCTTTGCCGGCGAGACGACATAGGCGGCGGCGGGCTTGCCCGCGATCGTTCCTGCCCAGCGATCGGCACGCAGCCGGGGGTCCGCCGGGTCGATCTGCGCCGCGGCGGCGGGGGACGCGGCGATGCCCAGGATCAGCGCCTCGGCCGCGGCGGCGGACCCGGCGAGCGCGGTCATCTGGCACAGCAGGGTACGCCGGTCGCGGTGGTCGTGGGTGAAGGCATCGTACACCTGTACGGCGCGGTCGCGGAGGGTCGGGTCGGTCATGGCAGGCTCCACGATTCGGGAGCCCAGCCTAGCGCGTCGGAGCGCGCGCCACCATCGCGCCCCCTCGCGGTGTCAATCAGCGCTTGAACGGGTCGTCGAACAGCGGCTTGGGCGCGGGAGCGTCGCCGGCGAGTTCGGCTTCGCGCGCGGCCTGGCGCTCGGCGCGCAGCTGGCCGAGCAGCACCTCGCGGTCGCCCTCCAGCCGGGTGTCGGTCACCGGCGCTTCGATGCCCGCAGCCTTCGCCGCCTTGGCCACGGCGGCGTCCAACTCGCGCTGAGTGGTCAGGCCCAGGGTCACCGGATCCTTGGGCGTGATGTTCGCGATGTTCCACTGGCTGCGGTCGCGGATCGCCGCGATGGTGGTGCGCGTGGTGCCGATCAGCAGGCCGATGGCGCCGTCGGTGATCTCCGGATGGTTGCGGATGATCCAGGAAATGCCGTCGGGCTTGTCCTGGCGCTTGCTCACCGGGGTGTAGCGCGGCCCCTTCGTCCGGCGGACCTGCTCCGGACCCTTTATCATCTGCAGGCGATAATCGGGATCGGCCGATCCCTTGTCGATTTCGTCCTGGGTCAGTTCGTGCGCGCGCACCGGATCGCGACCGGTCAGCTTTGTGGCTGCCGTGTCGTCGGCGATCGCCTGCACTTCCAGAATGTGCAGGCCGCAGAAATCGGCGATCTGCTCAAAGCTGAGCGCGGTATTGTCGACCATCCAGGAGGCGGTCGCATGAGGCATGAGCGGCTGGGCCACCGGGGGTACTCCGTGGAAAAAAGAACGGCCGCCCCTCACCGGAGCGGCCTTGCCATGAGGCACGACTTAGTGCGTGGGGGCGCGGAGAGCAAGCATTGTGGCTGTGCCGCTTTTTGGCGGATTCACATGGATGCAACATCCGCGTGGGATTGACGCGTCCGCTCAAGTCTGCGCCCATTCACGCGCCAACAGGGACGTCAACACCATGAAAAACCGCATTCCAACCGCCTTTGCCGCCTTCGCTACGGCGGCGCTGCTGAGCGTATCGACCGCAGCCGTGGCAGCGCCCGCAAATTCCGCGGCGTCGCTGTCCGTCGCCAAAGCGGGGTCCGCCCGCGCCGGTACGCCGGCGCGAAACGCCAGCAAGCTGGGGGCATCGGTGCCTGGCACGACCCTCATCAGCATCGGCATCCTCGCCGCGCTGACCACGATCGTCCTGGTGGCGACCGGTGGCGACGACGAGGCCGACAGCA
Organism: Sphingomonas sp.; assembly: GCA_035714425.1. Taxonomy (GTDB): domain Bacteria; phylum Pseudomonadota; class Alphaproteobacteria; order Sphingomonadales; family Sphingomonadaceae; genus Sphingomonas. The sequence continues at coordinate 15,209 of DASTLZ010000148.1, forward strand.
ACTGATGACCTAAACCGGGGTGTGCTGCGGCGCGCCCCGGTGTTCCCCGGTTTTGCAAAGTCGCGAGTCGCGCAACGACCTGATGCCGCGCACGCCCGACCTGCTTCTATGCCTGATCGTCCATCGTCAGCACGATCTTGCCGACGTGATCGCCGGCTTCCATCCGGCGATGCGCGTCGGCCGCCTGCGCCAGCGGGAACGTGCGGTCGATCACCGGCTTTAGGCGCCCGGCCGCGACATGCGGCCACACGGTGCGGGCGAGTTCATCGGCGACCAAAGATTTGAACGCGGCGCCGCGCGGGCGCAGCGTCGATCCGGTCAGGGTCAGGCGGCGGCGCATGATCTCGAATATCGGGATCGTCGCTTCCATGCCCCGCTGCGTCGCGATGGAGACGTGGCGACCATCCTCCGCCAGACATTGCAGGTTGCGGGGCAGATAATCGCCGCCGACCATGTCGAGCACCGCGGCCACGCCCTTTCCGGCAGTGATCGCCTTCACGCGCGCGACGAAATCCTCCTGGTTGTAATCGATCGCATGATCGGCGCCCAGCGCGACAGCGGCGGCACATTTGTCCGCGGAGCCGGTGGTGACGATGATCGATACGCCGAACAACCGGCACAGCCCGATCGCCATCGTGCCGATGCCGCTGGTGCCGCCGTGGACCAGCACGGTGTCTCCTTCGGTCGCGTAGGCGCGCTCGAACAGGTTGGTCCACACGGTGAACAACGTCTCCGGCATGGCCGCCGCCTCGACCATCGTCAGGCTTTCGGGCACCGGCAGGCACTGGCCCATCGGCGCCACCGCGTAGTCCGCATAGGCCCCGCCGGTGACCAGCGCACAGACCTGCTGACCGATCTGTTCCTGGCCCACGCCTTCGCCGATCGCAACGATCGTGCCGGACAATTCCAAGCCCAGGATCGACCGCGCGCCATTTGGCGGCGGGTACAGGCCGCGGCGTTGCATAACTTCCGGCCGGTTCACCCCTGCCGCTGCGACCCGGATCAGCACTTCGTCGGCGGCCGGTTGCGGCACGGGGCGCTCGACGAGGGTCAGAACTTCGGGCCCGCCCGGCGCCTCCGGGTCGATTGCGCGCATCGTATCGGGTGCGGTCATCGGTTCGATCCTGTTACGCGGCGCACGGACGTGGCGGTTTATGTATCGGTCTTTGTGGGGCGTTATTGACATCCCGACGCGTGCGGTCAACTTTGGCTATCATGGATTTGGATGACGCCCTTCCCCGTCCCGACGATCTGGTGGCGCAATTGGTGCGCCAGGATCTCGACTCACTGTCGGTGACGGAGCTGGAATCGCGTATCGCCGCGCTGGAGGGCGAGATCGCCCGCAGCCGCCGCAAGATTGAACACGCCGTTAACCATCGGGCAAGTGCCGACAGGTTATTCAGCCGTTGAGCACCGTGGCTATACCGGAACCGACAGCGTCGCCGGGAAGCGGGGTTCTTGATGCAGCGCTTCGGACTCCCGACATGGGGAATACGGGGCCGGCGTCCATACGCGGCCCGAGTGGAGTAGCCTAGATGCCATCTTTTGCCCCTGCGCTGGAAACCACGCTGCACAAGGCCCTGGAAGCCGCCAGCGCGCGGCGCCACGAATATGCGACGCTGGAACACCTGCTGCTCGCGCTGATCGGCGACGAGCATGCGTCCAAGGTGATGACGGAATGCAAGGTCGACCTGGCCGAGTTGAAGACGACGGTCGGCCATTATCTCGACACCGAACTCGACGCGCTGAAAGTGGAAGCGGCGACCGATCCGTCGCCGACCAGCGGGTTCCAGCGCGTGGTGCAGCGTGCGATCCTGCACGTCCAATCCTCTGGCCGGGACGAAGTGACCGGCGCCAACGTGCTGGTCGCGCTGTTCAGCGAGCGGGAGAGCTACGCCGTCTATTTCCTGCAACAGCAGGACATGAGCCGCCTCGACGCGGTCAGCTTCATC
>DASTLZ010000149.1:0-7403 GCA_035714425.1 Sphingomonas sp.
CCTGCGCGCAAGCGATCGGCGGGCGCTATGCCGCGATGCCGGTGCCGATGATGGGCGCGGAGGATTTCAGCTACGTCCTGCGCCAGATACCCGGCGCGATGGCCTTCATCGGCGTCGCCCCGGCCGGGTCTGATCCGGCCACCAACCCGCCGCTGCACAACACCCGCATGACCATCGAGGAAGCGGTGATGGCGCGCGGAATCGCGATGCATTGCGCGGTGGCGGAACGGTTCCTGACGCGCGGGTTCGGCTGACCGCGCAGGCGGCCTGGCTGCATAGGGTTAACCTGATGTTCACGGCACGGTTTTAGGGCCCATTCCGAGGGGACGTGTCCATGATGAAGTCGATCCAGCAGAGCTTGGCAGAAGCGCGCTTCCTGATCGACGAATGGCAACGTCTTCCCGGCGCGACGGTTTCCGCGCTGATCCGATCGACCGGCGCGGGATATCCCCTCACGTTCGCGGCCACGCTCCTGGCCGCTGGATCGATGATGCTCTACGCGCGCCACTTCGCGCCGTTGGCCATGATGATGCCGGCGGGCGCGGCGTTGCTCGCGATCAGCATCGGCACTCTGGTCGATGGTTTCCGTAATCGCGCGCGGGCATGGTGCTTTGCCGATCCCGACCGGGCGCAGCGCCTGTTGTTCTTTCAGGCAACGCTGACCGCGGGGGCATGGTCCGTGCTGCTCGTCAGCGTCGGGATGTGGGCGCCCGAACCGTTTCAGATGATCGTCGTGTGCACGATGCTGGGGGTGGGTGTCGCCGGTGCGTTGCGCTATGCCGCGGTGCCCTTGTCCAGTGCGGGCTTCGTGTTCGTCAGCCTGATCGGGATGGTCAGCTATATCGTCGTGGTCGACCTGCCCAGCCTCGTCTTCCTGATGCTGATAATCTTCGTCGCGCTGCTGTTCAAATCGCTGACCGCGCAGGCCAAATTGTTTCTCAGTCATCAGCGTGCCGCCGCCGAACTGCTTCGCAACGCAGTGGAACAAGGGCATATGATGGCGGCATCCGAACGCGTCGAACTGGCCCGCGCGCAACGCGACATGGCGATCCGGCAGGAAGCGGAACAGGCGCGCGCGCGCGAACTGGCCGCGATATCGCAGCGTTTCGAAACTTCGGTCCTGGCGCTCAGCGCGGATCTGTCCGAACGCGCGTGCACCGGCCGCGACAGCGCAAGCGCCCTGGCGGAGATCACCGCGGTCGCGATCCACGCGTCGAGCGCCCTGCGCGAGCGCGTCGAGAGCGGCGCGCACGGCACCGACGACATGCGCCGCTGCGCCGACGATCTCAGCGCCTCGCTCGCCGCGCTCCAGGCCGGCGTGCAGGAACAGACACGCGCGGCCAGCATGGCGCAGACCAGCTTCGATGCCAACGAAGTCGCGGCGGCGCAGTTGCTCGACAAGGCTGGCCGCATTCGCGAAATCGTGACGGTGATCGGCGACATCGCCGGACGCACCAACCTGCTGGCGCTCAACGCCTCGATCGAAGCGGCGCGCGCGGGTGAAAGCGGGCGCGGCTTCACCGTCGTGGCGCAGGAAGTGAAGTCGCTGGCGGCACAGACCCGCCACGCCACCGCCAACGTCGCCGATCAGATCGACGGGATGCTCGCCGCCATCGACGATGTCGCGAGCGGGCTGAGCGCGGTGCGTTCCGCGTTCGGATCGGTCCACGCGCTGGCCGATACGGTCGACCGGACGATGGCCGATCAACGCCAATTGGTCGACGCGGTGACATCGCGCAGCGCTGCCGCCGCCGATTTGCAGGCGTCGCTGGCGCAGGACGCGACGGGTGCGGCAAGGGTGTCCGACCGCGCCGGCGCCTTGTCCGATGCGCTGGCCCGCACCGCCACCGATATCGTCGCACGATCCGCCGAATTGCTCGACGCCACTCGCGATTTCGCTGCGGAGATGCGACCGACCGCCAGCGCGCCCGCACGGTCCCGCGCCGCCTGAGCGGCCGTTGCAAGCGCGCGAAGGCGCGTGTTTCGAACGCTTTGCTATTTCTTGATGAGGCCGATCTCGACCAGCCGTTCGTGCAGATAATCATGCGCGGTGATCGGTTGCGGATAGCGGTTGGGGTTGTCGGCGGTAATCGTGGCCGGCAGCGTCTCGATCAGGAACTCGGGCGCCGGGTGCAGGAAGAACGGCATCGAATAGCGGGAATGGCCGCGCCGTTCGGGTGGCGGGTTGACGACCCGGTGGGTCGTCGACCGCAGGACGTGGTTGGTCAGGCGTTGCAGCATGTCGCCGACATTGACCACCATCGCGCCTTGCGGCGGCCGCACCGCCAGCCATTGGCCGGTCGCGCGGTCGAGCAGTTCCAGCCCCGCTTCCTCGGCCCCCAACAACAAGGTGATGAGGTTGATGTCCTCATGCGCGCCTGCCCGCACCCCTTGGGCATCGGCGGGGATCGGGGGATAATGCAGCAGCCGCAGCACGCTGTTGCCGTCCTGCACCGCCGGGTCGAACCAGTCCGGAGCCAGCCCCATGTAGCGCGCGATCGCGGACAACAGCCGGTCGCCGGCACGGTCGAAGGCGGTGAACAGATCCATGAACGTCTGCCGGAATTCTTCCGGCTGCGCCGGCCAGATGTTGGGCGCCATCTGCGCCGCGTAGGGATGGCCGGCGGGGAGTTCGCGGCCGACGTGCCAGAATTCCTTCAGGTCGACGGCGCTGGCGCCCTTGGCGATCTCGGTCTTGAACGGCGTATAGCCGCGCGCGCCGCCGCCGCCGGGCCGGTGGTAGGCGCGCTTGTCCGCATCCGGTTGCGCGAACAGCGCCTGCGTCTGTGCCCAGGCGTCGTCGATCAGCGGCTGGGCGATGCCGTGGTCGGCGACGATCGCGAAGCCGAAGCGCTGGACCGACGCACCGAAATCGCGCGCGAACCCGTCCGGATCGTCGGCCTGCGCCGCGAGGCTGAGGGTGGGCACCTGGGCCAGGGGCGTGTCGAGCATGAACGAATGTCCGCAAATTGCTGATGCCCCGTCATAGCTTTGCGCGGCGCCCGACGCAAAAGGCGCGTCAGTCGCCGAGCACGATCGTGCCGCGGGCTGCCGATCCGCTGGGCGTCAGGTTCAGGCGGAACGGCTTCTTGTCCTGATCTCGCCCGACCAGCGCATTGCCGTCGACGCGCAGATCGTACCCCGCCGCGGCCAGCCGCCGCCTGAACCAGTCGCGCACGATCTGCGGCGCGGCGGGACTGGAGAATGCGACGCGCAGATTGCCGTCCTCGTCGCCATTGCCGGCCACGTCGACGCGGTCGATGGTCGATCCGGGATACAGATGGACGCCGTTCAGGTCGAAATCGGCCGCGTTCAGCTTGATCCTGGGCAATTTGATCGCCCCCTTGAATCCCGGCAGGTCGAACTTCAGCTCGCCGGACTTGCCGTCCAGCGCACCCGCGACATTGCCGTCGTCGCCGTTCAGCGTGATCGACGTGCCCTCCGCCTCACCATTCCCGCCGCGGTCGCCACACCCGGCCAGTCCAATTGCCACGCCGGCCAGCACGATCGCGAAACAGGCGCGCATGATCCGTCCCCTAGACCGGGATGTGTATTGCCAATGTAAGACGCTAACAAATCGCCCGTGGTCGCGCAAGCGGGTGGCAATATGGATCAGCGCGCCTATCTGGTGGGCTCGTGACAGACCAGACATCCTCTCCCGCGCCGGACATGGCGGGCGCGCCTATGGGCTTTGCCGAATTCGTGGCGCTGGTGGCATCGCTGATGTCGCTCGGTGCGCTCGGCGTCGATGCCATGCTGCCGGCGCTGCCGGCGATGGGGGCCGCGCTCGACATCGCATCGCCCAATGCGCGGCAATTGGTCATCACCGCCTATCTGCTGGGCTTCGGGGTGGCGCAACTGGTCCACGGCCCGCTGGCGGACCGCTACGGGCGGCGCACCCTGCTGATCTGGTCGCTGGCGGCTTATGCCCTGACGACCGCGGCCGCCGCGTCGGCGGGCAGTTTCACGCTGTTGCTGGCCGCGCGGGTCATCGGCGGTGCGGCGATCGCAGCGACGCGGGTCGCGTGCGTGGCGATGGTGCGCGATTGCTATCACGGGCGCGCGATGGCGCGGGTGCTGTCGATCACGTTCATCGTCTTCATGATCGCCCCGATCCTGGCACCCAGCGTCGGCCAGGCGGTGCTGATCGTCGGCAGCTGGCGGACGATCTTCTGGGTCATCACAGCGCTGACCCTGGTCGTGCTCGCGTGGCTGGTCGTGCGCCTGCCCGAGACGCTGGCACCCGAAAACCGTCAGTCGATCGCGCCCGCGCGCGTGATCCAGGGGTGGCGTACCACGATCACCGATCGCCGCTCGTTGGGCTATACCTTGGCCAGCACCGCGCTGATGGGGGCGCTGTACGGTTACGTCAATTCGATCCAGCAAGTGATGTTCGACACCTTCCACCGTCCCGGCCTGCTCGCCCTGGTGTTCGCGACGACGGGGGCGACGATGGCGCTGGCCAATGTGTTCAACGCGCGGCTGGTGATGCGGCTGGGGTCGCAGCGGATCAGCCACGGCGCGATCATCGCGATGATCGTGGCGAGCACGCTGCACCTGGCGTTCGCTGCCAGCGGGTTCGAGACGCTGGCGACCTTCGCCTTGCTCCAGGCGGTATCGCTCGCCGCAGTCGGGCTGGCGACGTCCAATTTCAACGCGATGGCGATGGAGAACATGGGCGCGATCGCCGGCACCGCGTCCAGCGTGCAGGGCTTCACGAGCATCACTGCGGGCAGCGTGATCGGGGCGTTCATCGGCCAGGCGTTCGACGGCACCACTGCGCCGCTCTCCGCTGGCTTCCTGGCCGCGGGCATCACTGGCTTCTGCCTGATCCTCGCCACCGAACGCGGACGCCTGTTCCGCGCGGTCTGATGGCGCATCCGGGCCGGTGCGCGGAACCGCGGCGGAGGTTGCGCCGTTCGCACCGGCATGGATCAGGTCGCACTCCGCGGCCGTTCCCCGCGCAGGAGGCGATCATGGGTGGACACCAGATTCCGGGCATGGGCCCGGGCGACGACGGCTATGACGAAGAAGGCTATGACGAGAGCCAGCGCGCCGAAATCCTGGAGGCGACCCGCGACGGGCCGACCGACGGCACCATCCTGACCGACCTCCAGCCCGACCTGGGCGACGACGACGAGGAAGACGAGCCGATCGACGAACTCGACATGGATTCCGAAGAGATCGGCGAAACCAGCGCGGACGAAGGCACGACCGAGGACGATCTGGACGAGGACGACGCACAAGCCGCGTTCGACGATGACGATGACGATGACGACGATAACGATGATGACGTGAGCGACGCCGAGGATGCGGCGTTGCGACCCTGAACCGCAGCGGGCAGTGCGGCGTCATGCTGCACTGCCCGCGTCGAACCCTGGATGACGGAGCGTTTCCTGATCGGGGATAACCATCTGTCTTCGTTCATGTAATCGACAGAAACCGTTGCCCGATGGCGACACATCCATGCTGTTTTCGGGCAATCGGCATTGCGGTGCAACGAAGACGCCCCTGTTCTGTTTGGAGGGTCCGGCCGCGCGGCGCTGCTAGCAAAAGCGACGCGGGACCGGCCTGAATGACGTGAACGAGGTATCATCATGCGTAAGCTTTCCCCCGCCCTCCGCGCGGCTGTCTTCGGCACGCTGGCCGCCGCCGCCTTCGCCGCAGCCCCCGCATCGGCTCAGACCGCCGACGCCGCCCCCGGCGAGCCCGCCGCGCCGGACGGCAGCAAGGCCTTCGGGATCGAGCCCTATGTCGGCATCATGGGCGGCTGGGAACGGTTCGACGACGACGCCGGCCACGGCATCCCCAGCACGCAGAACACCCGCCCGCTGCAAGGCGCGCTGGTCGAAGGCGTGCTCGGCGTCAACGTACCGCTCGGGCCCGTCTTTGTCGGGGCGGAAGGCAATGTCGCCAAGGGCGTCGACGGTGCGATCGACTGGCAATATGGCGCCGCGGGCCGTTTCGGCTTCCGCGCGGGCGATAGCGGGCTGTTCTATGGCAAGGTCGGCTATCAATGGACCAATTTCGCGCGCTTCGGCGATAACAGCCGCGATTACCACGCGGTGAGCTATGGCATCGGCACCGAAGTCGGCCCCAAGGACATCGGCCTGAAGGGCATCACCGGCAACGCTGGCTTCCGCATCCGCGCCGAGGTCTCCACCTTCGGCAAGGCGGACAGCATCCGCCCGATGCTGGGCGTGGTCAGCCACTTCTGAGCCACATCGGCTGAGGCGAAAGGGCGGGGGGAACGATCCCCCCGCTTTTTTTGTAAGCTTGCCGGTGCGGTTTTCCGGCTTCAACGGGCGGGATCGTCCTGGCTGGCGATGGACGCGTGCAGCTGCCCTTCGGTCGTGCCGATCATGCCGCGCGCTTCCGGCTCTTCAACGGGATCACCAGCCGGGCGTTCTCGAACCACTCGTCGGTGAGTTCGGGCGCGACATCGGGATCGCTTGCGATCTGTGCCGCGATATCTTCGTCGGTCATCGCATCAAGCTTCGCCAGGTTTTCGGGCGTCGCCCATTCCCTTGCGATCCGTGCGGCTTCATCCCGCGACACCCGTGTGATATTTTCGTATTTCTCGGTCATTGGCTTTCCTGAAGCTGATGATGCGCCGACTGCTGTTGGGCCACGTATATACCACGACGAAGATGCGGTCGCCAAACAGAGTGATCGGACCGGTCGCGATGAAGCGGGACTCGCCGTAGTTGCCGCGTACATCTTCTTCCTCCACGAACGGGCCATCGAAGAGAAACGCCGCGGCAAAGGGAAGGCCGCGACGGCGCTGATTTTCGATGTCTTTGTCCATGTCGAACTCGATCACCGCAAAAACCTATTCCGCCGCAACCCCCGCCTGCGCGAACATGTCGCCGCTCTCGCCCAGATCCTGATCCAACGGCCGCACGATCTTCGCCTTCTGGCGCTTGTCGAACGAATCCCAGACGTCGTTCCACTGGCCCTTGGTCGCGGCCTTGGAATATTCCGTTGCGCGCTGTTCGAAGAAATTGGCATGTTCGACGCCGTTGAGCATCGGCGCCAGCCAGGGCAGGGGGTGTTCGTCGATCATGTAGATCGGCTTCAGGCCCAATTGGCCCATCCGCCAGTCCGCGATGAAGCGGATGTACTTCTTGATCTCCTTGGGCGTCATCCCGTTCACCGGGCCCATTTCGAACGCGAGATCGATGAAATTATCTTCCAGCCGGATCGTCGTCTGGCAGACATCGGCGATGTCGTCCTTGACCGCCTTGGTCAGGCACTGGCGTTCCTGGCAGAAGGTGTGGAACATCTTGATGATGCCCTCGCAATGCAGGCTCTCGTCGCGGATCGACCAGGTGACGATCTGGCCCATGCCCTTCATCTTGTTGAAGCGCGGGAAGTTCATCAGCATCGCGAAGCTGGCGAAC
>DASTLZ010000150.1:0-12938 GCA_035714425.1 Sphingomonas sp.
CCCGGCGCTGGGTCGTCGAACGCACCCTGGCGTGGCTCAACCGATGCCGGCGTCTCGCCAAGGATTGGGAGACATCCATCGCATCGTCTGAAGCCTGGATGGTCGTCTCGTCCATCAGGCGAATGACCCGCCGTATTGCCAGACTCGAATTATGAGTCAGGCTCTTAGGCAAACCAACCGATCGATCATCGGAGCTATGCGCTCAATGGTCCGCCGTCGATGTTTCGGCCGCTGCCCTGAAATGGTCCGAGGCTAGTTTTTGGCTTGAAATTATCGGGGCCGCTTTGGGTCTGTTAACAACTATCGCTGCATTCCTGGCAGCACGCTATGCGAAAAAGGCGTTTGAGGCAGCAGAAATTGACCTTCGACCTTGGGTTCAATTCAGTGTTGAGCCGGGGTGGGCTAGTGGGCATGAAACCGGCTATCTAGCTGCCATTGTCGTAAGAGCGACTAACATTGGCCGTACTCCGGCTATTGACGTAAGCTGTATATCAGAGACTCATAGGTACGACAATAGAGCCGTTGCAGATCACTTCATGCCGTTCTTCACGAGTAATGTGTTTACTGACCAGAACTCAGAACTGATATCATTACTTCCCGGAGAGTCCTATACCTTTCAGGTTCTTTCTAACGTGCCCAACGATGACACCAAACGCATTCCAACGATTGGCATCAAGCTTGGCTACCGCTGGTCTAACGGTAAACGAGGAAGGACGTGTCGTGCCTTCTACAGCAATTACGATTGGGGACCGCAGGAAGTAAATCCGGCAAACGGCGCGCCCTATTGGAAATCGATAGGCCACAAGTTCTGGGTAGCACCGGTTAACGTCACCGAATGACCTTCTACACTCGTCCGGCTCGCCACCCTTCGTTCGCGTCCCTAACGCGGACTCACATCGGCCAGCCCCTTGCCTCCGCTGGTACAAAAGCCTAATACGACCGTCCCGACGCCAAAATAAGTATCCTTTGTTTTTCAGCGCTTACGGGGATTTTAACCGATCCCCCTCGGCTCCACCGACCGACTTGACGATTATCAGCTGACCAAATGAAATGCTGGCATCGAGGGCACCGTCGAACCGATAGTCTTCCGTAATGAGGAAGAGAGCGTGCTGTATTCAGCTCCACAGCGCCGCTCAAATCGTCGCCACATCCGCCACGCCGCCCCCCCCTCACTCCACCCAATCCAGCCCGATATCCCGGTACGTCTCCCGGTCCTCGTCCCAGCCCGGCTTGACCTTCACATGCAGGTACAGATGCACCGGCCGCCCGGTGATGCCGGCCAGTTGCGCGCGGGCGCGGGCGCCGATCTGTTTGATGCGTTCGCCGCTCTTGCCCAGCACGATGGCGCGCTGGGTCGGGCGTTCGACCAGGATCTGCTGGTGGATTTCGACCGATCCGTCGCCGCGCTCGGTATATTTCTCGGTCTCCACCGTGCTGGCATAGGGCAGCTCTGCGTGCAGTTGCAGGTACAGCTGCTCGCGCGTCACTTCGGATGCCAGCGCGCGTTCGGTGGCGTCGGACACCTGGTCCTCGGGATAATGCCACGGCCCGGCCGGCATCGCGGCGGCCAGTGCGCGCTTCAACTCGGGCAGGCCGTCGCCGGTCTGCGCGCTGACGAACCACGTCTCTGTGAACGGCACCAGCGCGTTCAGGCGTTCGGCGTGGGTCAGCAGCTTGGCCTTGTCGGCGACGTCGACCTTGTTCAGGATCAGGTGCTTGGGCTCGGGCCGATCGGCCAGCGCTTCGACGATCGACGTCACCTTGCTGCCCGTCCCGCCCTTGCCGTCGACGACCAGCGCCAGCACGTCGGCGCCTTCCGCCCCGCCCCATGCCGCGGCCACCATCGCGCGATCCAGCCGGCGCTTGGGTTCGAAGATGCCGGGCGTGTCGACCAGCAGCAATTGCGTGTCGCCCTCGATCGCCACGCCCAGCAGGCGCGCGCGTGTCGTCTGCGCCTTGGGGCTGACGATCGCCACTTTCTGGCCGACCAGCGCGTTGACGAGGGTGGATTTGCCGGCGTTGGGCGCGCCGACGACGGCGATCAGGCCGCATTTGGGGTCTGTCATGGGAGCATGTCCAATAAAGTGCGGGCGGCGGCGGTTTCGGCTTCCTGCTTGCTGCTGCCCGATGCGCTGGCGCTGTGGGTGCCGACCGAGACGGCCACGGTGAAGCGCGGGGCGTGGCCGGGGCCGGATCGGTCGGTGACGGTATAATCGGGCGCGCGCCGGTTGTTGGCGGCGGCCCATTCCTGAAGCTGCGACTTGGGATGCTGCGGCGCCTTGGCCAGCGCGCGGGCGCGGTCGCCCCAGGCGCCGCGGATGAAATCGCGCGCGGCGTCCAGCCCCGCGTCGCGGAACCAGGCACCGATCAGCGCCTCCATCGCATCGCCCAGCACGTTGTCGCTGTCGAACGCGCCATCGTCGCGCGCCTGCTTGCCCAGCTTCAGGTGGCGCTGGACGCCGCGCTCGCGCGCGATCTGCGCACAGACGGCCCCGGTGACCAGCGCGTTCAGGCGCTTGGACAATTGCCCTTCGGCTTCGTCGGGGAACAGTTCGAACAGCCATTCCGCCATGACGAGGCCCAGAACGCGGTCGCCGAGGAATTCGAGCCGTTCGTAATTGGCCGCCGCCTGGCTGCCGTGGGTCAGCGCGCGCTGGAACGGCGCGGGGTCGGCGGGCGCGCGGCCGAATGTCGCTGCGAGCCAGCCGTTCAGATCGTCGCTCAACCGCCGATCCGCGACCAGCGCGCCGCCGACACCCACGTCCACGGCTTGATCCACTCGGCCGATCCGTCGGTCGAGAAGAAGGTGACGAGCACGCGGCCCTCGACGTTCTCCAGCGGGACATAGCCCATGCCGCCCGGCGGCGCGAAGCGGCTGTCGCCCGAATCGTCGCGATTGTCGCCCATCACGAAGATGTGGCCGGCGGGAACCGTATAGACGTCGGTCTCGTCGCGGTCGGGCATCTCGCCCTGGTCGAGCACCGAATAGCTCAGCCCACCGGGCAACGTCTCGCGAAAGCGCGGATAGCGGCAGACGGGCCGGCCGGCGTCGGTGTCCTGAAACGCGGGGTCGCATTTGTCGGCGCCGAAATTGGGGGTCAGCGGCAGGACGAAATCGGCGATCCGCTGCTTCGGGATGGCCTTGCCGTTCAGGATCACTTGGCCCCGGCGCATCCGGATGGCGTCGCCCGGCAGGCCGATGACGCGCTTGACCACGTCATGGTCGAGCACTTCGGGCGCACGGAAGACCACGACGTCGCCGCGGGCCGGCACCCGGCCGAAAACCTTGCCGGACACGGGCACCAACCCGAACGGCAGCGACCAGCGCGAATAGCCGTAGTTCCATTTGCTGACGAACAGATAGTCGCCGATGAAAAGTCGGGGCAGCATCGATTCCGAGGGGATCGAAAAAGACGCTATGAAAAAACTGCGCAAAACGAGCGCAAACAGCGCCAGCTTGAGCAAAAAACGCAAAGTTTCGCCGATTTCGGACTCGGGCTTCGCAAAAGCAGGGTTTTTTCTGGCCATATCGCGCACCCATACCCGCGGCCATGCGTCGTGAGTAGCCATTAGCGCGCACAGGCGATACGACGCGCGCGTCACCTACACTGCGACAAAGGACGACATCAGATGACGGATTGGTCGACGATCGAAGCGCTGCCCCGCCACACCCTGGTCGAGCTGTTCGCCGCCGATCCCGATCGGCTCGCCAAATTGTCCCTCGACGTGGCGGGCATCCACTTCGACTGGGCCAAGACCCACCTGACGCCCGATGCCATCGCCGCCTTCGAAGTCCTTGCAAAGGCTAGTGATCTGGCGGGCAAGCGCGAGGCATTGTTCGGCGGGGAGATCGTCAACGTCACCGAAGGCCGCGCCGTCGAACACACCGCGGAGCGCGGCGAAGGCAGCGCCGGCGGCGTCGCCCGCGCTCGCGCCAGCCACCAGCGGATGCGCACCCTGATCGATGCGATCGAGGCGGAAGCGCTGGGGCCGGTCCGCCACATCCTGCACATCGGCATCGGCGGCTCGGCGCTGGGCCCGCACCTGCTGGTCGACGCGCTGGGCCGCGAAGAGAAGCGCTACGACGTCGCGATCGTCTCCAACGTCGACGGCACCGCGCTGGAGGATGTGTTCGACCGCTTCGATCCCGCCGCGACGCTGATTGTCGTGGCATCCAAGACGTTTACGACGACAGAGACGATGCTCAACGCAACATCCGCGCTGGCATGGATGAACGAACACGGCGTCGAGGATCCCTATGGCCGCGTCATCGCGCTGACCGCATCGCCGGACAAGGCGGTCGAATGGGGCGTAGACGAGACGCGCGTGCTACCCTTCGCGGAATCGGTCGGCGGGCGGTATTCCTTGTGGTCGACGATCGGCTTTCCGGCGGCGCTGGGCCTGGGCTGGGACTGTTTCTCCGAATTGCTCGAAGGCGCAGCCGAGATGGACCGCCACTTCCGCCTGTCGGCCCTGCACGAGAATGCGCCCGCGATCGCCGCTTTTGCCGACCTGTATTACACGCAGGTCCGCGGTGCAGAGACGCGCGCGCCCTTCGCGTATGACGAACGGCTGCGGCTGCTGCCCAGCTATCTGCAACAGCTCGAAATGGAATCGAACGGCAAGGGCGTGACGATCGACGGCAAGCCGGTCGGCCGGCCGACCGCGGCGATCACCTGGGGCGGGGTCGGCACCGATGCGCAGCATGCGGTGTTCCAGCTGCTCCATCAGGGCACGCATCTGGTGCCGGTCGAATTCCTTGCGGTCATAGAGCCTTACGACACGCTGGCCGAAGAACACCACCGCATGCTGCTGCTCAACGCCTTCGCCCAGGGCGCTGCGCTGATGAAGGGCAAGCAGGTGGACGATCCCGCGCGCAGCTATTCGGGCGACCGACCGTCGTCGACGCTGCTGCTCGACGCGCTCGACGCGCGGACGCTTGGCGCGCTGATCGCGTTCTACGAACACCGCGTTTTCGTGAACGGCGTACTGCTGGGGATCAATCCGTTCGACCAGTTCGGCGTGGAGCTGGGCAAGGAAATGGCCAAGGCGGCGGAGAAGGGGGGCGGCGAGTTCGACGCGTCGACCACCGATCTCATCAAGCGCGCCGGACTGGATTGAGCGTTTAGGCTCGGCCGATCGGGATCGTCGCGCGTTACCCGGCGATGATCCCGATCCTTCTTGTTGCCGCTGCCGTGACAGCACCTGCGCCCATCGCCGAGATGCGCTGGAACAAGCGCATTCTCCTGATCGCCGCACCCCGCGCAGACGACCCCGGCATCGTTGCCCAGCGCCGGGCGCTGTCGGGCTGGGACAGGGAGGCGCGCGAGCGTGATCTGGCGATCGTCACCGTGATCGGCGAGCGGGTGGCGGGATCGGCCGACAATGCCGCGTCACTGCGCAAGGCCCACCGCCTGCCGCGCGACCGCTTCGTCGCGATCCTGATCGGCAAGGACGGCGGCGAGAAGATGCGCTCCGCCACGCCCATCGCCGCCGAGACGCTGGCGGATACCATCGACGCCATGCCGATGCGGCGCAGCGGCGGGCGCTGACCGATTGCTGGATCGGCGGATCGTGCCTATGTGTACGACACCCGCGGAGGCTACACATGCGCACCAACATCGAGATCGACGAGGGATTGGTTCAATCCGTCATGCGCGTAACTGGCGCACGCAGCAAGCGCGAGGCCGTGGACGCCGCACTGCGCCAAACCCTTCGCCTGCGTCGGCAGGAAGCCTTGCTCCAGCTGTGGGGGATCGGCTGGGACGGTGATCTGGACGACATGAGAACCAGCAAATACATTCCTGCCGACGAATGATGCTCGTCGACAGCAGCGTCTGGATCGATTTCTTCGCTGCCCGCCCCACACCGCAGACGGATATGCTCAGGGCATCGCTCGGGAAACGGCGCGTGCTGGCGGCCGATCTCGTCATCGTCGAAGTGTTGCAGGGCGTGCGGAGCGATCACGCGTTCGCTCTCACCCGCGATCTGCTGCTGACGCTCGACATCGTCGATGTAGCGGGCGCGGAGGTCGCGGTGGAGGCCGCGCAGAACTACCGCTTTCTGCGCGGCAAGGGGATCACCGTGCGCAAGACGATCGACACGCTGATCGCCACGCGCTGCATTCTCGATCGCCTGCCCCTACTTTACAGCGACCGGGATTTCGATCCTTTCGTCGCGCATCTCGGCCTCCGGTCGGTGATGGATGTCCCCACCGGAGTAGCCTGATGCCCGAATACGATTACGACCTGTTCGTCATCGGCGCAGGATCGGGGGGCACGCGCGCGGCGCGGGTTTCTGCAGCGCACGGAGCGAAAGTGGCGGTGGCGGAGGAATATCGCGTCGGCGGCACCTGCGTCATCCGCGGCTGCGTGCCTAAGAAGTTGCTCGTCTACGGATCGCATTTCGCGGAGGATCTGAAGGACGCCAAGCGCTTCGGCTGGCAAGTACCCGATCAATGCGAATTCAGCTGGCTGACGTTGCGCGACAACGTGATGGCCGAAGTCGATCGCATCAACGGCGCCTACACCCAGACGCTGGAAAATAACGGCGTCGAAATCCTCCTTACCCGCGCCGTAGTGACGGGGGCCAATACGCTGACGCTGAGCGACGGGCGGACGGTGACGGCGAAGACGATCCTGGTCGCGGTAGGCGCGCATCCGGCGGTGCCGAAATGCCCCGGACATGAGCATGGCATCACGTCGAACGAAATCTTTCACCTGGATGCGGTGCCCAAGCGGATGCTGATCGCCGGCGCGGGCTATATCGCCAACGAATTCGCCGGCATCTTCCACCAGTTCGGATCGCACGTCACGCTCATCAACCGGACGAAGGACATCCTGCGCGGCTACGACCTGTCGATCCGCGACCGGCTGTTGCAGATCTCGCTGATGAAGGGGCTGGAATTTCGCTTCGACGCCAATTTTCAGGGCATCGAAAAGCACGATGACGGTTGCCTGACCGTGAGCATGTCGGGGCATGAACCGATGACCGTGGATTGCGTGCTGTTCGCGACGGGGCGCGTGCCCAATACCGCGGGGCTGGGGCTGGAAAGCGCCGGAGTCGAGATCAACGAGCGCGGCGCGATCAAGGTGGACGAGGACAATCGATCGACCTGCCCGTCGATCTATGCTGTCGGCGATGTGACCGACCGTATCCAGCTGACCCCGATCGCGATCCGCGAAGGCCAGGCGTTCGCCGACAGCGTGTTCGGCGGCAAGCCGACGCGGATCGACTACGACAACGTCCCTGCCGCTGTCTTCAGCCACCCGCCGATGGCCGGCGTCGGCATGACGGAGGCGCAGGCAAAGGAAAAGCTGGGCGATGTCCGCGTCTACACCGCCGATTTCCGCCCGATGAAGAACGCGCTCGCGGGCCGCGACGAGCGCGCCTTGTACAAGATGATCTGCCACGGCGACACGGAACGCATCGTCGGTATTCACATGATCGGCCCCGACGTTCCCGAAATGATGCAGATCGCCGCGGTCGCGGTGAAGGCGGGACTGACCAAGGCGGATTTCGATTCCACCGTGGCGCTGCATCCGTCGATGGCGGAGGAACTGGTGCTGTTGCGGTGAAGGTGCGTCGGCGCAGCGACGGCACCAGTCGCGCATAACGCGATCACCGCGCAGGGCCGGCGGGCCCGCGCCAGCCAAGCCCGTCCGACGCCAAGCCACTTCCTCCCTACCGCGCCGGCGCAGCGATCAGCATCGGCGCGTCGAGGATAAAACGATCCAGCACGCCATCGGCGACCCGGATCGGCCCGGCAATCCGATTGGCGCCGGGAACCGGCGGAACCGCAGCAGCTTGATCCGACAGCCGCTTGGCCTCCGCGAAAAAGCCGTTCGCCGTCGCCTGATCGCCATTCGCAGCGCCCAGCCCGGCAGCCGTCAGCCGCAGTGCGCGACCCCACAGGATCATAGCGTCCAGCCACGGCCGCGACTGTGCCGCAAAGCCGGTGTCCGCAACACCCGCAGTGATGATATCCGGCGCACGGGCCATGTCGTCGGCGGCGGCGGCGAGATCGTCGATCGCGCGCTGCCGCCGGGTCGCATCGCCCGTCGCAAGCGCTTCCCGGACGCCGTCGAGCATCGCCTTCAAGCGCGGCGCCTGCGGTTGCCACGGGTGGCTTCCGAACGTCGGCGCCAGATGTTGGGTGTCGAAAAAGGTCAGCAGCGCCTCGGTCACATCGGCATCCCCTCCAGCAAGGTCGCTGGCGGCGGCGCGCCATGTCCGGTCTGCGTCATATCCGGCATCGTTCCACGCGAAGCCGGTCACGCCCATCACGGCGACGCGGCTGGGCGCTTCCTGGTTCATCGGGTTCGACACCACGCCGGTCAGTTCGGCCGACAGCCCCGCTTCACGCCGCGCATAGGGCGCCAGCAACAGCCGACCCGCCGACGTGGCGTAATCGTTCACCGGATAATTGTCCCACAGCAAGGTCTTGCGGCCGAACGCCTTGGTCGCCGCCTGCGCATCCGACACCGAGATCGCCGGCGGCACGACATCGGTGCCGGTCCATTGCACCACAATGTCCGGGTTCAGCTGCGCGCGCAGCGCGGCCTTGTACGGCGTTTCCTTGGCGTCGTAATATTCGGTCGGCACCATGATGAGCGACGGCGCACCGGGGGGCAACGCCGCCTGCACCGCGTTCAGCAAGGACGCCTGCGCGACCGCGGCGGCTTTCCCATTGGGCGGACCGAAGGCAGCATTATCGCCGGCGCAGTTCCACTTGGTATATTCGATATCGTCCAGCGCGACATAGAAGCGGCGCACGCCGATCGACCGCAACGCTGCGAACTTGCCGGCAAGTGTCCGCCGCTCCGCCGGGTCCGAATAGCACACCGAGACGCCCGGCGAGATGGCGTAGACGAAATCGACGTGGTCGCGCCGCGCCAGCGTGGCCAGTTCGCCCAATTGCCCCAATGTCGCCGCCGGATAGGCATCGCGCCAACGCGCGCGCGCGAACGCATCGTCCTTTGGGCTGTAGATATAGGTGTTGGCCTTGACCCGGCCGAGGAAGGCGATGTGCTTCGCGCGATCCGCCATCGACCAGGGGGTGCCATAGAATCCCTCGATCGTGCCACGCACCGGCATTGCCGGATGATCCTGGACCGCGATGGCCGGCAAGCCGCCCGGCGTCACGATCTGCCGCAGGGTCTGCGCCGCGTGGAACAGGCCGTCGTCGTCGCGTCCCGCAAGGACGATCAAGCTGCCCGAAGCGACGCGTGCGCTGGCCAGCGTATAGCCTTCGTCGCGCGTGGGTGGGGCAGCGCCGAGCCGCACGAGGGCGTCACGGACCGGCTGTGACGCGGCCGTCCCCACGACGACATAGGGCCGGTCGATCCGCACCGGCACCCGGGCCTGGGTAACGATCGTCTGCACGCCCGCGTTTTTCAGGATCGTGCGGACCAGATCGACAGTGGCCGCGTCCGTTCCGGGCGGCGCCACCAGAACGACGGACGTGCCCAAAGCGACGCGCGTGTCACCAAGGCGCACCGAGACCGGGGTCGGGAAGATCGCCGGCATGACGATCGGCTCGGCGGACGCAATCCCGCCGAAGGTGCCGGCGATCGCCAATGCAAGTGACAGAACGGCTTTGGAATTCATCACGATACCTTGTGGCCAGCGGGGACGCGCGCGATGAACGCGGCGCCGGGAACGGCGATCGATGCCGCGGTGGGCCGCAGCCGTCCGTCCGGGCGCAGGGCGAACGCCTGCACCGTGCCGGCGCGCTGATTTGCGACGAACAGGCGTCCTGCGTCTTCGCACATCAGGAAGAACCGCGGCCAGTTTCCGGTCGGAACGTGTTCCAGGAGCCGCAGCCGGCCGTCACCCGACACGGCGAACACCGCGATGCTGTTGTGCCCGCGATTGGAGACGTACAGCCGATTACCGGCGCGATTGATCGCGACTTCGGCCGGGAAATTGGGGGACGAGCCGCCATCCGGCAGCGTCGTGGCGGATTGCGTGGCACGAAAGCGGCCGAACCCGGCGGCTTCCAACACGGTCACCTGGCTGACGAGTTCGCTGACCAGATACGCCACGGGCAATCGCGGGTGAAATGCCATGTGCCGCGGTCCGGTGCCGGGTGGCGCCCGGTACGACACGATCGGCGTGCGCCCCCCGCTGCGCAGATCGAAGCCGAGCACGATATCCGCGCCAAGATCGACCATGTGGAGCCAGCGTCCGTCGGGCGCGAACCCCACCCAATGCGCGTGCGGTCCGCTCTGCCGCTCGGCGTTGGGGCCTTTGCCCGGCGTGATGCTGATCCGCGCAGGCTCGCGCAAGCCACCCGTGGCCGGATCGACCGCGTAGAGCGCAATGCTGCCGTTTGCGTAATTGGCGACGGCCAACTGCCGCTGTCGCGGGTCGAGCGCGATGTGGCAGGGATCGGCCCCGCCGCTGGTCCATGCCCCCAACTGCCTCCAGTCGTCCGGACGATACGCGCCGACCGACCCGTCTTGCCGTTCGTCGAGCAGATAGAACAGGCCGTGGCGCGGATTGTACGCGCCGAACGAGGCATTCGCGATGGTGGGCACAGGCGTCCCCGCCGACCAGCGGTCGCGGCCGACGTCATAGAAAAGGGGGCACAGTCCCGCGCCATGCTCCGCCGCATAGGTGCCGACGACGAGGTGCCGCGTGGGCGGACCGGGCAAGGCGCCGGCCAAGGGGGCGGCCAAGGGGGCGGCGGCGCCGGCAGCGGCGACCATGCCGACGACATCGCGCCGGCCGACGGGATCACGCAAGCTGCGGGTGGATAGAATATCGGACATCGATCAGCCCAGCGCCAACGACAGGAGCAATGTGAAGCACAAGGCGAGCACCGAGATCAACGTCTCGCATACCGTCCAGGTCTTCAGCGTGTCGGCAATCGACAGGCCGAAATATTGCTTCACCAGCCAGAAACCGCCGTCGTTGACGTGCGACAGCACCAGCGATCCGGCCCCAGTCGTGAGGACGAGCAGTTCCGACCGGGTTCCGGCCACCGCCGTCGCCAGCGGCGCCACGATGCCCGATGCGGTCGCCATCGCCACCGTCGCCGATCCCGTCGCCACGCGCAGCAACGCCGCGACGAGCCAACCGAGCAGCAGGATCGGCAGGTGGATCGAACCCACTCCGGCGATGATCGCGCCCGACACGCCGCCATCCATCAGGATTCGCCCGAACCCGGCCCCTGCCCCGACGACCAGCGTGATGCCCGCGGTCGGCGCCAGGCATTCATCGCAGAAACGCAGGATGCTCGCCCGATCGAACCCGCGGCCCAAGCCGAACGTCCAGAAGCTTACCAGCACCGCCAGCAGCAGCGCGACGACGGAATTGCCGAGAAACTTCAACGCGGCGTGCGCCGCCGATCCCGGTGCCGCCAGTCCATCGGCCGCGCTGCCCAACAGCATCAACCCGACAGGCAGCAGCAGCGTGAACAGGGTGATGCCGAAACCCGGGCGGCTGGAGGGGAGCGGATGCTGCGTCCCTGCGTTGCCGTGTTCGTTCGCCGGAATGGCCGGCGTACCGCTCGTCACATACGGCGCCACGATCCGCGCGAACACCGGCCCGGCGATGATCGCGGTCGGCACCCCGACGATGAGCGCATACAGGATCGTGCGGCCGATATCGGCCTGATAGGCGGTGACGGCCAGCAGCGCAGCCGGGTGGGGCGGGACCAACCCGTGGACCACGGACAGCCCCGCCGCCATCGGCAGCCCGGCCTTTATCAGCGGCGTTCCCGTCTGCCGGGCCACGGTGAAGACGATGGGCACGAGCAGGACGAAGCCGACTTCGAAGAATACCGGCAGGCCGACGAGGAACGCGATCGTCATCATCGCCCAATCGACGCGCTTCGGCCCGAATGCGGCGATGACGGTATCGGCGATGCGCACCGCCCCGCCCGATTCCACCATCATCTTACCCAGCATCGTCCCCAGCGCGACGACCAGCGCGAGATGGCCCAGCGTGTTGCCGACGCCCGTCTCGAACGCCTTCACCACGCCGGCGGGCGGCATCCCGATCGCGAGTGCCAGCCCCAGCGACACCATGACGAGCGCGATGAAGGGATTGACCCGCACCCAGGCGATCAGGCCGATCAGCACCGCGACCGACGCGATGGCGCACAGCACCAGCGGCGTCCCGGTCAACAGCACCGCGCCCGCGTCTATGCCCCCACCCGGCGGCATTCAATCAGCCCTTCTTCCAGGCCACGCAATCGACCTCGACCTTGCAATCGACGACCATGCTGGAGACGACGCAGGCGCGTGCCGGCGGATGTGCCCTGAAATATTCCATGAATACGCGGTTGAAGGACATGAAATCGCGCGCATCGTCCAGCCACACGCCGCAGCGCACGACATCCTCGGGGCCGTATCCCGCCTCCGCCAGGATCGCCAGGACGTTGCGGATCGCCTGATGGCATTGCGCGACGATCCCGCCTTCGATGATCTCGCCGTCGACCATCGGCACCTGTCCCGACACGAACAGCCACCCGTCGGCGGCAACCGCGCGGGCGAAGGGCAGATGCTGTCCGCCGGTGCCCTTGCCGCCTTCCACCCCGAAACGGTGCAATCCTTGCCGGTCAGCCATGCGTATTCTCCAGAAATGATGGATGCGATCCGCGGGGCAGGAAACTACCGGCACGATCGCCCGTCGCGGCCCCCCTGTCGATCGACATCATGCCGTTCACCCATACGCCGACGATGCCGCGCGCGGCCTGGACGGGCTCCTCGAATGTGGCGGCGTCGGCGATCGTCGTGGGATCGAACAGCACCAGATCGGCGGCACGGCCCTCGCGGACGTACCCGCGCCCCGCCAAACGGAAACGATCCGCGGACAGCCCGGTCATCTTGCGGATGGCCGTTTCCAGCGGAAACAGCCCACGGTCGCGGGAATAATGCCCAAGCACGCGCGGGAAGGCGCCCCACAAGCGCGGATGCGGGCGCGGATCG
>DASTLZ010000151.1:0-8795 GCA_035714425.1 Sphingomonas sp.
GCCGTTCCCGCCGCTACGGCCTCGCCCGCCGCCGCCTATCGGATCAAGGGATTTCGCAGCGCGGTCTTCGGGATGACGCAGGCGCAGGTGCGCACCGCGATCGCCGCCGATTTCGCCGGCGCGACGATCGCGCAGGTCGCCAACCCGACCGAGGGCACCGCGGCGTTGCAGATCGACCTGCCCCAGTTCGTACCGGGCCCGGGCGCGGCGCGCGTGACCTATATCTTCGGCGCGACCACCCGCACGCTGACGCATGTCAATGTCGTGTGGCTGCTGGACGGCGAGCCGGACCAGGCGGGCCGCGAAAGCCTGTTGAAAGCCGCCGT
The DNA here is from genome assembly GCA_035714425.1 of Sphingomonas sp. Lineage (GTDB taxonomy): Bacteria > Pseudomonadota > Alphaproteobacteria > Sphingomonadales > Sphingomonadaceae > Sphingomonas. Next base: position 327 of record DASTLZ010000151.1, read on the forward strand.
CGCGTTGGCCCAATATTTCCGGGAACTCCCCGATCCGCCGAAAGCCACCACCGCAGTCCGCCCGACGGGACCCAACAGCCTGTCGATGTTCGCAGCGGTCGACGCGCAGGCGGCGGCGGTCGAGGTGACCGTACAGGGCGTCGCCTACGAAGCCGGCGGCGTGGCGTCGCCGGTGCCGCATGGCCCCGCGCTTCTGCGCGTGTCCTATTCGCGCAACGCGGCCAACCCGGACATCGGGCCTGCCCGCCCGCGCGGGTGACCTTCGCTGGACGCGGATGGCGCGCGACGTGGCGAACCCAAGCGGATCAGAGGGAGTAGAGGGCACGAAGGATGTGATCGCTTCCCGCCGGACGCGCTGCTAAGGTTCTGTTTACGAACCGACGGAGCGGGTGAGCGATGCAGTGGAACGCCATTGGGGAACAGGATTGTTCGATGGCGCGGGCTTTGGCGGTCATCGGCGATCGCTGGACGCTGTTGATCCTGCGCGAATGCTTCCTGCGGGTGCGGCGGTTCGACGACTTTCAGGAACGGCTGGGGATCGGCCGGCCGATCCTGACCGATCGCCTGCGCAAGCTGGTCGATCACTTCGTGCTGACCAAGGTGGCCTATCAGCAAAATCCGACCCGCTACGAATATCGGCTGACCCCGAAGGGCCTCGACCTTTACCCCGTCGTGCTGTCGATCGTGCATTGGGGCGATGTTCACCTGGCGGGGCGCAAGGGGCGGCCGGTGGTGCATCAGCATGTCGCGTGCGGGCATGTGTTCGATCCGATGATGACCTGTTCCGCCTGCGCCGAGGCGCTCGACCCGCGCGACGTGCGGGTGCTGCCCGGGCCCGGCTTGCGCGACGCGCGCCGGCTGCCGCGGGAGCGCGACGCTGCGGCGACGAAGGCGCGGGTCAGCGCGTCATAGGGAGGCGACGGCGCGGGGGACGAAGCGGCGCCCGGTCCACAGGCTCACCATTTCTCGCCGAAGGGGCGGATTTCCTGTTCGAAGGTCCAGGCGTCGATCGGCTGCTGGTGGAGCGCCCAATAGGTGTCGGCGACCGCCTCGGGGCGCATCAGCTGCCCCGGCTGGATGCTGTCCACCGCCGCGTCGCCGGCGCGCTCGCGGATGCGTTCGCGCACCCAGGCGGTATCGACGCCGGCGTCGATGACGAGATGCGCGACGTGGATGCCCTGCGGCCCCAGTTCGCGCGCCGCCGCCTGCGCCACCGCGCGCAGGCCGAACTTGGCGCTGGCAAAGGCCGCATAGCCGGCGCCGCCGCGCAGCCCCGCGGTCGCGCCGGTGAAGAAGATCGATCCCTTGCCCCGCGCCAGCATGTGGCGCGCCGCCTCGCGCCCGGCGAGGAAGCCCGCGAAGCAGGCCATTTCCCATACCTTGCGGAAGACACGCGCGGTCGTCTCGACCAGCGGCACGTTGACGTTGGCACCGATGTTGAAAACGCAGACCTCGAGCGGCGCGTGCGCCTCCGCCTCGGCGAGGAAAGCGACCATCTGATCCTCGTCGCGCGCGTCGAGCGAGCGGGCGACCACGCGGCCGCCCGCCGCCTCGATCTCCAGCCGGAGCGGTTCCAGCTTCTCGGCCTGCCGCCGCCCCATGAAGACGGTATATCCTTCGGCGGCAAAGCGCCTGGCGATCGCAGCCCCGATGAAGTCGCCGGCGCCGATGATCGCCGCGGTCGCGTTGCGCTGGCCGGTATCGTGGTTCGCCACGGTCATTCTCCTGTCGTGTTCGGGGATCAGGCCGCGCGGGTCAATCACAGGTTCGGATGTAGAACTGACCGGGGCACGTTCGTCAAGCGTGCGGCGGCGCTGCCTTGCGGGGATTGCTTGACCGCCCCGATCGGGTGAGTAGGATATCCGAACCCGCTTCAAGGGTCGATGGGAGAGCCTGGATGCCGGACGTATCGTTCTATTTCGATTTCGGCAGTCCCAATGCCTTCCTGTGCCACCGCGTGATCCCTGCGATCGAGGCGCGGACGGGGACGACGTTCACCTATGTGCCGATCCTGCTGGGCGGGCTGTTCAAGCTGACCGGCAACCAGTCGCCCGTGACCGCCTTTGCGGGGGTCAAGAACAAGCCCGAGTATGAACGCCTTGAGCTGCGGCGGTTCCTCGCCCGGCATGCGATCACCGATTTCCGGATGAACCCGCATTTTCCGATCAACACGCTCCTGCTGATGCGCGGCGCGGTGGCGGCGCAGCAACTGGGTGTGTTCGACGCCTATGTCACCCGCGTGTTCGACGACATGTGGACGCGCGGGACCGACATGGCGCAACCCCAATCGGTCGCGGCGTCGCTCGGCGAGGCGGGCCTGCCGGTCGAACATTTGTTCGCGCTGGCGCAGACGCCCGAGGTGAAGCAGCGCCTGCTCGACAATACCCAGGCGGCGTTCGACAAGGGCGCGTTCGGCAGTCCCAGCTTCCTGGTCGGCGATGCCCTGTATTTCGGCAAGGACCGGCTGCGCGACGTGGAGGAGGCGATCGTGGCGTCGCCCGCGGCGTAAGGGGCGGCGGCGGTACGCGCCGATTGCGGCGACCCCGGCCCCATGCCGCCTAGTGAAAGCATGGCTGCTGCGGTAAGCGTCCGCGATGAGCGCTGCACGATCGCGGTTCCGGGGCCGATTGCGGGGATTGGGCAAGCGCATCGCCCCGCCGCGCTTCGTGCTGTTCGTCATCGTGTTCGCCGCCGGGCTGGCGATCGGCATTCCGGTGCTGGGCCTGGGGCGCGGGACGATGGCGGCGTTCGACGTGGCGGCGGCCGCGTTCCTGACGGCGGTCTCCACGCTGCTGCGCCACGGAGAGGCCGACCGCATGCGCCGCGCCGCGCGCGACAACGACGCGAACCGCGCCGTGCTGCTGGGGTTCAGTTTCGTCACGCTGATCGTCGTCATGGTCGCTGTCGCCGGCGAGTTGAAGGGCAGGAACGACGCTGCTGCCATCGCGCTGGTCGTCGCCACGCTGGCGCTGGCATGGCTGTTCTCGAACACCATCTATGCGCTGCATTATGCGCATCTGTTCTATCTGGACGCGCACGGCGGCAGGGGTTCGGAAGGTTCCGGCGACGCCGGCGGGCTGACCTTTCCGCATTGCGACGAGCCCGATTATTGGGATTTCGTGTATTTCAGCTACACGTTGGGCATGACGTTCCAGACGTCGGACGTCGAAATGGGCAGCCGGCGCATGCGGCGCGTGGCGCTGGGCCAGTGTCTGGCCGCGTTCGTCTTCAACCTGGGCGTGCTGGCGTTTTCCATCAACGTGCTGGGTGGGGGCGGATAAGCCGATCTCGGGCGCCGGACGGCCCGGGGGAAGTCGGCAAGGCACTGGACGGCGGGGCTTTCGGGCGCTTACACCGCGGGCGCATAATCTGTTGCCAAAAGGCCCTTCATGATCCGCTTCGCCGCCGCCTTTTTCCTGTTGTCCGCCGCCGTGCCTGCCCTGGCGCAGGTTCCCGCCGGCAACAGCGCGCCGCAGCCGGTGCCGATCGTCGATACCATTCCCGCCGCACGCGACATCCCTTTCCCGGGCACGATGACGATCGACGTGGATGCGACCGATACCGAGCGCGGCATCTTCAAGGTGCGGCAGACGATCCCGGTGCCGCACAGCGGCGCGATGACGTTGCTGTTCCCCAAGTGGATACCTGGCGGCCACACCCCGCGCGGGGAGATCGAGAAGCTCGCCGGGCTGGTGGTGCGTGCCAACGGCCGGGTGCTGCCGTGGACGCGCGATACCGTCGACGTCTACGCCTTTCACATCGACGTGCCGGCCGGTGCGAAGACACTGGCGGTGGACTTCCAGTTCCTGTCGGCGACCAAAGGCGATCAGGGACGCATCGTGGCGACGCCGACGATGGTCAGCCTGCAACCGATATCGGTCAGCCTGTACCCGGCCGGGTATTTCGTGCGGCGCATCCCGGTGCAGTTCACCGCGCGCTTTCCGGCCAACTGGACCGCGGCGACGGCCCTGCGCGGCAAGGCGACCAGCGGCGCGGCGGGCGTCACCTACACCTATGATCCGACCAATTACGAAGTGCTGATCGATTCGCCGATCCTGGCGGGGCGTTACGGCAAGGCATGGCCGCTGAGCCCGCGCGTCGCGCTGAACGTCTTCGCCGACAGCCCGGATCAGCTCGCCGCCACGCCGGAGCAGATCGACGCGCACAAGCGGCTGGTCGACCAAGCGGTGAAGACCTTCGGCGCGCAGCATTACGACCATTATGATTTCCTGCTGTCGATCACCGACCAGCTGGGCGGGATCGGCCTGGAGCATCATCGCAGCTCGGAAAACGGGGTAACGCCGGGCTATTTCACCGACTGGGCAAACACGGCGGCGCGGCGCAACCTGCTGCCGCACGAATTCACCCATAGCTGGGACGGCAAGTTCCGCCGCGGCGCCGACCTGTGGACGCCCGATTACCGCACGCCGATGCGCGATTCGCTGCTGTGGGTGTACGAAGGGCAGACGCAATTCTGGGGATATGTGCTGCAGGCGCGATCCGGGCTGGTCAGCAAGCAGGATACGCTGGACGGCCTGGCTGCGATCGCCGGCCGCTATGACCTGTCGCCCGGACGCCAGTGGCGCAACCTGCTGGATACCACCAACGATCCGATCATCTCGTCGCGCAAGCCGCAAGGGTGGTCCAGCTGGCAGCGATCGGAGGATTATTACAACGAAGGGCTGATGGTGTGGATGGAGGTGGATGCGATGCTCCGCCAGAAATCGGGCGGCGCCAAGTCGATCGACGATTTCGCCCGCGCGTTCTTCGGGGTGCGCGACGGCGATTGGGGCGAGCTGACCTATACCTTCGCCGACGTCGCGCAGACGTTGAACGGCATCGTCCCCCACGATTGGGCCGGGTTCCTGAAGCAGCGGCTGACCGAGACGGGCAAGCCCGCGCCGGTGCAGGGCTTTGCGATGAACGGCTACAAACTGGCCTACACCGCCGAGGCGACGCCGTTCTTCAGCCAGTCCGAAAAGGTGCGCGGGACCGATGTGACGTATTCCGTCGGCCTTGCCCTCGACAAGGATGGGGTGGTCACCGCGTCGATCTGGGAGTCGCCGGCGTTCAAGGCCGGGGTCGATGTCGGGTCGACCATCGTGTCGATCGGTGGCCAGGCGTATTCGCGCGACCGGATGCTGGCCGCCATCGTCGCGGCCAAAGGGAACCGGGAGCCGATCAAGTTGCTTGTAAAGAACGGCGACCGCTTCCGCGATGTCGCAATCGACTATCACGACGGCCCCCGCTATCCGCGCTTCGAGAAAGTCGGTGCCGGCGAGACAGGGCTGGATCGGCTTCTGGCCCCGCGCTGAGCGACTTGGCGAACAGTAACAGGACAATGATATGCGCATCGATCTGATCCCCGTCGGCAAGAACCCGCCCGACGACCTGAACGTCGTCATCGAAGTGCCGACCGGCGGCGAACCGGTGAAATACGAATTCGACAAGGCATCCGGCGCGCTGTTCGTCGATCGCATCCTGCACACGCCGATGCGCTATCCGGCCAATTACGGCTTCGTGCCGCACACCCTGTCGCCCGATGGCGATCCGCTCGACGCGCTGGTCGTCGCGCGCTCTCCCTTCATCCCGGGCTGCGTCGTGCGGGCGCGGCCGATCGCGCTGCTGAACCTGGAAGACGAAGCCGGTGGCGACGAGAAGCTGGTCTGCGTGCCGGTCGATTCGACCTTCCCCTATTACATGAACGTCGCCGAGCGCGAGGACATGCCCGAGATCGTGTTCGAGCAGATCGAGCATTTCTTCACCCATTACAAAGACCTGGAGAAGAAGAAGTGGGTGCGCGTCGGCACCTGGGGCGATCGTCAGGAAGCGCGGCGCATCACCCTGGAAGCGATCGAGCGCTACGACGCGGCCAAGGCCGCCGGCAAGGAGCCGCACGACTTCGAAGTGCCGGGGCGCTGATGACGACGCGGGGTGCCGATACCGATCAGCGCCCCGCCAGCCGGATCAGCGCGTCGCCGGTGACGCGCTGGATCGTCCAACCGTCCATGCCGACCGCGCCGACGCTGCGATAGAAGGCGATCGCTTCGGCGTTCCAGTCGAGCACCGACCATTCGAACCGTGCGCAGCCGCGATCGAGCGCGATGGCGGCAAGCGCGCGGAGCAAGGCGCCGCCGACCCCCAGGCCACGCGCGTCCGGGGTGACGTACAGGTCTTCGAGATACAGCCCGCGCCGGCCCGTCCACGTCGAGAAATTGTGGAAGAACAGCGCGAAGCCGAGCGCGGCGTCGGTGCCGTGCGCGACCAGCGCTTCGGCCGCGGGCCGATCGCCGAAAAGCGCTTCGTGCAAGGTCGCCTGGGTCGCCTCCACCGCATCGGGCTCCCGCTCGAACGTGGCGAGATCGCGGACGAAGCGCAGGATGGTGGCGACGTCGGCGGGCACCGCGGGGCGGATGTCGATCATGCGATGGGCTCCAGGCTTGCGTCGGCGATGTCGCGGCGGCGGGCGGCGTACAGGCATGCGCCGACGATCACCACCGCGCCGGCGACGGTGTAGCCCGAGACACGCTCGCCGAAGACCAGATAGCCGAGCACCGCGGCGTACAGGAACGAGGTATATTCCGTCGTCGCCAGATAGCCGGCATCGGCATGCGCATACGCCCAGGCGAGCAGCAGCAACGAGGCGCAGCCCAGCGCGGCGGCGACGGCCAGGTTGGGCCAATGCGCGGCGTCCGGCAACACCAGCAGCCACGGCGCCGCCAGCGCGAGCAGCAACGTGACGATCGACGATTGGAAGAACGCGATCTCGGCCGGTCGCGCCGCCTGCGACTGGACCCGCGCGATGATGAGATTGACCGCGTACAGCACCGCAGAGACCAGGATCGCCAGCGACCCGGCAAAGGCGTCCGGTCCCAGCGCCATCCGAGACTGTCCCGCCAGCACTGCCGCCACTCCGGCCAGCGCGACCACCGAACCGACGACCACCCGCCGCCCGACACGCTCGCCGAGCAGCAGCGCCCCGAGCAGCAGCGCGAGCAGCGGCGCGATATAGGCCAGCGTGATCGCCTGTGCCATCGGCACCCGGGCGAGGCCCCAGAAGAACAGCAGCGCCATCACCGCGGTCACGGCGCCGCGCGCGACATGCAGCCGGAGCACGCGCTGCGCAGGCCAGCCCCCGCCGTTCGCCCGCCACACGATCGCGCCCAGCCCGGCGCCGATGAAGGTCCGCCAGAACAGTGCATTGTACACGCCGATATCGAGCACCAACGCCTTCATGAAGGCGTCCATGATCGAGAACAACCCGATCCCCCCCGCCGCGACGGCAAAGGCGACGGCCGGTGAAAGAGCGCGTCGTGGGGCCAGCAGCCTATTCCGCGGCCACGGCGCGCAGCGCGTCGGCGGCTTCGATTTCCGCGGCCTTGGCTTCGACCAGGCGAACGATGTGGTCGACCATGTTCTCGTCCTGAACATGGTGGTCGGTGACGCCGGAGAGATACACCATGTGCTTGCCGTTGCCGCCGCCGGTGATGCCGATGTCGGTTTCGCGCGCTTCGCCGGGGCCGTTGACGACGCAGCCCAGCACCGACAGCGACATGGGCGTGCGGATGTGCGTCAGCCGTTCTTCGAGCGCCTGCACCGTGCGGATCACGTCGAAGCCCTGGCGCGCACAGCTGGGGCAGCTGACCACGCGCACGCCGCGGTTGCGGATGCCCAGCGATTTGAGGATTTCGAAGCCGACGCGCACTTCTTCCTCGGGCTCCGCCGACAGCGAGACGCGGATGGTGTCGCCGATGCCGAACCAGAGCAGCGAGCCGATGCCGATCGCCGATTTCACGGTGCCGCCGACGAACCCGCCGGCTTCGGTGATGCCTAGGTGCAGCGGGCAATCGACCCGTTCGGCCAGTTGCTGATAGGCGGCGACCGCCAGGAACAGGTCCGACGCCTTCACCGCCACCTTATAATCGTGGAAATCGTGATCCTGGAGCAGCTTGATATGATCGAGCGCCGATTCGACCAGCGCATCGGGGCAAGGCTCCCCGTATTTTTCCAGCAGATGCCGTTCCAGGCTGCCGCCGTTCACGCCTATGCGGATCGCGCAGCCGTTCGCCTTGGCCGCGCGGACGACTTCGGCGACGCGTTCGGACGAGCCGATATTGCCGGGATTGATGCGCAGGCACGCCGCGCCCGCATCGGCGGCTTCCAGCGCGCGCTTGTAGTGGAAATGGATGTCGGCGACGATCGGTACGCGCGCCGCGCGCACGATCTGGCGCAGCGCGGTGGTGGAGGGCACGTCGGGGCAGCTGACCCGGATGATGTCGACGCCCGCCTCTTCGCAGCGGCGGATCTGGTCGATGGTGGCGCGCACGTCGTCGGTCGGCGTGTTCGTCATCGTCTGCACGGTGACGGGCGCGTCGCCGCCGACCGGGACATTGCCGACCATGATCTGGCGGCAGGGGCGGCGCGTGATGTCGCGCCAAGGGCGGAGGGACATGGGAGTTCCGTTCGGGA
>DASTLZ010000152.1:0-10075 GCA_035714425.1 Sphingomonas sp.
GGCGAACGCGCGGCGGCAGATGAGCAGATCAGGGAGCAACGGGTTCTCGCAATTGTAGATCAGCGGGCTGCCGTCGATCCGTGAGGCGTGGAGGCCGGCTGCCAGCGCGACGGCGGCAGGGGCGCAATTGTCCCATTCATATTGGCCGCCGTCGTGAAGATACGCATCCGCCAACCCCTCGATCACCGCCATCGCCTTTGCACCCGCGGAGCCCATCGGGAGCATCGCGGCGCCCATCGCCCGCGCCGTGCAGCGGGCGATCTCCGGCGCGCGCGTGCGGCTGACCGCGATGGTCAGGGGTGCGCAGGGGTCGGCAGGCGCGGCGGTGTCGTCGGTCGCATAGATGCGGTCGCGCGCCGGCACCGCGACGGCGCCGATGGCAGGCCGGCCGTCGATCGCCAGGCCGATGTGGACGGCCCAATCGTCCAGCCCTTCGGCATATTCGCGGGTGCCGTCCAAGGGGTCGACGATCCACACGCGAGACGCGGCGCAGCGGGCGCGATCGTCGGCCGATTCCTCGGACAGGATAAAATCGTTCGGGCGGGCGGCGCGCAGGCGTTCGATGATAAGGGCGTTCGCCTCCGCATCGCCGCGGTCGCCCAATGCCTTTCCGACGCAATCGCCACGTGCGCGGATCGCCAGCAGCAGGGCACCGGCTTCTTCGGCGACGGCGCGGGCCAATTGGGTGTCGTTCAAAGGTCCGGGCTCCAGATGCCGACGACATGCTCGACGATGCGTTCGGCAGCGGCTTCGGCGGTTTCGTTGCGCGTGTCGATCCGCAATTCTGGCGACAGGGGCGGTTCGTAGGGGCTGTCGATGCCGGTGAAGTTCGCCAGCTCGCCGCGCCTGGCCTTGCCATACAGCCCTTTTACGTCGCGCGCCTCCGCGTCGGCCAGCGGCGTATCGACGTGGATTTCGACGAATTCGCCCTCAGGGAGCATCGCACGGACCATGTCGCGTTCGGCGCGGAAGGGGGAGATAAAGGCGGTGAGGACGATCAGGCCGGCATCGGTCATCAGCTTGGCGACTTCGCCGACGCGGCGGATGTTCTCTATCCGGTCGGCTTCGGTGAACCCCAGATCGCGGTTCAGGCCGTGGCGGACATTGTCGCCGTCGAGCAGGAAGCTGTGGCGGCCGAGTGCGTGCAGCCGCTTTTCGACGAGATTGGCGATCGTCGACTTGCCGGCGCCCGACAGGCCGGTGAACCACAACAGCCGGGGGCGCTGGCCCTTTTGCGCGGCGTGCGCGTCGCGGGTGACGTCGATCGCCTGCCAATGGACGTTCTGCGCGCGTCGAAGCGAAAAGCGCACCATGCCGGCCGCGACGGTCGCGTTGGTTGCACGATCGATCAGGATGAAGCCGCCGAGATCGGCGCCCTCGTCATAGGGTTCGAAAACGATAGGCCGGTCGGTATAGACTTCGGCGACACCGATATCGTTGAGTTCCAGCGTCTTGGCGGACAGTTCGGCCTGCGTGTTGACGTCGACGACATGGCCGGGCGCCTGGACGGTGGCGCCGACGGTCTGCGTTGCCAGCTTCAGCCAATAGCCACGGCCGGGCACCAGCGCGGTGTCGGACAGCCAGACGATGGTGGCGGAGAATTGGTCGGCGACTTGCGGCGGCGCGGATGCGGCCGCGATGACGTCGCCGCGCGAGCAATCGACTTCGTCCGCCAGCACCAGCGTGACCGACTGGCCTGCCTGCGCGAAGTCACCATCCTCGTCCACCGCCAGGACGCGGGCCACCGTGGTGGTGCGGCCCGACGGCAGGATGCGCACCGCGTCGCCCCGCCGGATCGTGCCCGCGGCGATCTGTCCGGCAAAACCTCGGAAGTCGAGATCGGGCCGGTTGACCCACTGGACCGGCATGCGAAAGACTTTTTCGGCGGCTGCGTCTGCGTCCAGCGGCACCTGTTCGAGATGCGCGAGCAAGGTCGGGCCGGTGTACCAAGGCATGTCGGTAGAGGGATCCGCGACGTTGGCACCGGTCAGCCCCGACAGCGGAATGGCGACGAAATCGCTGATACCGATCGACGTCGCGAACGCACGATAATCGGCGACGATCGCGTCGAAGCCCTCCTGATCGTGGCCGATCAAGTCCATCTTGTTCACCGCCAGCACGATCCGGCGGATGCCGACGAGGTGCGCGAGGTAACTGTGGCGCCGCGTCTGGGTCAGCACGCCCTTGCGCGCATCGATCAGGATCACCGCCAGGTCCGCGGTCGACGCGCCGGTGACCATATTTCGCGTATATTGTTCGTGTCCGGGCGTGTCCGCGACGATGAATTTGCGTTTTTCGGTGGAAAAAAAGCGGTATGCGACGTCGATCGTGATGCCTTGTTCGCGTTCGGCGGCAAGGCCATCGACCAGCAGCGCGAAATCGATGTTTGCTCCTTGCGTCCCCACGCGCTTCGAATCCGATTCCAGCGCGGCCAGCTGATCCTCGAAAATCTGTTTTGAATCGTACAGCAGCCGACCGATCAACGTCGACTTGCCATCGTCGACCGATCCGCAGGTGATGAAGCGCAGCATCGATTTGGCGGCGTGGGTATCGAGGTATGCCCCGATATCGTCGGCGACCAAGGCATCGGGCTGGTAGGATTTGGGGGCATAGGCCGTCATCAGAAATACCCCTCGCGCTTCTTCTGCTCCATGCTGGCGGCGGCGTCATGGTCTATGGCGCGGCCCTGACGCTCGCTGGTGGTCGTCAGCAGCATTTCCTGAATGACGGCGGGCAGCGTCGCGGCGTCGCTTTCCACCGCGCCGGTCAGCGGATAGCAGCCCAAGGTTCGGAAGCGGATCGATCGCTCGACCGGAACCTCCCCCGGCGTCAGTCGGAAACGGTCGTCGTCGACCATCAGGAGCATGCCCTCGCGCTCCACGGTCGGGCGCGGGGCGGCGAAATATAGCGGGACGATCTCGATCCCCTCGGCCAGGATATATTGCCAGATGTCGAGTTCGGTCCAGTTGGACAGCGGGAAGACGCGGATGCTTTCTCCCTTGTCGATACGGGCGTTGTACAGCCGCCATAATTCCGGCCGCTGCGCCTTCGGGTTCCAGCCGTGGCTGGCCGAGCGGAAGCTGAAGATGCGCTCCTTCGCGCGCGATTTCTCCTCGTCGCGCCGCGCACCGCCTAACGCCGCGTCATAGCCGCCCGCGGTGAGCGCCTGTTTCAGCCCTTGCGTCTTCCACATATCGGTGTGGCGCGCGCCATGATCGAAGGGATTGATGCCTAGCGCCTCGGCTTCGGGGTTGCGGTGGACGACCAGCGTCATCCCCGCATCCGCCGCGGCCTTCTCGCGCAGGTCGTACATGGCGCGGAATTTCCAGGTCGTGTCGACGTGGAGCAGGGGGAACGGCGGGCGGGCGGGATAGAAGGCCTTCTTAGCCAAGTGCAGCATCACGGCCGAATCCTTGCCGACCGAATAGAGCATTACCGGCGCCTTTGCCTCTGCCACGACTTCGCGCAGGATGTGGATGCTTTCGGCTTCTAGCCGCTGGAGATGCGTAAGGGTGGCAGGCATGCGGGTGCAGATAGCGAGGCCGCGCAGCCGCGCGACGAATTTATCCTGTCAACGCCCCAAGCGTTCGCGCTCCAGCGAGTCTAGAATGCGTGCGCCAGCCATGAATACGGCCAGCGGCGTGGCGACGAACAGCAATTTGCCGCCGAATCCGGGATATTGGTGCAGGTAATGAATGCCGCGCTCGACCGCGCCGGTGCCCAGCCCGTAAATGACCAGGAACGCCTCGAACTTGGTCTTGATGACGAACAGTCGGGCGAAACGGATCCACATTCCGGCATGTTAGCAAGTCGCAGGGCCAACGCGCAATCGCGACATGCTCCCCATTCGGGACATGGTTTACGCCCAATTCATCGATCTGCGATACCGCATCTTCGCCACCGCTTTACCGCTTTGCAAGCCGTGCCGGCTATCTCCTGAACATCGGCAAATTCGAGGACGACGGGCATGGCGCTGGTGGCACAATTGTACAACGAGAACCGCAGCGGGGATCGTCATTCGGTCGACCTCGGCGGTGCAGTAGCACGCGGGCTGGGCCGTCCCGTCGACGTGCTGGTGGACGAACTGTCGGTATCGGGGTTCCGGATGATTTCCGGCGTGCCCGTCGCCACGGGTGCGACGATCGGCGTCACCATCGGCGATCTGGGCCGGCGGCAGGTGATCGTGGTGCGTCAGTCGGGTAGCCGCCTGGGATGCGCGTTCGTCGCGCCGATCACCAATGCCGAACTGGAAAACATGCTTTCCGTCCCGCGCTCGACCGCGGCGTTGCACGCCGTTCAATAGATTGACGCCGGTAGATCGGGGATGACGACATGCAGGTAATGACGAACGAGAATGTGACCGCGCTGATCGCGACGGCGTCCAGCGCGGCAACCGTATTGCGGCAAGTGACGACCGGCAAAGGCGCGGAAGATCATGCCGAGACGAACGTGCGGACGCTGACCCAGCTGACCGAGATCGTCGAGAGCCTGGCCGCGCAGCTGAAGGAGCGCCAGAAATCCGGTGATCGCCTGGAAGTGGCGCTTCAGCGGGTTGCCGGGCTGAAGGTGCGCAGCGCCAACGAACTGGTCGAACAGGGCAATTGGAAGAAGCTGGCCGGCGAATTGCAGTCGATCGCGCAATCGGCACTGGAATCCGAGGACGCAGCGCCTTCCATGCGGTGATTGCCTCAATCGGTCAGTAGGGCCGACAGGTCCAGCGCGTCGAAAAGGACCTGGCGCGCGGTCTGTGCGGCGGGCCAGTCGCCCAGCGAATTGTGATCGTGCGCGTCGACGCGCTCGGGCCAATGATGTTCGACGACGTCGGCGATGCGATCGAGCCGGTCCGCATCCACCAGGAAGCGCGGATCGACCGCCGCCGGGTCGCAGACGACGCGCAGGCGCAGGCAGGCGGGGCCGCCACCGTTGGCCATCGATTCGCGCACGTCGACCGGGATCAACCGCCGGATCGGGCCGTTGCCGGCGATCAACGCCTCCAGCCAGGACCAGACGCGCACGTTCGCCTGCGCCTCCGTCGGCAGGATCAGGGCCATGCCGCCGCTATCGTCGCCACCACCGCCGGGCAGGGTCACCAACTGGGCGTTGAACAGATAGCTGGCGATTGCGTCTTCCAGGCCGATCGCCGACGCCGGCACTTCGACGATCTCCAATGACGGCAACGCCTTGCGCAGGGTTTCGTAGAAGCCGTGTCGATCGGCAAACGCCTGTTCGTGGGCGAACAGGACATGTTCGTTGGCGACGGCGACGACATCGTTGTGGAAAGCGCCGGCGGCGATGGCTTCGGGCGATTGCCGGACGAACACGGTGCGCGCAGGATCGAGCGCGTGGCGGCGGGCAATGGCCTGCGAGGCGACCGGATGCTGGCGCGCGGGGAAGCGCCCGCCGGGCTCGCCATAGACGAACACTTCGACGCCAGGTGCGTCGTGCGCGGTCGTCAGGCGCATGTGATTGGCGGCACCCTCGTCGCCATAAGGCGCCGGAATCGCGGTATGCACGACGAAGGCCGGGTCGGCGAATGCGGTGCGCAATTGGGCCAGCGTTTCCGGCCATTCGTGGCTGCGATGCGGCATGGTGACCAGATTGGCGACGCTCAGGTGGCAGCGCCCGTCGGCGGTATCCGCCGCGGGCGAGACGGTGGCGGCATTGGCCGCCCACATCGCGGATGCAGACGCAGCGGCGGGCCAGAGCGGGCCGCGCACGTCGCTGGCCAAGGCCGCCAGCCAGCGGGTGTTGGGGCGATCGTGGGGCAGCAGGATCCCCTGCACCAGCCCGAGCGCCAGATTGGCGCGCATCTTGGCCACCCCCTGCAGCGCGGCAGCGCGGGGGAAGGAAGTGGCGCCGGCGTTACGCGTCGCCGCGAGGTTACCGTGGCTGAGCCCGGCGTAATTGTGGGTGGGGCCGACGATGCCGTCGAAGTTGATTTCGACCATCTTGCGCTGCCCGATCATATCCGGGCGACCCAGGTGACGGCATCTCCCACATCGACGCCGAGGGCTGCGGCGCAGGCGGTGCTGAGGATCAGGCCGTCTTCGCTGTGCCGGACGTGGCCGAAGGCGGTGCGGAAATCGCCGAGGCGCCCGGTCGCGACCAATGCTTCCTCACCCCCTTCGCCCAGCCGCGCGATCGTCGCGTCCTGCGCGGTGCGGATGGTCTTTACGTGATCGGTGCGCGCCGTCATCGTGGGGCCGCCATCGAAGATGTCGACGTAATTGTCGAACGCAAAGCCTTCGTTTTCCAGCATTCGCATCGCCGCGCGCCCTGATGGATGCGGCAGGCCGATGGCGCTGCGGGCATGGTCCGGCAGCATTGCGGTATAGATCGGATGCTTGGGCATCAGGTCCGCGATGAACTGGTGGCCGTGGATCGCATTGAAGCTGTCGGCGTCCTGGAAATTCATACCGAAGAAGCGCCCGGCCAGCCCATCCCAGAACGGCGACCCGCCGGCTTCGTCGATGACGCCGCGCAATTCGGCCAGGACGCGATCCGCGAAGCGCGCGCGGTGGGCGCGGATGAACAGATAGCGACTGCGCGCGAGCAACAGACCTAGACCGCCTGCCCGCTCGCCCGGATGGAGGAACAAGCCCGCGACTTCGCTCGCGCCTTCCAGATCGGTGGTCAGCGACAGCATTTCGGCGCGAAACGTGCGGGCGAGTTCGCGGCTGTGCTGAGTCAGCGTGCCGAGGCGATAGCTGTAGAAGGGGTGCGTCTGGCCGATGTGGGTGAAAATCTGGCATGTCCCGCGCACCTCGCGGGTTTCGACGTTTTCCAGGATCAGCACGAACAATTCATCGGCGATCGTAGACGCGCCATCGCGGGCGAAGGCGGCGTGGCTGCGTTCCAGCTTGGTCGTCAGCGCGGCGCGATCGGCAGGCAGATTGGTGAAGCCGCCGCCCGTCAGCTTCGCCATTTCATAGAGATGCGCGAGATCGTTGTCATCGGCTGCGCGGATACGAAAGGTCATGGTTCGCCTATGATCCGCAGGATGGTGAGGGCGGACAGGCCGGCGCGCTCGCCCAGGCTGTCGGGGATCATGAATTCGTGCGCCGAATGGATCGCACCGCCGCGCACGCCCATCGTATCGACGACGGGAACGCCGGCCGCGGCGATGGTGTTGCCGTCGCACACGCCGCCGGTCGCCCGCCAGCCGATCGCGAGGCCGAGATCGGCGCCGGCGCCTTTGACGCGGTCGAACAGCGCTGCGGTGGCCGGGTCGATCGGCTTGGGCGGGCGGTTGAAGCTGCCGTGGGTTTCGATTCGGACATCGTGATCGCGCGCGACATTGGCGACCGCGGTGTCGATCGCGGTGCGGGCGAGGGTAATATCTTCAAGCGCTTGTGGGCGAAAGTTGACACGCAATATCGCCAGATCGGGGACGACGTTGTTCGGGCCGCCGCCCTCGATCCGCGCGGGATTGACGGTAAGGCCCGCGCCGGCGGCTTCGCTCAACGTAACGGCGAGCGCGGCGGCGGCGACCAGGGCGTTGCGGCCCTCCTCGGGGTTGCGGCCGGCGTGGGCGCTGCGGCCGCGCACCACCAGCGAGAAATTTCCGGTGCCGCCGCGGGCACCGGCCAGCGTGCCGTCGGCGAGCGCGGGTTCGTAGGTGAGCCCGGCGACCTTGCCGCGCGCGGCACGCAACAGGAGCGCGGAGGACGACAGCGATCCGGTTTCCTCATCGGAATTGACGACGATTTCATAGCCAAGGCGGGCTGCGGCGGGCGATGCCTCGATAGCGGTGAGGGCGGCGAGCATGACGGCAAGACCGCCCTTCATGTCGGCGACGCCGGGCCCGCCGAGCATGCCATCGTCACGCCGGGCGCAATGCTGAAACGGATGGTCGGCCGGATAGACCGTGTCCATATGGCCAGTGAAAAGCATCTGGACAGGCGCTGCCGGGCGGACGACCAGATGCAGGTGGCGCCCGTGATCCAGCGCGCGGGTTATGCCATCGGTGCCGACCTGATCGACCGGCGCGGGATCGACAAGCGCGATCTCGCCCGGGAGCGCGGCGAAGGCATCGGCCAGCACGCCCGCCATGCTCGCGAGGCCGGGGAGGTTGCGCGTGCCGCTGTTGATCGATGCCCAATGCTCCACATCGCTCAGGCGCGGCAGGGCTTTGGCATGGGCGACGCAATCGCGTTCTATCGTGGTCGGCCCGGTCATACGCCTCACCCTAGCGGGATCGGTGCGCAGGCGAAACCGTTTGGGCCTGAGGGGGAGCGGCGATACACTCCAGCCTGATGAGCGAACACGACCGACCCAGCGCGCCGGCGACGATCAGCGACGTTGCCGCCGCGGCGGGCGTATCGATCCGCACCGTGTCCCGGGTGCTGAACGCATCGCCGAAGGTCGGCGGCGTGACCCGGACGCGGATCGAGGAGATCATCGCCCGGCTGGGCTTTCACCCCAACAGCCGCGCGCGCGGGCTCGCAGCGGGGCGATCGTATCTGATCGGCGTGGTGCAGGACGATCCCAACAACCACGTCATAGGCCTGCTCCAACGCGGGATCGCGGAGGTGTGTTCGGCACATGGCTATGAACTGGTCGTCCATCCTTCGCGCTACGACGACCCGGACGTCGTGGAGAACATCGGCACGTTCGTGCGGCGCTCCAAGGTGGACGGCGTGATCCTGCTGCCGCCGCTGTCCGAACTGGCGACGGTGGCGACGGCACTGGCCGCGCTGCGCCTGCCCGTCGTCGCGCTGGCGGCGGTGCGGGTGGCGGGGCATCCGGCGATGGTGGTGGGCAAGGAGCGCGAGGCCGCAGCAGCGCTGGCCGATCATCTGTTCGACCTGGGCCATCGGCGGATCGGGATGATTACCGGCCCTTTACGTTTTCTGTCGTCGGACCAGCGACGGCGTGGCTTTGGCGAGGCGCTGGCGGCGCGGGGCGGCAGCCTTGTCCCGGCTTTGGTGTGCGAAGGGGATTACGGCTTTGCCTCGGGGCTGGCGGCGGCGCGGCGGCTGCTGGCGCTGGACGATCCGCCGACCGCGATCTTCGCCGCGAACGACATCATGGCAGCCGCGGTCATCAAGGTCGCGCGCGAGCGCGGGATCGCGGTGCCGGGGCAGCTTTCGGTGGTGGGCTTCGACGATGCCGACCTGGCGTCGATGATAACCCCGGCGCTGACCACGATCCGTCGGCCGCTGGCGGGGATGGCGGCGGATGCGACGCGGGCGCTGATCGACATGATCGCGGGCGGGGTGGACGCGCGGGCCGACCGGGTGGTCGAACTGGAACTGGTGCCGCGCGCGTCCAGCGGGGCGTTACAGGTCGCGCACGCGTAACGTCGGCGCGATCAGGTGGAGGAGCAGCAGCGCGACCAGATAGACGCTGCCGGCGACTGCGAAGATCAGGCTGTAGCTGCCCGACGTCTCCAGCGCCCAGCCGGTGAATTTCGCCATGACCATGCCGCCGATCGCACCGGCCGCGCCGCCGATCCCGATCAGCGACCCCATCGCACGCTGCGGCACCATGTCCGACGGCAGGGTCATCAGATTGGCGGACCATGCCTGATGCGCCGCCGCCGCCAGGCCGATGATCGCCACCGCGCCCCACAGATTGTCGACATATTGCGCGGCGAAGATCGGCATGACGGCGATGGCGCAGACCAGCATCGCCGTCTTGCGCGCCCGCTCCACGCTGAACCCCGCGCGCATCAGCCGCGACGAGAGCCAGCCGCCGCCGATGCTGCCCAGATCCGACAGGACGTAGATCGCGACCAGCGGCGGCCCGAAGTTCTTGAGATCGAGGCCGTGGCGGCGATGGAGGAAATCGGGCAGCCAGAACAGGAACAGCCACCACACCGGATCGGTGAGCAGCTTGGCTACCGCATAGGCCCAGGTCTGTCGCAGCCCGATGACGCGCCGCCAGCCCAGCGGCGGTGCGGCGATCGCGACAGGCATATCCTCTACGACGCGGTGCGGCAGGCGATAGGCGAACAGCCACGCGAACAGCCACACGAAGCTGACCAGCCCGGTGATGACGAACGCGGCCCGCCAGCCATATGCGAGCACCAGTATGGGCACGACCAGCGGCGTGACGATCGCGCCGATATTCG
>DASTLZ010000153.1:0-18951 GCA_035714425.1 Sphingomonas sp.
ATATCCCACAGCGCAGTATCGACCGCGGCGATCGCCGACATGGTCACCGGGCCGCGCCGCCAGTACGCGCCCTTGTACAGATACTGCCAGATATCTTCGATCGTGTGCGCGTCACGGCCGATCAGGCAGGGAATGACGTGATCGGTCAGGTAGCTTGCCACCGCCAGCTCGCGCCCGTTCAGCGTCGCGTCGCCGACACCGTGCACACCGGCGTCGGTCTCGATCTTCAACGTGACGAAGTTGCGCCCCGGACAAGTGGTGATGACACGGGCAGCAGTGATAATCGGCATGACAGTCCCGAGATGTGGTCAGGCCAATATCGGCCGTAGTCATCTATTGTGTCAAGCCTGTCTTTGTGGGATCGACCGGACCATGAAGATGAAGGCGGACAAGCTGTACCAGCAGGTCGCGGGCGCGATCGCGAGCGCGATCGGCCGGGGCGATTACCCCGCCGGAACGCGCCTGCCCGGCGAGCGCGAACTGGCCGAGGAATTCAAGGTGAGCCGGCCGACGATTCGCGAGGCCATGATCGCGCTGGAAATCCGCGGCTTCGTCGATGCGCGCCACGGATCGGGGCTGTACGTCAAGGACATGCCGGAAGCGGGGGGGGACGAGGAACTGGACGTCGGCGCCTTCGAACTCGTGGAGGCGCGCATCCTGTTCGAAGGCGAAGCCGCAGCGGTCGCCGCCACGGCGATCCAGCTGGATACGTTGGCGCACCTGGACGCGGTCCTGGCGGAGATGGCCGCGATCGACCCGGCCAGCCCGGAGGCGATGCAGGCCGACCGCCGTTTCCACATGCTGATCGCGGAAGGGACCAGCAACAGCGTGATCGTGAGCGTCGTCGACGCGCTGTGGCGAATGCGCGACCGATCGCCGCTGTGCGTCCACATGTTCGCGCAGGCCCGGCAGGAAGGCGTGAACCCGCGCGTCGAGGAACACCGACTGATCGTCGATGCCCTGCGCGCGCGCGATCCGCACCGTGCGCGCACGATGATGCACATCCACCTGCGCCGGGTGATCGAAGATTTGCTCGCCGCGACCGAACTCGAAGTGATGCAGCGCGCCCGCTCCGAAATCGCGGCGCGGCGCGGCGAAGTCGCGCGGCGGTTGCAGATCGGGTCCGTCGAGCAGGTAGACTAAACTACTCTGCCACAGGTGGACGCGGCGCGCCGTACATCGGACGGGCGCCGTCGAACTCGATCTGGATGCGGTCCAGCATCACGCCGGGATCGAGCGCGGTTACCGACAGCACGTGCTTGCCGGGCGCGAGCAGATCGAGCGTGATCGTCTCCACGGCCGCGTTGCGCAGGACGTTGGCGCGCCAAGCGTCGCTGCGGCCGATGGTGGCGAAATCCAGCACGCGTTCGGGGCCGCCATCGATCCTGACTGCGATGCGCGCATGCAGGCCGGGATATAGCGGATGGGTGGGCAGCGCGACCATCTTGATCCGCGCGCCGGTGCCGGTGATGCTGGCGAAGCGGTAGACGACCGGATCGGTGCGCGGCGTATCGAGGGCAGCGCGCAACGCGGCGCCCATGCTGCCCAGTCCGGGCATCACCTGCCACCCGCGCCCTGCCTCGCCGCTGGCGGCAGGCAGCGTGACGACGCGGTCGACCTCGCTCGATTGCGTATCGGGCAGCACGCGGGTGTAGATCGGCAAGGTCGCGCCGCCGCAAGCGACGCTTAGGTCGCCGGGCGCGGTGCGGCCGTCATAGCGGACGGTCAGCCGCTGTTCGTAGGCCCCTTGCGCCGACAATGCGCCACGATCGCGCGACAGGTTGGCACCGGAGTTCTTCGGTGCGGCTATCGACCATTGGGTGACGACGGGTCGATAGCCGAACAGGCGCACGACCTTCGTCTCGGCACGGCCGGCGGTGAACGTCAGCGTGTTCTCGTCGTTGAACCACGATCCCCAATAGGCGACGCCGCAGCCCGCCTTGGTCGATGTCGACCAATGGGGCCAGACCGGCTCCTGAAACACCGGCAGCGCACGCGGCGCCATGTCCATGATGTGGCGCCATTTGCCGTCGCGCAGAGCGTTGTAGCGCGAAGTGTCCGCCACGATCGCGGCATGCGCCGCCTTCGCCTGATCGACGTAGATATTGGCGCTCGCGCGACCCTGTTCGGCGTAGAGGCGCGCGAGATCGAGCTTCAGGATGCGCTCGTGCAATTTCGCGGCGCCGCGCACCGGATACAGCACCAGTTCGAAATAGGCATCGCGGCGATCCGCGGGCATGCGTGCGCCGATCGCTTCCGCCTTGGTGACCAGCGCGGCATAAGCGGCGAGACGCGCCTGCGCTTCCTCCCCGTCGGAACGGACGTAATCCGTCGGGCGGTTCGGCGTCACCCATTCGGTCTCGCCGAACCCCATGAACTCGGGGCGCCGTTCGAACGCGAGATCGTAGAAGCGCATCATTACGTCCGCCAGATCGTCCGCCGATCCGGCCCCGAAGGTCTGCGCCATGAACGTGCGCAAATGATAGCGCGGCGACGTGGCGAACGTCCGCGCGTCGAACGCCAGGTCCAGGAAATACTGGCTGAGATATTCGATCGGCTTGATGTCGCCGACGTTGACCACCCACATCCGCGTCGCATCGGTCGCGAGCGCGCGGCCCATCTCCTCGTGGATCAGCGCCGGATGGGTGGTGCCGAGCCACAGATAATCGTGCGGCCGACCCCAATAGGACAGATGATAATAGATGCCCGCGCCCCCCGGCCGCTGCCGCTCCGCGGGCGTGCTCAGGCGGCGCAGATAGCCGTAATTGTCGTCGGCCCACATCAAGGTGACGTCGCCGGGCAGGGTCAGGCCGTCGTCATACGCCTCCTGCAATTCGTGATAGGCGACATAGACTTGCGGCACGGGTTGCGCAGGCCGCGCATACGCCTGCGCCAGCAGCCCGCGCTGCAAACCCACGACCTTTTCCAGGATCGCGCGGCGGCCGGCATTGTCGCTGGCGCCCTGCATCGGGCCGTCGTGGATGCCGCGCAGGCCCATCGTGTAGATGTTCTCGTGGCCGCGGGCCTGGTCCAGCCGCTCGCGCCAATAGTCGGTCATGTGGGCCGCGTTGCTGGTGAAATCGAACGGGCCACGCAGCGCGGCATCCCATTCGCGCAGATTGTTGCGCAGCATCGGTTCGGCGTGGGACGTGCCGATCACGATGGCATATTCGTCCGCCAGCCTGGGATTGGTGGGGTCGGCGTAGAAGGGCGTCGACACCGAATGCATCGCCGGCCACAACAGATTGGCCTTCAGCCGCCACATCAGTTCGAACACGCGGCGGTAGGTGTGCGGGCCGATGTTGCCGGTCTTGGGCTCCAGCGTCTTCGCCGCCCAGGGCTCCAGCCCCCAATCCTCGTCATTCAGGAAAATGCCGCGATAGCGCACCGATGGTGTCGTGGACCGGACTGCGGCGTCGTCGATCGTGAGGCGGCGCACCGCGCGCGGCGTCACGTCCGCCCACCACGCCCAGGGCGATACGCCCAGCTGCCGCGACAGATCGACCACGCCGTAGATGGTGCCGCGCACGTCCGATCCGGCGATGACGATGCGGGTCTGCCCGGCCGAGCGCCGTACGACGCGCTCATAGCGCTCCCACTGCCCTGCGATCGCCGTTCCGGCAGCACCAGCCAGCGGCGTGCCGACGGGCGCGATCACGATGCAGATGCGGCCGCAGACGGCGGCGTCCGCGACGATCCGCGGGGCATGGCCGGTCAACGCTTTCAGGTCGTCGCCGAGCATGTCGGCGGCATGGCGCATCGCCGGATCGTCGGCCCGGACGATCGTCGCGACCGCGCGGCCGTCGTAGATCACCGCCATCCCCGCCCGCGCCGGCGCGGCGCCGATCAGCAGCATCAGCGCCAGGATCAGCGGCAAAGCGAACCTTGTCATCGCTTGTGTCTCTCAATTGGCCTTACCACTTGCAGATGACTATGCTAGCCGTCACGGCATAGCAAGGTCGACGGGAGAGCGGGATGCGAACGACGCGGTGGGCGATATCGGCGATCTGCGCCTGCACGGCACCCCTGATGCCCGCCGGCGCGCAGGACGCCCGGCCGCTGTATGCGCAGGTCGATCCGATGGTGGGCACGGGCGACGACAATCAGGGCGACACCATTCCCGGCCCGGCGCTGCCCGCCGGATCGATCCATCCCAGCCCCGAAACGCTGACCGGCAGCAACGCCGGCTATGACGCCGCCGCGCCGATCAGCGGCTTTGCGCAATTGCACACCCAAGGATCGGGGGGGCGGACGACTTACGGCACGTTCCTGGTCTCCCCGCAAACCGGCGAGCCCGAATTCGACGAGCCGCGCCACCTGTCGCCAAAGACCGACGAACGTGCGGGCGCCGATGGCTATGCGGTGACGTTGACCCGCTACGGCATCCGCGCCGCGGTGACGCCGGGCCATGATGCCGCGCTGTACCGGTTCGATTATGCGCGAGGCGCGGCCGGAAACATCGTCTTCGACGTCACCCGCAAGATCCGCGGCGAGGTGGCGAGCGATGGGGCCGACGTCACGCTCTTCCCGGCATCGGGCAAGATCGTCGGCCGGGTGCGCGCCAAGACCTATTGGTCGCCGGCCCTGGTCGACATCTGGTTCGTCGCCAAGCTGAACCGCACGCCCACCGGCTGGGGCGTGTTCCGCGGTGGCGCGAAGATGGCGAGCGCGACGGCAGCGACCAGCGGACCCGACGAGCGACTGGGCGCCTATTGGTCGTTCGACACGCCGGGCCGCGCGCCCGTGCTGCTGAAGATCGCGGTGTCGTTCCACAGCGCCGAGCGCGCAGAACAGCTGCTCGACGCGCAAATTCCCGGCTGGGATCAGGACGCCCTGCGCACCGCCGCGCGGGAAGGATGGAACCGCGAACTCGGCCGCATCACTATCGAGGGCGTCGGCAAGGCGGACCGTACCCGCTTCGCCACCGCGCTCTATCACAGCGTGATCCAGCCGCGCGACCGCACGCAGGATCAGGGGGAGGCGGACCGCGCCAGGCCGCTGTGGGATGATTATTACACGCTGTGGGACAGCTATCGGACGGCCTTTCCGCTGATGTCGCTGATCCGGCGGAGCGTCTATGCCGGAAACGTCGCCTCGATCATCCATACGTTCGAGCGGTTCGGCGCGGCCGATACCGCCTTCATTGCCGGTCGCAATTACCACGTCGGGCAGGGCGGCGACGAGATCGACAACGTCCTGGGCGAGGCGCTGTTGCGCGGCGTGCCCGGCGTGGATTGGAAGAAAGCGGCGGCCGTGGCGCTGTTCAACGCCGACGAACGGCGGCGGCCGCGCTATCTGGTGCAGGGCTGGTTCGGCGTCGGTGATCGCAGCCCGGAGCCGGACAACCAGCGCGCGAAATCGGGCTCCTCGACGCTGGGCTTCGCCCTCAACGATTTCTACGCGGCCAGGCTGGCCGCGGCGGCAGGGCGGCCCGACGATGCCGCCAGGCTGCTCGCGCGCTCCGCGAACTGGCGCAACGTATGGGATGCGAAAGCGGTCAGCGACGGCTATTCGGGCTTCATCCTGCCGCGCTATCCGGACGGGCGGTTCCAGCCGATCGACCCGAAACTGGGGTGGAACGGCAAGACCTACGACAATGTCGGATTCTACGAAGGCACGTCGTGGATTTATTCCTATGGCATGCTCCACGACATTCCCGCGATGGTCGCGGCGATGGGCGGGCGCGACCGGTTCATCGCGCGGCTCGGCCATGCGCTCGACACCGGCCTGATCGACATCACCAACGAACCCAGTTTCGCCACCCCCTGGCTGTTCAGCGAAGTGGGGCGCCCCGATCTGGCGAGCTATTGGGCGAACCGGGTGTTCGCGAGATTCACCGCCAGCGCCTATCCCGGCGACGAAGACAATGGCGCGATGAGTTCGCATTACGTGTTCAACCGGATCGGTCTGTTCCCCAAGCTGGCCAGCGACCTGTACTATCTGCACGCACCGCATCAGCCGCGCGCGGTGATCCGGCTGGAGGACGGCAAGACCTTCGCGATCGTGGCGCGCGGCTATCGTCCGGGTGCGGTGTACATCCGGCGCGCGACGTTGAACGGCGTGCCGCTCGACCGGCCGTTCATCGCGCAGGGCGATATCATGCGTGGCGGAACCCTGGTGCTGGACGTCGGGCGTAAGCCCAACGGCTGGGGGCAGAGCGCACGATGATGCTGGCACGGCGGCAAATGCTCGCGGGCGGCCTCGCGGCGGCGCTCGGCCCGATGCTGACCCCTGGGCTGGCTTATGCGGCCGGCGTGCCGGGGATCGTCAACGTCCGCGATCACGGCGTGAAAGGCGACGGCGTGACCATCGACAGCCCCGCGATCAACGCCGCCATCGCCTATGCCGCGGCGCGTGGCGGCGGGACGGTGTGGTTCCCGCCGGGCACCTATGCGTCGTACAGTATCCGGCTGGAAAGCCACATCACCCTGCACCTCGATAGCGGCGCGGTCCTGCTGGCCGCATCGACTCCGGTCGAGGGCATGGCGCAGGGCGGATATGACCGATCGGACGATCTGCCGCCTGCCTATGCCGCGTTCCAGGATCACGGCCACGGCCACTGGCGCAACGCGCTGATCTGGGGCGAGGGACTGGAGAACATTGCGATCGAGGGCGGCGGCCTGATCTGGGGCAGGGGGCTGGGCCGCGGCCATGATTATGACCGTGATCGGCCGATCTCCGGCCGGCCCGGTGTCGGCGACAAATCCATCGCGCTGAAGCTGTGCCGCAACGTCAGGCTCAGTGATTTCCGCGTGCTTGAAGGCGGCTGGTTCGCGCTGCTCGCCACCGGTGTCGACAATCTGACGATCGAAAACCTGCTGATCGACACCAACCGCGACGGGCTGGACATCGATTGCTGTCGCAACGTCCACATCCGCGGCTGCACGATCAATTCGCCCTGGGACGACGCGATCTGCCCGAAATCCTCGTACGCGCTCGGCTATCCAAGAACGACGGAGAATGTGACGATCGCCGGCTGCACGGTCAGCGGCAGCTATCGCGTCGGATCGTTGCTCGACGGCAGTTTCCGGCCGTTCCCGCCGGCACCCAAGAGCACGCACGGCCGGATCAAGCTGGGCACCGAATCGAACGGGGGGTTCCGCAATATCGCGATCACCAATTGCGTGTTCGATCATTGCCGTGGCCTCGCGCTGGAAACCGTCGACGGTGCGGTGCTGGAGGATGTGACGGTCAGCAACATCGCCATGCGCGGCGTGACGACGGCGCCGATCTTCCTGCGGCTGGGCGCCCGGCTCCGCGGCCCGGCGGGCACCGTGCCGGGCAGCCTGAAGCGTATCCTGATCGACGGCATCACGTCATCCGCCGCCGCGCCGATGCCGTCGATCATCGCCGGGATCGCCGGCCATCCGGTGGAGGATGTCAAGATCGCCAACGTTTTCCTGCAACAGGTGGGCGGCGGCGACGCGGCGATGGCCGCGATCGATCCGCCGGCGAACGAAGCGGGTTATCCCGAACCCGATATGTTTGGGCCGCTGCCCGCCTGCGGCCTGTTCGTCCGCCATGCGCGCAACATCGAAGTATCGCATGTCGAGGTTCAGACGATCGCCGCCGATGCACGACCGGCCTTCTGGTTGCAGGATGTCGACGGCTTCGATGCGACGGGCTTGCGATTGCCGCGGGGCCGCGCGTTCGCATCGTCGCGGGTGCGCGACTTTCGCGAAACGGGCAGGCGCCGGCCGTGATCCTGTCGCGTCGAACGCTGTGCGCCGCGCTGGCCACTACGCCCCTGATCGGGGCGACGGCTGCCCACGAATATTTCGCCTTCAGCTATTTCCGCAATCGCGACGACGGCGCGGGCGGGATGCGGCTGGCGATCAGCGACGATGGCCGGCGCTTCACGCCCGTGCGCGGCGGCGCGGCAATGCTGGTGCCGGGCGTCGGCAAGGACCGCCTGATGCGCGATCCGTGCGTCGTGCGCGATCCGCGCAACGGCCGCTTCCACATGGTGTGGACCACAGGCTGGACCGGGCGAGAGATCGGCCACGCCGCCTCGCCGGACCTGGTGCATTGGGGACGGCAGCAGGCGATCCCGGTGATGGCGGTGTATCCGGGCGCACGCAACGCCTGGGCGCCGGAGGCGATCTTCGACGCGCGCACCGGCCGGTTCGTCATCGTCTGGGCCAGCACCGTCGACGGCGCCTTCCCCGCGACCGACGATCCCGGCGGCAAGCCGCGCAATCACCGGATGTATTGCACCGAGACGGCGGACTTCCGCACATTCACGCCGACGCGGCTGTTCTACGATCCCGGCTTCAACGTGATCGACGCGACGTTCCTGCGCGATGGCACCGACCTGTTCATGTTCGTGAAGGACGAAACCGCGCAGCCGCCACGCAAATATATTCAGTTTTGCCGCGCCGCTTCGCCCACCGGCCCGTTCGGCCCGCTCTCCGCACCGATCACGCCGGCGTGGAGCGAGGGGCCGACCGCGTTCATGAGCGGGGGCGAGCACATCGTCTTCTATGATCGCTATCGCGAGAACCGCTTCGCCGCCATCGCATCGCGCGACATGACGACGTGGCGCGACATCAGCGCGGAAATCGCGGTGCCCGACGGCGCCAGCCACGGCACGATCATTCCCATCTCGCCGGCCCGCTATCGCGCACTGCTCGCGATCGGCTGAACGCCGGCCGAAGCGCCGCCACGGAACGGTGGGACGATCCGGGCCGTTCGGCGGGCGAAGAGGGAGACAAAATGATGAACACCAACGCCCGGCTGACCTTGCTCACCCGGATCGGCTTTGCGACGCGCGGGCTCCTCTACCTCGTCATCGCGTTCCTCATCCTGCGCACGGGGCGCGCGGAGGACACCAGCGGCGCGCTGGAATTCCTGGGGCAGGGCGGCGGGCGCGTGCTGCTGGGCGTCATGGCGGCGGGGCTGTTCGGGTACGGCATCTGGCGCATGGCCGACGCCGCGTTCGACATCGAAGGGCATGGTGCGGATCGCGACGGCGCGATGGAGCGCGTCGGGGCCGGGATCAGCGGCATCGTCCATCTCTTGCTGACGTGGCAGGCGATCCGCCTGATCCAGGGAGCCGCGTCCAGCGGCAACGGCACGCAAAAGGGCACCCAGACCGCACTCGACCTGCCGGGCGGGCCGATGATCGTCATGCTCGGCGGCGCGATCCTGTTCGCGGTCGGCATCTTTCAGCTGGTGAAGGCGGCGAAGGGATCGTTCCTCCGCCATCTGGAGCCGGGGGTCGCACGTGCCGCATGGGCGCGCTGGAGCGGCCGCGCCGGTTATGCGGCGCGCGGGCTGGTGTTCATCATCTGCGCCTATTTCCTGCTGAAGGCCGGCATGGACGAGCAAGCCAGCGAAGCCGGGGGCATGGCGCAGGCGCTATCCTGGCTGACCAGCCCGGTCGATATCGTCGTCGCGGTCGGCCTGCTGGGCTTCGGCATATTCAGCCTGATCGAGGCGCGCTACCGCATCCTGCACGACGTGCCGGTCCAGGGATTTGCGCGCAAGGTTGCCGGGCGCTGATCGACCGGCATCAACGGCAGCCGGGGCGATCCCCGACGGCCGCCACCTTGCCGTCCGTCACCGTGACTGTCCGATCCTAGCAGCCGGCCGGCGTATCGTCATCGCGGTCTGGTGAAGGCGCCGATCCCGGCGACCGCCAGCCGCCCCGCCGGCACCGCCGTCTGCGCGAAGGTGAGCCGCAGGTAGCGCATCGCACGCGGCGAGGTGAAATTCAGCCGCTGAGTCGACAGCGCATACGCGATGTTGGCGAACTCACCCGTCGCCGCGACCTGCCATGCCTGGCCATCCGCGCTCGTCTCCACGACATAGCCC
This sequence comes from Sphingomonas sp., assembly GCA_035714425.1. Taxonomy (GTDB): domain Bacteria; phylum Pseudomonadota; class Alphaproteobacteria; order Sphingomonadales; family Sphingomonadaceae; genus Sphingomonas. The sequence goes on from DASTLZ010000153.1 coordinate 9,817, forward strand.
CTGGGCGGCGCGGCATCGTTCATCACCTGACGCGAAGGCGTCAGGCTGAAGCCTGCCACGGTCTGCAACCGGCCCATGTCCACCGTCGCGCTGGCGGGGCTGCCTGGCGTCGGCGCCGGCGTCGTCCAGATCGTACCGGCATCGTTGTCGAGCAGCTTCTCCGCGCCAGGTGCACTGGCCGTCACGATCGTCCACCCGGCCGTGGCGAGAACGGTCGAGTCGGACGAAACGATCGCGGGCACCGGCACCGGCGCGACCGATCGGAACAGCGCGAACTCGCTGATCGCGGGGCAGGCGGGCGCTTCGAGGATGCGCAGCCGTACCCGCCGCGCCGATATCGGGGCAGCCAGCCGGATGATGCGCTGTGCCGAAATGCATTCTTTGGTCGCCAGCGTCTTCCAGACACCGTCGATCTGCGCGTCGACCGCGAATTTGGTGACGCGCACACCGAGCGGCAGATATTCGCGCAGCCGGATCAGGTCGAAACTGCGCCCCGGCGGCAGGTCCAGCGTCAGCGTCGGCGTATGCACTGCGTCCGGTGTCGACCAATAGGTGTCGCGATTGCCGTCCAGCACCTGTGCAGGGGCCGCGCCGGGTCGGCTATGGCTTGCGCTCGCCACGGCACCCTGCGCCAGGTCGGTTGCGAAGCTCGCGCGGATCGCATCACCGAAGCTTTTCAGGACACGCACGTCCTGATCCGCGATCCGGCCGCGGCGGTCCGGCGGGACGTTCAGGTTCATGTTCGTGCCGCGCGCCACCGAAGTGTCGAAATAGCGGACCAGATTCTCCGGGCTGCGGACCTTCGAATCCTCGTCCGAGTGATAGAACCAGCCGGGCCGGATCGACGTATTGGTCTCCGCCGGCCACCACAAGGCGGCGCCGCGCACGCCGGGATTGCCGTTTTCCTGCGTGTACGGCTCGTCCGGCATGGTCGGCCAGCACGGGTCCCCCGCCACGCCGTCCTCATTTCCGACCCAGCGGATTTCGGCACCCAGCGGATCGAAGGTGCACGCCATCGGCTGATGCCGGTGGACCAGCGCGATCGTCTCCGGCCAATTGTAATATTTCGGCGCGTCGATCTTTCGCGTCTCGCGCGCGCCGCCGTAATAGCCGTCGCCACCATTCGCGCCATCGAACCAGAATTCGAACAATTCGCCGTAGCCGGTGCAAAGCTCGACGATCTGCTTACGGAAATAGTCGACGTAGCTCGGCCGCGCGTAATCGGCGCGATTGCGGTCCCAGGGCGACAGATAGATGCCGAACGAGATGCCCGCCCGGCGGCAGGCGGCCGCCATCTCGCCTACTACATCGCCCTTGCCACCGCGCCACGGGCTGTTGCGCACGCAATGTTCGGTCAACCGCGTCGGCCAAAGACAGAATCCGTCATGATGCTTTGCGGTGAGGATCAGCCCCTCCAGCCCGCCGCTTTTGATCGCGGCGACAATCTGATCGGCATCGAAATCGGTCGGGTTGAACAGCTTGGGGTCTTCGTCCCCGAAGCCCCATTCCTTGTCGGTGAAGGTGTTCATCGAAAAATGGACGAAAGCATATTGCTCGCGCGCATGCCAGCGCCATTGGCGGTCGCTGGGCGTCGCGCCCCAGGGCGCCGGCGGCACGGCCCGCCGCTGCCCCAGGGCCGGCGTCGCAGTGGCGGCCAGGCCGGTGGCGATCAGGCTACGACGATCGAGGGTCATGCGAATGTTCCCGTGCCCAGGATGCGGAGGCGTTCCGCCAAGTTCCATATTGGTATGTTGGCCAACCCGGCAGCTCGCGTCCACCCCCAATGCGCAAGGCGTGGGAGACCATACCAAAGAAAGCCATTGCCTCAGCGGATCAAAGCCCCACCTTTTCCAGCGCCGCCGCCAGCTCCGCGTTTGCGGCGGGATCGTCCTTCGGCGTCAGCCTGTTCAGCGCGGTGCGGATGCGAGTCTGCGCCACCTTCAGCGTCTGATGCCGCACGTCGCGCTGCAAATTCGTCCGCCACGCCGGGCTCTCCCCCAGCAGCGCCGCCCATTTGGCTTCCTCCGCCGCCAGGATCGCCAGCGCGAGCCGCAACCCTTCTCGTCGACCGTGCGCGAAATCGTCCGACATCAAAAGCCCTCCCGGCGCGACTGACCCATCCCGAGATCCGTTGATCCAAGGCGGACCCGGGGTGATATGCCGCATGATGTCACCAGCTCTTTTCGCCATCGATACGAAATGGTGACCCCTACGGGAGCCGTTACCATCATTGGAAGCCCGCAGGAAACCGCGGTCGTCAGATGTCCCGGAACCCTCCGCTGTACCTGCCCGCTGATTCGCCGCGGTACCTGCCCTGAAGCGACGTGCGCACCGCCGCCGGCCAATCCCACGATGCGTCTTCAGGATAGCCGGGGAGAAGCCACTGTTCGAGTACCGTGTTCGCCAATCCAGCTTACGTCAGTCATGGCCATGCAACATGCAAATTGTGGGACCCGTCTCGCGATTTCGCAGACGATCGGCCAGCCAGATCTCACGCGCAAGCTCGCGATCCCGGCGTCGGACCGATAATTGCCACAGCGCTGGTCGCGGCCGTAGCCGACGGCCCGGGCTTCAAGCGAGGTCGCGACCTTGCCGCCTGGCTCGGCCTTCTGGCTTGGCCTTGTCCCGCGTCAGCACTCCACAGGGGGCAGGTCGACGCTGCTCGGCATGTGGGCTAAAAAACAGGGGGGACGTCAACCGCGGCACCGGCGGCGGACGGCTCGCCAGAAGGACCGGCGGGCTCCGCTTCGGCCGGGGGGGTGTCGGCAGGTTCGGTGATGAGCCGGGCGCGACGTCCAAAGGTGACGTAGTCCCACGCCCAACTGAACGCGACGGCGATGCGGTTGCGCGGACCGATCAGGAAGTAGACGTGGGCCAAGCCCCAGAACGCCCATGCGGCGAAGCCCTTCAGGGTCAGACGACGCAGCTGCACGACCGCGGCCTTGCGCCCGATCGTGGCGAGATCGCCTTGGTGCCGGTACCGGAACGGCCCGGGCGGAGCCCTGCCCGCCACGCGAGCGGCGATGACACCCGCAGCGTAGCGGCCCATCTGTTTGGCCGCGGGCGCGATACCAGGCACCGGCTTGCCTGCCTCGTCCACGACAGCAGCCGTGTCCCCGACGACCAAGATCTCGGGCCGCCCTGGCACGGTCAGGTTGGGCCCAACCTTGACCCGGCCAGCGCGGTCGCGATCCGCACCCAGCCAGTCAGCGGCGGCAGAGGCGGCCACGCCTGCCGCCCAGACAATGGCTCCCGCGCGGATCTCGCGCTCCCCAATCACGACCCGGCCCCGCCCGATGTCCGTCACGGCTTGCCCGGTCAGCACTTCGACGCCGCGCCGCTCGAGCGCGGTCTTCGCGTAGTCGCTCAGATGCTCCGGGAACGCGGCAAGCAGGCGCGGCCCGGCTTCGACCAGAAGGACGTGCGCTTGATCCGGATCGACGTTGCGGAAGTCGCGCGGTAGCGCGTCGCGCGCCATGTCGGCGATAGCGCCCGCCATCTCGACGCCGGTCGGCCCGCCGCCCACGACCACGAAGGTGGTTAGCACGTCGCGCTCCGACGGGTCCGTTGCAAGTTCCGCCCGCTCGAAGGCCAGGAGGATCCGCCGCCGGATCTCCGTCGCATCCTCGATGCGCTTCAGCCCGGGCGCGTGCGGCGCCCACTCCTCATGGCCGAAATAGGCGTGGGTAGCCCCCGTGCCGACCACCAGCTGGTCGTAGTCGAAGTCGCCAGCGTTGGTCCGCACAAGGCGGTGCTCGGTGTCGATGCCTTCGACGCTGGCCATCAGCACCCGGGCGTTGCGCTGGCCCGATAGGATACCGCGGATGGGCCACGCAATGTCGGCCGGCGAAAGCGTCGCGGTCGCCACCTGGTACAAGAGCGGCTGGAAGCAGTGGTGATTCTGCCGGTCGATCAACGTGACCTCCACCGGGGCACGCGCCAGCGCCTTGGCCGCCTCCAGGCCGGCAAAGCCGCCGCCGATGATGACGATCCGCGTTTGCTCGAAGATACGCTTCACCTCCGCCCAGGGGTCACGTGGATAGCAGACCAAGCGGGATGGTGCCGCTGCCCAAGTTAGCTACCGATCCATGTTCGCCCAAAGCGAGGGCGCCGCGGCGCGTCCGGCCTCAGGAAAAGGTATTTGGTCACGGAACGCGTCGCTGAAGACGCCGTCCACGCGAATGCTGAACGAAAGCTCGCCCGTGGCGTCCGCACCGTGGAATTGATTGACGGTATCGAACCAGGCGGCGTGACCGGCTACGGTCAAGCGTTCGCCGGTGTCTGTGTTGAGCATGTAGAACGGCTTGCCCCGGTTGGTTCGGAACCAGATGAACTCATGGCAGAGCTCGGGGCTGTCGTGATCCTTGTGAGCCGACACGGCGCGGCCCTCGCCATCGTACATGATCAAGATGCGCGCGGTCGCCGCGAACGGCAGCGTCGCGATAAAATCCATCAACGGCTCGAACTCGTCGGCTTCCTCGGTGGGCTCCCACAGTTCGATACGATCGAGATCGTAGTAATTCTCCGGCGCGCGCGATCGGGAAAGGGCAACCATGCGCGACCCCGGCCGCACGGGTGCCTCTGCGTCGAACAGGAAAGGTCCCGTGTAGAATCGCCGGTCCTCGGACGCGGCGACTCTCTGCCGCAGGCGTTCGGCGATGAACGCGTCCAGCCCGGTCAGCCGCTCCACGTCGATGAACACATCCAAGTCCTTATAGCTCGGATAACGGGCTTCGATCATGCAGTTTCATCGCTCACGAGAAAGGACCCGGAAAACGTGCGACCGGCCAGATCGATCCGGATAAGATAGATATTCCAAAGAATAACATCGGTTATCGCGCCAGTTTTTAATTCTTTAAATAAGCGCCTCACCTTTTGCTTCGGTCTCGTTCGCCCGCTTCGTTCGCCTTGTCTTTGCGTCACGAGGAGACTTACTTTGGAATTCCGCATGCTGATCTATGTGAGTGGGCTATATGCTGGCGGCAATCCGCAACCGGGCGTTGGCATCGTTCGGTCACTGCGGGCGGGCTACCCTGACGCGACCTTGGTCGGCGTGGACTATTCGAATCGCGTCTCGGGATTACATTTCGATGAACTGGACGAGCTGTGGATCCAGCGGCCCTGGGGGGAGCTCGACTTGGCCGGCTATGCCGAGAAGGTTCGCGCCGCACTGGACGCTGGCGGCCTCTGGATTTCGGGAAGCGACCTTGAGGCTATGTGGCTCGCCAGCATCTTCCCCGACGGCCACGCCAACCTTCTCGCCCCGCCGATGGCGGCGATCAAGCGCATCACCAAGCCTGTCGTGGAAGCCGCGACCGCGGCCGGCCTGCCGACCCGGATTCCGGCCTTCCTGTCGACCGAGCATAGCGACTGGGACCTCCATGCCTTCTGCCGCGCGCATGACTGGCGCGTGTGGTTGAAGGGCCCCTATTACGACGCATCGCGCACGCCGAGCTGGGACGCCTTCACCGCCGTGCGCGCGGGGCTGGCCAAGGTGTGGTCGACCGAGAAGCTCTTTCTCCAGGCGCATGTCAGCGGCCATGAAGAGTCGGTCATGCTGTCGGCCTACAAGGGCGAGCTGTTGGGCGCAGTCAGCATGCGCAAGCGCGACATCACGCCCGAAGGCAAGACCTGGGCGGGGGATGTATCGGAGGTGCCGCCTTCGTTTCTGGAGCCCCTGCGCCGCATGGTGCGCGAGACGAACTGGACGGGCGGCGGCGAGCTGGAGATGGTGCGCGACGCGTCCGGCCAGCTGTGGCTGATCGAGATGAACCCGCGCTTTCCCGCCTGGGTGCATGGCGCAACGATCGCGGGCCATAACCTTCCCGCGCTGCTGGTCGAGGCGGCGAGCGGAGCGAAGGCCGAGCCGGCGCCCGCCCGGTCGGCCGAGTTCACGCGTGTGGTGTTGGAGGTGCCGGTGCGCCCCGAATACCCGCTGCCGCCGCTGCCCGAGCCGTTCGCGGGTGCTGTCGGGCATTCGATGAAACACCCGTCGGGGCTGACCGCGCTCGCAGCGAGGCTGCATCGGGACCACCCCGACATGCTCGATGTCGCACTTGATCCGGACGGGGCCGAGCCGCCGAATGGCGTGGCGCCGCTGCCCGACAGCCTGGTCGCCGACATCGCGGCGCAGGACTTCGACGCGATGCCGACGCCGCAATACATCTACATGGACTCGACGGCGGCCGGGCTGTTCAGTCAGGCCGCCGACCGCGCCCGTCGGCTCACCACCAGCGACGTCGAGGTGATCAGCGGCTATTCGATCAAGACCAATCCCGACAAGCGCCTCCTGAGGCAAGCGCTCGACAACGGCTTCTACGCTGAGGCGATCAGCCTGGGCGAGGTCCGCTCGGCGCTGGACGCCGGCTTCAGCCCCCACCAGGTGATCCTGAACGGCCCGGGGAAATGGTGGCCGCAAGGCATGATGCCGCGCGAGCGGATGCACGCGGTGTTCTGCGACAGCATCGCCGATCTCGACCGCGTCGTGGCGGCGGTGGGGGCGGGCGCGCTGTCGGCCAAGCACATCGGCATCCGTATCCGCACGCCCAACATCGTATCGCGCTTCGGCATCCCGCTCGACAGCCCGACAACGTTCGGCAAGCTGGTCGCGGCGGTCGGGCGCCTGCCGACCGACAGCGCCTTCGCCGTACATTTCCATATGGCATCCAGCCATGTCGGCGTGGCGCAATGGTGGCACCTGTTCGAATCGATGCTCAGGTGGTGCCGCTCGATAGAGAAGCTCACCGGCCGCACGATCGAGCTGCTCGACATGGGGGGCGGCTGGTACCCCGACGACTGGCACGCGGACGAGACCGCCAAGATCGCGCACGCGGTCGAACTCGTCCGCGTCATGCTGCCCGGCGTCCGCCAGATCGCGTCCGAGCCTGGCAAGGCGCTCGCGCAGCCCTCCATGGCGCTCGCGATGCGCATTCTGGAAATCCAGGAGCACGAGGAGGGCATGGTGGAGGCGGTCGTCGACGCGTCGATCGCGGAGATCCCGATGCACTTCTGGCAACCGCACCGCATGGTGCGCCAGTGCGGAACGACCGGCGAGCTGCAGCCGATCGGCCGCGGCAAGACCTTTCTGATGGGCCGGCTCTGCATGGAGCACGACATCATCGCCCGCAACGTCGAACTCCCGGAGGGAACGCGCGCCGGCGACCTCCTCATCTTCTGCGACGCCGGCGGTTACGACAGGAGCATGTCTTATGTATTTGGTCGAGGATAAGGCGGAGGTCGGGACGACGAATGGCCATTGCGGCGGCCGGTGGCGGAACTTCCCGAACAGCCGCATCTCGCATCACGGCGCCCCCTGTTGCGACGTTGCTTATGAGTGGCTCCTCGCGTTCGACTTCGCGCAGTTGAACGGCGGCGATCGCCTGACCGGGCCGCGCTGGATGCGCGAGCATAGCGCCTGGGGACCATCGGCTTGGCCGATCCACTGGTGCGAGGCGGTGGACGCGAAGATCGTCGATTGCGGCGCACACGCGGCGATGGCCCATGAGGCGTTCACCTCGCGGGGCGTCCCCGCTTATCGCGCGCAGTTCATCCAGCGCTACAGCGTCGACGCCGCGGCGTCCTGGCGCGCGAATTGGGACGAAATGGGCGTGTCGAACCACTGGATCGACGGCGAAGCCATCTATCACGAGGGCAATGCGGTGTTGATCGGCGCCGACGAAGTGAGGCTGTGGGACGGGTCCGCCGGCTGGTGGATAGATCCGCGTGGAAGCCGAGGTTATGGCGGCCTTGTCGCGCTGAGGATCGAGGCCGAACCCGGTCAATTCGCGACCCCGTTGAATTGGGGTGGCCGCCGCATCGTGCCCAACGAGTGGACCGCCGTCTGACGCCGGCGCTGTTCGTCCCGAAGCGACCGACCGAGGAGGATCGGGCGGCGATCTTGGCGCCGCTCGCCGCCTTCAACCTTCGGCATACTGAACCGGGTGCCACCGGTTCCCTCGCCATCCTGCTCCAAGACGAGGCAGGCAAGGCGGTGGGCGGGCTATGGGGTGCGACGATCTTTGGCTGGCTCGAAATCGAGCTCCTGTTCGTGCCGCAGGAGATGCGCGGCCGATCGCTGGGCACCGCCGTCATGAACAGGGCAGAGGCGCTGGCACGGAAGGGCGGATGCGTCGGCGCGTGGCTCGACACATACAGCTTCCAGGCACGCGGCTTCTACGAGAAACTCGGATATGTGCTCGCCGGCACGATCGAGGATTGCCCGCCGGGCGGTGCCAGGTACTTCATGCAGAAGCGCTTCCCGTCCCGATCCTAGCGCCAGGAGAATCGCCAGCCGAAGTTAAGAAGCGCAGTTTTCGCGCAACTCGACCGCTCGCGACAGGTTCAACGACCCACTTTCGAGCCGACAAGAGGTGGCGAATGAATGAGGAAGAACGGACCTCGCGCGAGCTGGAACTCTGGGGCGGCCACCAGTGCACGGTCAACCGTGTCGGCGACCATTGGTTCGATCAGACGATCATCAGCGGACATGAACATCGGATCGGCGACCTGACGCTGTTCGGCGAACAACGCGCATGGCGCATTCGGGGGAAGACCAAGGCGTTCAGCGCCTATACCTGGTTCCAGACCCACCCCGGCGCGCGGATGCTCGCCGCAGGCGCGGTGCTGGGCGGCGCGGCGATGGCCGCGCGCCCTGCAAGCGCCAGCCCAAAGACGCTCGATGTCGCGCGCGCATAGCCGGTCCGGCGGCGCGCCGGCGGAGCCGGTCAACGGGTTCATGTGGATCGTCGCAGCCACCGCCGCGATCGGCGGCTTCCTTTACGGCTACGACACCGGCATCATCTCCGGCGCGCTCCTGTCGATCAGTTCCGAGTACCGGCTCACCCACTCCATGCAGGAGGTGGTGGCGGCGTCGATCCTTTTGGGCGCTGTGATCGGGGGCGTGGGCGCGGGCGCCTTTGCCGATCGGTTCGGCCGACGACGCACCGTGATCGCCATCGCCGCGGTCTTCACCCTGGGCGCGATCGCCGCCAGCTTGGCGCCTAACCCAGGGCTCCTGGCACTGGCGCGTGTCGTGCTGGGCGTCGCGGTGGGCGCCTGTTCACAGGCCGTGCCGGCCTATGTCGCCGAACTCGCGCCGGCGACCCGGCGGGGAACACTCGTTCTGGCGTTCAGTGT
>DASTLZ010000154.1:0-10776 GCA_035714425.1 Sphingomonas sp.
AGCGCCTGCGGGATCACCCCGATCACTTCGCCACCCGCGGCCAACGCGCTGTCCGCGATCGCCCCCATCAGGCCCAGGCGACCGCCGCCATAGACGATGCCGATCCCGCGCCCGGCCAGCGTCCGGGCGGTATCGCGCGCCGCATCGATATAGGTCGAGTCCGCAGGCGTGGCGGAGCCGCAATAGATCGCCACGCGCTTCACCGCGCGCCTTCCAGCATCAGCTTCGCGGTCGCCTTCGCGCTGCCGACCACGCCCGGAATCCCGGCGCCGGGGTGGGTGCCCGCGCCGACGAAATACAGGTTCGGGATCGAATCGTCGCGATTGTGGACGCGGAACCACGCACTCTGCGTCAGCACCGGCTCCAGCGAGAAGGCGCTGCCTAGATGCGCACCCAGATCGGTGGAAAAGTCGGCGGGCGAATAGCTGAACTTGGTCACGATCCGCTCGTGGATGTCGGGGATCAGCCGCCGCCCGACTTCGTCCAGGATGCGCTTTTCCAGAATCGGCGCGACTTCGCTCCAATCCGCAGGAAATTTGCCCATGTGCGGCACCGGCGCCAACGCGTAGAAGGTCGAACACCCCTCCGGCGCCATCGACGGATCGGTCACGGTCGGGTGGTGCAGGTACAACGAGAAATCCTCGGCCAGCACGCCGTGATCGTAGATGTCGCTCAGCAGACCCTTATAGCGCGGGCCGAACAGGATCATGTGGTGCGGAATGCCCGGCCACGTCCCCCTGATGCCGAAATGTACGACGAACAGCGACGGGCTGTACCGCTTGCGCTCCAATTTGCTGCGCGTCCGCTGCGCACTGCGCGACGACGACAGCAGGTCGCGGTACGTGTGCATCACGTCGCCGTTGCACGCCACCGCATCGGCGACCCCGCGCCAGCCGCTCCTGGTCACCACGCCGGTCGCGCGGTCGCCCAGCGTCTCGATCTCGACCACCGGATCGCCCAGCCGCAATACGCCGCCCAGCCGTTCGAACTGCGCGACCATGCCCGCGACCAGCCGGTTGGTCCCGCCGCGCGCGAACCACACGCCGCCGTCGCGCTCCAGCTTGTGGATCAACGCATAGATCGCGCTGGTCGTCATCGGATTGCCGCCGACCAGCAGGGTGTGGAAACTCAGCGCCTCGCGCAGCTTCTCCGACTTCACGAAGCTGGACACCATCGAATACACCGATCGCCACGCCTGATATTTCGCCAGCGCGGGCGCCGCCTTTATCATCGACGCAAAGTCGAGGAAGGCGACATGGCCCAGCTTTTCATATCCTTCGTGGAACACGCCCGCCGAATAGGCCAGGAACCGCTGATACCCCGCCCAATCCTCGGGATCGAGCTTGGTGATCTCCTGGCGCAGCAGCGCATCGTCGTTGGTGTAATCGAATGTCGTGCCGTCCGGCCAATGCAGCCGATAGAACGGCAACACCGGATCCAGCGTGACGTCGTCCGCCATGTCGCGCCCGCTCAGCGCCCACAATTCCTGCAAGCAGGCAGGGTCGGTGATGACGGTCGGCCCGCCATCGAATACGAAGCCGTCGCGTTCCCAATAATAGGCCCGGCCGCCGGGCTTGTCGCGCGCTTCGACGATCGTCGTCGCCACGCCCGCCGATTGCAGGCGGATGGCCAGCGCCAGCCCGCCGAACCCCGATCCTATGACGATCGCGTCCTTCACGTGCGGCCTCCCGCAAGCGCACGCACCGCCCGCCCGATCGGCACCGGCGGCTTGCCGGTCAGAACCCGCGCCTTGTCCATCATCGTCGAATTACCCGCATAGAAGCGCCCGATCAGCCCGGGCGAAAGCCTGTAGAACCGCTCCAGCACGCGATACCGTTCGTCCGGCTCGGCCGCGCGGAACAGCATCGTGTCGAGCATGCGATAAAAGCCGCGCGCCCGCCACGCCTTGCCGGCCATCATATAGGTGGCCTCGTGCAGCCCCGCTCCCGAAAAATCGCGCCGCGCCGCCAGCATCGCCGCCATCCGCACCGCATCGGGCAGCGAATAGCCGGTGGTCGGGTGGAACATCCCGCTGCGCATCCCCGCCTTGGCCACCCGCGCCCCGCCCGATCGCCAATAGGCCGCGAAATCGCCGCCCAGCGCCACCGGCAGCACGCCCGCTTCCTCGCGCGTCGCCTGCCCGACGGCCCATCCTTGCGCCAGGGCATAATCGTGGAGCCGCCCGGCGACGACAGCGCGGTCGAGATCCGGCGTGTCGCTGTAATAGGTGTCCTCGATGAAGATGCGGTCGTGCGCGACGGGCAGCGTGTAGACGAAGCGATAGCCGTCGATCTGCGGCACCGTCGCGTCCATGACGACCGGCCGCGACCGGCCGTGATCGGCCGTCAGCTTCAGTTCGCGCCCGACGAACTTCTGCCAGCCCAGGTCCAGGCACGACAGATTGCCAGCGCCGCGCGCGTCGATCACGCCCTTCGCCTCCACCCGGTCACCGTCCGCAAACACCACCGCCGTCGCTGACGTGGCCAGCACCTTGCGCCCCAGCATCAGCGCTTGCGGCGGCAGTTCGCGGCGGACTACCTGGTCGAGCCGCTCGCTCTCGATCGAATGATAGGTCGCGTCGATCGTCCGCGCATGGGCAGGGAAGGCGACGTCATAGCCCGTCCAAATATGGCAGATCAACGGCGCCACGATCCAGCGGTCGGCCGCCGCCACGTCGCTGCCGAAAAAGGACCACAGGTGGTTGCCCCCGACGTTCGCCGCCGCGTCGATCAGCCGCACGTCGAGCGCGGGATGCCGCGCCTTCAGCGCCAGCGCGATCAGCCCGCCCGCCAGCCCCGCACCGACGATCGCGACATTGCAAGAGGTGGTGGACGCCATCCACCGATGCCTAGCCCAAGGCGGCGGGCCTGCGAAACGCTTTTGCAATCCCAGCCCAGGGATGCGCATCATGCCGTGATGCGCGCACCGATCCTGCACACCGAACGCCTGACGCTGTCGCCCCCGGCGCCCGCCGACCTGGAGGACGAAGCCGTGATGTGGGCCGATCCGGGCGTCTATGCGATGATCGGCGGTCGTGCCTTTTCGCGCGAGGAGGTGTGGCACCGGCTTCTGCGCTACATCGGCCATTGGCAGGTCTGCGGCTATGGCACCTGGATCGTCCGAGAGACCGACACCGGCGGCTTCGCCGGCTCCGTCGGCCTCATGGATTCACGCCGCGCGACGGAGCCGAGTTATGAGGGCACACCCGAAGCCGGCTGGGCGTTCTCGCCCGCGGTCCACGGCCGCGGCTATGCCCGCGAAGCGATGGCGGCGCTGCTCGGCTGGGGCGACCGGCGGTTCGCCCGCACCGTCTGCATCATCGATCCCGCCAACGCGCCCTCGATCCGCCTGGCGGAGGCGATCGGCTATCGTCCGACGACCCGAGCCACCTACCGCGACACGCCGACCCTGCTGTTCGAACGGACCACCGCGACACGCGCGATGTGAGTTCCTCAAACCTCCGCCAGCGTCTTCAGCAGCCAGTCGTGGAACATCCGCACCGGCTTCTGCTGCAAGGCGCGCGGGCGGCAGACGAACCAATAGCTGTAGGGGCTTTCGACATCGATCTCGAACACCCGCACCAGCCGCGGGTCGTTCGCATCCTCGAAATGGCTGGCGTGCATGAACGCCACGCCCAGCCCCTGCGCGGCGGCTTCCAGCATCAGCGCGCCGGAATCGAACATGTCGATCGCAACCGGCTCGACATTCTCCAGCCCGGCCGACTGGCGCCAGGCGGCAAAGGTATCGGGCATGTCGCGGTGGACCAACGCGGTCAGCCGGGCGAAATCCGCGGGCTGCGTCACCGGATCGTCACCCTCGACCAGATGGCGCGCGCCGATGACATAGACGGAATTGCGATCGAGCCGCTTCGCGTACAGGGCCGGATCGATATCGCGAGCCAGCGCGATCGCGGCGTCCAGGCCTTCGCCCAGCCGCGTGATGCCGTGCCCGGCGGTGTCGATGTCGAGATGCAATTCGGGGTGCGCCGCGCGCAATTCCGGCAGGCGCGGGAACAGCCGCTGCGACGCATAGAGCGGCAGGATACCCAGGCGCAGGCGCAGCACTTCGCTGCCGCTGGTCATCGCTTCCACTGCGTCGGACAATTGGTCCAGCACCGGTGCGATCTGCGCCATCAGGCGTTCGCCGTCGGCGTTGGCCACCATCGCCTGATGCCGCCGATCGAACAGCGGCTTGCCGATGAACCGTTCCAGGCTCTGCACCCGCCGGCTGAGCGCGGGCGCCGACAGCGCGAGCTCCTGCGCCGCCGCCTTGGCAGATCCCAGCCGGGCGACCTGCACGAACGCTTCGATGGCGCCAAGTGGCGGCAGACGGCGCATGGTTTCAGGTGGTGATGCGCTGCGTCATGGATTTCAGTCTGTCGCGCCAAGGCCGGTCTGGCAAGAACGATTGCAATCCGTGCAAGTGACATGGATCATTGTGCACTTGCAGCAAATACGCGCGTCCGCCACAAGGATCGGGCCTTTCAGGCATCCTCTCCTAAAACTTTCATAGGGCTGGTCTCACGATCGGCCCTTTTTTTTGCCTTCATTCCGTCTGTTGGCCCACCCGCCACCCGGTCCGTTCCCCGGTAGCTGCGAACAGCGTGATTGCCGCGGCCTCATCGGGCTGGAGCATGTAAAACCCCGCCGCGACGAACACGGCCGCCAGCACACGCCAGCGTCAGCAGTACCCGGCCGAGCGCGATTTGCCCCGCGGCGATCCGCATCACGGTCGCCGCGCCGATGGCGACCCAGTGCCAGCATCGCCAGCAACATCGGATACCCGCTGATCGCCGACGCCGGCCGCTCCACCGAACGCCGCAACGCGCCCCGACCCGGTATGCAAACTCCCCACCATCTGACCCTCCCTTATTATGATATTTATTCATATCGCGATAAGGGAGGGTGCAAGCGTGCGCGATGGGCTTCGAAAGCGGCGCCGGCCCGTTCGCCGATCAGCTCAGGACGATCGTCACCGCGCGGCGGTTCTGTGCCCAGCTGTCCTCGTCGGACCCCAGCGCCAGTGGGCGTTCCTTGCCGTAACTGATGGTGGAGATACGCGACGCGTCGATGCCGCGCGCGACCAGATAATTCTTCGCCGCATTTGCCCGCCGGTCGCCCAGCGCGAGGTTATACTCGCGTGTGCCGCGTTCGTCGCAATGCCCCTCTAGCGTGATTCGCCGGTTGGGGTATTTCACCAGCCACGCCGCCTGCGCATCCAGGATCGCGCGCGCCTGTGCATCGATGTCGAACTGGTCGAGCCCGAAATTGACCGTGTTCGAACTCACCGACCGCCGGAAATCCGCGTCGCTGCCAGGGACGATCGCGCCGCCGGCGTCCGTCGTCGTGGTCTCGCGCGGCACACCCGCATTGGGATCGATCGGTGCAGGCGGCAGCGTCGCCGGGCGCTTCTTGGCGCAGCCCGAGACCGCGACCAGCGCGGTGGCCGCAAGCAACAGGGTGGTCATCGTCTTCATCATCGTTCTCCCGGTGATTGAATCGTGAAACGCGTCAGGGTCGTAACGGTCCCCATGCCGGATCGGAGCCGTCGAGCGGGGTGGGAATTCGGCGCTCGTTGACCCCGGTCAGGTCGACCATCCACAGATCGGCCTTGCCCTGCGCGCCCTTGCCCGATCGATAGAACGTGATGACGCGGCCGTTCGGCGACCAGCTCGGCCCCTCGTCCTGCCAATCGTCGGTCAACAGCTTCTCGCCGCCGCCCGTCGGATTCATCGTGCCGATGCGGAAATTGCCGGCCAGCCGCGTGAAGGCGATGCGGTCGCCGCGCGGGCTCCATACCGGCGTGGCATAGCGCCCGCCGCCGAAGCTGATGCGGTGCTGGTCCGATCCGTCGGCGTTCATCACGTACAATTGCTGCCCGCCCGAACGATCGCTTTCGAAGACGATCTTCGAACCGTCCGGCGAATAGCTGCCGCCGGTGTCGATGCCGGGTGACGTCGTCAGCCGCTGCGGCGTGCCGCCCCCTTGCGCCGATACCCGGTAGATGTCGGTATTGCCGCCCACCGCCATCGAGAACAGGATCGATCGCCCGTCGGGGGAAAAGCGCGGCGCGAACGTCAGATTGCCGCTGGTCACCACGCGGCGCTGACGCCCGCTGCCCAGATCGTAGACATAGATGGTCGGGCGATCGTTGACGTAGCTCATGTACACGATCGACTGCTGGTTCGGCGCGAAGCGCGGCGTCAGGATGATCGACGTCGAATTGACGAGGATGCGGTGATTGGCGCCATCCTGGTCCATGATCGCCAGCCGCTTGATCCGTTTCCCCTTCGGCCCGGTTTCGGAGACATAGACGACGCGGCTGTCGAAATAGCCGCCTTCGCCGGTCAGCCTGGAATACACCATGTCGGCGCATTTATGCCCCGCCCGCCGCCATTCGGCCGGCGGCACGACATAGCCCTGCCGCGTCAGTTCGGTCCGCGCCGACACGTCGTACAGATAGCAGCCGACCGTCAGCGTCCCGTCGCCATTGGCGCGCACGAAGCCCTGCACCAGCGCCTGCGCGCCCGTGCCGGCCCAGCTGTCGTAACCCGGCGCCGCGACCTCGGGGAAAGCGACCGCGCGCAACTGTCCGGCGGGCAGTGGAGAGAACAGCCCGGAATTGCGCAGGTCGTTGGCCACGATATCGGCCAGCTGGCGCCCCAGCACGTCGGTCGCGCCCGCCGGCGTGTCGACCACCGCCGACGTCGGCATCACCGGAATCGCGATCGGCAGCTGCGAAGACTGACCGCCTTCGACATCGACGACCAACCCACCCTGCTCCTGCCCTACCGCCGCGGGCGCGGCGGCTGGCGGGGGAGCAGCATCGGGCGCGGCCTGGGCGGCGACCATCGGCGCGGCGAACAGCAAAGCGAAAGCGATCGGTAGGCGGTACATGGTCGGTCTGGTCCTCAGCCGGGCAATTTGTAGCGGAGCGTGAAATTGCTCCAGCCATTCTGAACGTCGTACAACTGGTCGGGCAAATCGCGAAGCGGTGCGCAGCCGACAAAGGCGGCCACGGCCAGATCGTCGACCCTGTCGACATAGCGCCGGTTGTCGTCGTCGACCCCGCTATGCCCCACCACCCTCGGTCGCGCCGCCAGGCTGCCGTCACGGTTCAGCCGCAGGTTGACGCTGACACGAATCCGCTCGGCGCCCGGACCCGGCGTCACCTGCCGGTTCGCGCACGGCTGGATCTGGCGCTGGATGGCGGAACCGATACTCGCCGCCGCCTGCTGGCTCATCTTGGCCGCGGGCGGCGTCTCCGCCTTCGATGGCGAAGGATCGCGGCTCAGCCCCTTGACGATATCGTCGCTCAGCCGCGACCCGCGCGGGCGCGGCGCGTTGGCCTTGGGCGTCGTCCCGCTGCCCTTGGCCGCGGCCGCGGGCCTCGCCGCCGGCTTCGCCGGCGCCTTTGCGGGAGCGGCCGGCGCGGCTTTCGCGGGGGTGGGCCTGGCTGGCGCCTGTTTGGCGGGTGCCGGCTTGAGCACCGGCTTCGGCACCGCCGCGGGTTTTGGCGCCGGCGCAGGAGCCGGCTTCGGCTGGGGCCTCGCGACCGGTTTCGCCACCGGCTTGGCCGGCGCAGGAACCGCTGCCGGGACCCGCGCGGGTGCCGGTGGCTGCGGCTTCGGCTCCGGCTCCGGCTCCGGTTCCGGCTCTGGCGCAGGCGGCGGCGCGTCTTGGGGTGCGCCTTCCTCCGGCGCGGTCGATTGCGCCGGCGGCTCGACCACGGCGGGCGCGGTCTGCTCCAGCGCCACGTCCTTGACCAGGGAGACCTCGACCGAGGGCTGCGCCGGCGGCTTGACGGGCGGCGGCGTCAGGAAGCCGGTGGAGAGCAACCCGAATACCAACGCATGGCCGGCGACGGCGACGCCCAGGCCGATCTTCTCGGCGCGATCCATCAGCGTGCGGCGCCCGCCTCGCTGCCGGCCTGACCGTTCCCCTCGGTCGTCACCAGCGCGACGCGCGTCAGCCCGGCCCGGCTCAGCTCGCCCATCACCGCCATCACGCGCTCATATCGCAGGGCGCGATCGGCGCGCAGCAGCACTTGCGCCGGCTTGCCATCCGCCCCCGGCTTGGCGGCCAGCGCTTCCAGCCGCGTCGGCAACGTCGCCCCGGACACTTCGTCCTTGCCGACGAAGATGCGCCCTTCGCGGTCCAGCGCGATTTCGGTCGGCTTCAGATCCTGGTCCAGCGCTTTCGCACGGCTATCCGGCAGGTTCACCGGCACGCCCGTCGTCAGCAACGGCGCCGTCACCATGAAGATGATGAGCAGCACCAGCATCACGTCGACCAGCGGCGTGACGTTGATCTCCGCCATCGGCGCCCGCCGCCCTCGCGCCGCCCGAGAAGGCAAATTCACCGCCACCCTAGTTCCTCCCTGCGACGGGAAGGGGGCAACATGCGCCGCACAGGCCAGCGGCTCTCCCGGCACGCACGCGCATCACCGCGCCCCATCCAGCTGCCGCGACAGCGTGGCATGAAAGCCGTCGGCAAAGCGCGACAGGCTCGCCTCGATCCGGTTCACGCCGTGGCTGAACCGGTTGTATGCGATCACGGCCGGGATCGCGGCGAACAGGCCGATTGCGGTCGCGAACAACGCCTCCGCGATTCCCGGCGCGACGACCGCCAGCGACGTGTTCTGCGCGCTGGCGATCCCGGTGAAGCTGCGCATGATGCCCCACACGGTGCCGAACAACCCGACGAAGGGGGCCACCGATCCCACGGTCGCCAGGATGTTCAGCCGATCAGACAGCGCGTCGATCTCCTTGGCCACGGCCGCCCCCATCGTCGTGGCCAGCCGCTCGCGCGTGCCCTGTTTGTCGATCGTGCCGCTCGCGGTCGATCGCCGCCATTCCGCGACACCGGCCGCAAACACCTTCGCGCTGGGCAGGTCGCGCGCGCTCTCGGTCTTGTGGAACGCGTCGATGTCCTCCGCCTTCCAGAAATCGCGCTCGAACTGCGCCATTTCGCGGCGGGTGCGAGCAAAGCGGCTCCACGACCCAAGGATAATCGCCCACGTCCATATGCTGGCCAGCAGCAGGCCGATCATGACGACTTTGACGACCACGTCGGCCTGGATGAACAGGGCAATGGGCGACATCGTCGCGGCGTCCAGGTTGATGGCCGGGGTCATGCGTCCTCGCTCAGATTGTCGTCGATGAGTGTGCGATACGTGTCGAGCCAAGCGGCCGGCTGGCGACGCGGGCGACCGTCGCTGCCGACCAGCGCGGCGGTGACGTCCGCCTGCGCCAGCAAGGCCGCATCGCGCAACACCCGCTGGCGGATCACCACTCGCGCCGGCGTCGCACGCCGGACGCGAGAGGACACGACGACAATGTCGTCGAGCCGCGCTGGCGCGATATAACGGATGGCCAGATCGGCGACGGCGTAAGCACCCTCGCCCGCGTCGAACATGCGCCGCTGATCGATTCCGGCCAGACGCAGCATGTCGGACCGCGCGCGTTCCATCCAGCGTAGGTAATTGGCGTGATAGACGACGCCCGACAGGTCGGTATCCTCGAAATACACGCGCACCGCCAGCCGATGCTCGCGCGCGTCGAAGCGCCCGGCGGTCGGCTGGTCGTGTTGGGCCGCATTGGGAATTGCCGTCATCTCGCAGCGGCTGTTAACCCAACCCGCCCCGCGAAGGAACCCGCCGCGGCTTGGCGGTGGCAGCACGGGACGCTAATCTGGTTGAAGAGTCCGCTTACCCCACCCCACCACCCACATCGTATCCTGATGGGCGGTCGGGTGGGGTAGCGGGCCAGCACCGCGAAACGTGCTGCGGCGCGTTTTTGCAAACCAACGCCTTCGGCGAAATCGATGAAGGCGGACGGCGCCACCGTCGCTGCTTCCGCCAGCACGCGCTCCGCCTCCATGCAGAACCCCTTTTGCGCGGGCAGTTGGGCGAAGAAATTGCAAAGCCGCGTCATCGCATCATGGCCGACGGCGCATCCTGCGCCGACGCGGCGCGCGCGATCACGCACGCACCTGCTAAGCAGATGCCAACAAGACGATTTCGAACCACCGGATGCCCCACAATGCGAAGTGTCGTTATCGCCTGAAAGGCGGTTCGACAGTCTTCACGATGATGGTCAACCGCTGCTTCAGATCAGGCAGGAGCCTCGTTGCAAGGTGCAGAAACCGCAAAATAACTGTGGTTGTCGGCGTCAGGCGGCGCGGCGTTCCAGCGCGGCCGCGGCTTCGGCCATCAGCGTCGATAAAATGTCGGCGGCCGGCTCTTCCTTCGTCACCATGCCCACCGACTGGCCGGCCATCACCGATCCGTTTTCGATATCGCCGTCGATCACCGCGCGGCGCAATGCGCCCGCCCAATAATGCTCGATCTGCAATTGCGCCTCGCCCATCGCCACGCGTCCTTCGTCCAGATGTCCGGCGACTTCGCGCTGCTTGGCCGCGAACAACTCCCCGGCCGCGTTCTTCAGCGCGCGCACCGGGATCACGGGCAGGCGCGGATCGATCTGGATGCTGGCCACCGCATCGCGCGCCGACGCGCGGATGAACGCGCGCTTGAAATGGGCGTGCGCGATCGATTCGGTGGCGCACACGAAACGCGTGCCCAGCTGTACGCCGGCCGCGCCCATGTCGAGATAACCCGCGATCGCTTCGCCCCGCCCGATTCCGCCGGCGACGAACACCGGCACCTGCTCGCCGATCTCGGGCAGCATCTCCTGCGCCAGCACGCTCGTCGACACCGGGCCGATATGGCCCCCCGCCTCCATCCCCTCGATCACCAGCGCATCGACGCCCGATC
>DASTLZ010000155.1:0-21972 GCA_035714425.1 Sphingomonas sp.
CGCTGGAGCATTGGCCGGACAAGGTGCGGCTGATGCAGGAAAACTGGATCGGGCGCAGCCGCGGGCTGACGTTCGGGTTCAAGATCCTCCCCGCTCGCGGGGAGGGGGACCGCTCGGAGGGCGGTGGAGGGGGAGCGCCACGAGCGATGCCCTCCGCGGATAGCCCCCTCCACCACCAGCCCGTGGCTGGCGGTCCCCCTCCCCGTGCCGGGGAGGATTTTGTCGAAGTCTTTTCTACCCGCCCCGACACGATCTTCGGCGCGAGCTTCGTTGCGGTCGCGGCGGATCATCCGATCGCGCAGCGAATCGCGCATCGGCCCGAGGTCGCGGCGTTCATCGCGCGGTGCAAGCAGGGCGGCACCACGGCCGCCGAGCTGGAGACGCAGGAGAAGCTGGGCTTCGACACCGGCCTGAGGGCGGCGCATCCGTTCGATGCGTCGTTGGCGCTGCCCATCTACATCGCCAATTTCGTGCTGATGGATTATGGCACCGGGGCGGTGATGGGCGTGCCCGCACATGACCAGCGCGACCTGGATTTCGCGCGCAAATACGGCCTCGCGGTGCCGCGCGTCGTCTCCGACGGCGAGACCGCCGATCCGGTGTTCGAAGGCACGCAGGCCTATACCGGCGCCGGCGCGCTGGTGAATTCGCACTTCCTGAATGGCCTGGACGTCGAGGCGGCGAAGCGCGAGGTGATCGCGCGCGCGGAGGCCGGCGGTTGGGGCAAGGGCACGACCGTCTATCGGCTGCGCGACTGGGGCGTGTCGCGTCAGCGCTATTGGGGAACGCCGATCCCGATCGTCCACTGCGACGATTGCGGCGCGGTGCCGGTGCCCAAGGATCAATTGCCGATCGTTCTGCCCGAGGACGTCAGCTTCGCGGTTCCCGGCAACCCGCTGGATCGCCATCCGACGTGGAAGCACGTCGCGTGTCCCGCCTGCGGCACGGACGCGCGGCGCGAGACCGACACCCTCGACACGTTCGTCGATTCGTCGTGGTATTTCATCCGCTTCGCCAGCCAGCCGAAGGATCGACCGTTCGATCCCGCGGTGGCGCAGGCGTGGTTGCCGGTGGCGCAATATATCGGTGGGGTCGAACATGCGATCCTGCACCTGCTCTACGCGCGCTTCTGGACTCGCGCGCTGAAGCACATTGGCCAGCTGGAGGTGGCGGAACCGTTCGCCGGCCTGTTCACGCAAGGCATGGTGACGCACGAGACGTACAGATCCTCGGACGGTCGCTGGCTGGCGCCCGAGGACGTGACCGAGGGCATCGAGACGGCGAACGGCCAGCCGGTGGCGATCGGCCGCGTCGAGAAGATGTCGAAGTCGAAGAAGAACACGGTCGATCCCGAGCCGATCGTCGACCAATATGGCGCGGACGCGGTGCGGTGGTTCATGCTGTCCGATTCGCCGCCGGAACGCGACCTGCCGTGGTCGGAAAGCGGCATCGAAGGCGCATGGCGCTTCGTCCAGCGGCTGTGGCGACTGTTCGAAGGTGTCGCGCCGGCGCAAGGTGCCGATGCCGCGCTCGACCGCAAGCTGCACCAGACGATCGCCGGCGTCGCGGCGGATATCGAGGCGCTGAGCTTCAACAAGGCGGTGGCCAAGGTGTACGAACTGGTCAATGCGATCGAGAAGGCGGGTCCGTCGGCATCGCGCGACGCCGCGGTGCGCGCGACGATGCTGCTGGTCGCGCCGATGGCACCGCATCTGGCGGAGGAAGCCTGGGCCGCGGCGGGCAACGACGGGCTGATCGCGGATGCCGCATGGCCTGCGGTCGACGCCGCGCTGCTGGTGGAGGACGAAGTCACGATCGCCATCCAGGTGAACGGCAAGCTGCGCGACACGCTGGTGTTGCCCAAGGGCATGGCCCGCGCGGACGTCGAGGCGGCGGCGCTGGCGTCCGACAAGATCGTCCGGCTGCTCGACGGCAAACCGCCGCGCAAGGTGGTGGTGGTGCCCGATCGCCTGGTGAATCTGGTCGCATGAGGCGGCTGTTCGCACCGATCGCGCTGGCGCTCACCCTGTCCGCGTGCGGGCTGCATCCGCTTTATGCCGGGGGCGGTTCGGGCAGCGTTGCGGGGGCGCTGCGCGGCGTCGAGGTGCCGCCGATCCAGGGCAAGGCCGGCTGGCTGGTCGGCAATGCGCTGCGCGATCGGCTGGCCGCGCAAGGTGCTGCGCGATACCGGCTCGACGTGCGGCTGGACGACAGTATCGCCGGTCTTGGCGTGCGGCTGGACGATTCGATCAGCCGCGAACGGCGGACGCTGCGCGCGCGCTACCAGCTGGTCGACCTGACGAGTGGCAAAACCGTGGTCGATGCGACGGCGGGTTCGGATGCGGGCATCGACGTGACCCAATCGGAATATGCCACGCTCGCGGCGGAAAGCACCGCCCTGGAGCGGCTGTCGGGGACGATCGCGGACAAGATCGTTGCGCGGATCGCGCTGTATGCGCGTGCGCCTGCGCCTGCGCCCGCACCCGCAGCCGCGCCGCCCCCGTGAAGGCGAACGCGGGGCAGATTCGCGGTGCGCTGGATCGTCCGGCACCCGACATCCGCCTGTACCTGCTCCACGGCCCCGACGAAGCGGCTGCGGCCGAACTGGTGCAGCGACTGGGCAAGGCGCTGGGGCCCGACGCGGAGCGGGTCGATATCGATGCCGCGACGCTGAAATCCTCGCCCTCTCGGCTCGCCGAGGAAGCCGCTTCGCTATCGTTGTTCGGCGGCGTCCGGTTCGTGCGCGCGGGGCCGATCGGCGACGAAAGCCACGAAGCGATCGCACTGCTGCTGGCCGCCGGGCGCAGCGGCAACCCGGTGATCGCCATCGCCCCGGCGGTGCGCACGACGGCCAAGATCGTGAAGCAGGCGATCGAATCGCCGCGGGCGATGGCGTTCGGCTGCTATCTGCCCGAAGGCGCGGCGGCGGACCAATTGGCGATCGGGATCGCCCGCGATCACGGCCTGCGCCTGATCCCCGCACTCGCGCGGCGCATTGCCGACGGGTGCGGCGCAGACCGGGCGGTGATGACGCGCGAGATCGAGAAACTGGCGCTGTATCTCGATGCCGAAACCGATCGCCCGGCCGATCTGGACGAGGATGCGCTGATCGCGGTCGGTGCCGATCTGGGCGAAGCGGATGCGACGCAGGCGGTCGAAGCGCTGGTCGAAGGGCAGACGGCGCGGCTGGGCCGCGAAGTGGCGCGGCTGTCCGCGGCGGGCACGTCCCCGATCCCGTGGCTGCGCGCGATCGCCCGGCGCCTGCTGATGCTGGCCGAAATGCGCGCCGAGATCGACGGTGGCGACAGCCTGGACATGGTGTTGAAGCGGCACCGCATCTTCTTTGCCGCGCAGGAGACGACCGGGCGCGCGCTGCGCCGCTGGTCGCCGGCTATGCTGGCCTCCGCCATCGAGCGCGTGCGCGTGGCCGAACGTGCGGTGATGGCGTCCGGCAACGCCGGGGGCGTGCTGGCCGATGTCGCGGTACTGTCGCTGACCCGCGAGGTCGAGCGGCGCGGTTAAGGTCCGTCGGCTTTCGCGGCGCGGCCTTTGAAACCCTGCGCGACGACATACCATTCCGAGGAATCCTTGCGGCTGGCGGGCGGCTTGGCATGTTTGACCGCGGTGAAATTGCGCTTGAGCAAGGCGACCAGATCGTTGTCTGCGCCGCCGGCCAGCACCTTGGCCACGAAACCGCCGCCAGGGCGCAGGATGGTGCACGCGAAGTCCACCGCGGCTTCGACCAGGCCCATCGTGCGCAGGTGATCGGTCTGCGGATGGCCGACGGTGTTGGCCGCCATGTCCGACAGGACGAGATCGGCCGAGCCGCCCAGCGCTTCGCCGATCATCTCCGGCGCGCGATCGTCCATGAAATCGAGGTGGAGGATCGTCACGCCGTCGAGGGGATCGACGGGTAGCAGATCGATTCCGACGATCGCGGCGCCGGGCACCTGCTTGCGCACCACCTGGCTCCAGCCGCCCGGCGCGATTCCCAGATCGATGATCCGCTTGGCGCCTTTCAGGAAATTGAACCGTTCGTCGAGTTCGATCAGCTTGTACGCCGCGCGGCTGCGATAGCCCTCCGCCCGCGCGCGCCGCACATAGGGATCGTTCAACTGGCGTTCGAGCCAGCGCGTCGAGGCGGACGTCCGCCCGCGCCCGGTCTTGACCCGGACGCGCCCGCCGGAGCCGCCGCGACTCACGCGGGATTGCCCATCAGGCGGCGCAGGATGCCCTCGCGGATGCCGCGATCGGCGATGCCCAGTCGATCGGCGGGCCACAGGTCCAGGATCGCTTCCAGAATGGCGCAGCCCGCGACGACCAGGTCGGCGCGCTCGTTGCCGATGCACGGAACGCGCGCGCGTTCCGCCATCGACATGCCCGCCAGATCGGCACTGATGCGCCGCATCGCCGCCGCGGGCACGATCAGCCCGTCCACCGCACTGCGATCGTAATGACTGAGCCCCAGGTGGACGCCGCCCAGCGTCGTCACCGTGCCCGACGTGCCGAGCAGGCGCGGCGTGGCGACGCGCGGCAGGCGTGCGGCGAAGCCGGCGAAGCTGTCCGCGACCAGCGCGCGCATCCGCGCATAGGCTTGCGCCCGCGCCGCATCGCCGGCCCCACCGCCGGCATGTTCGGTCAGCGACACCACGCCCCACGGCGCCGAATGCCAGTCGAGAACGGTCGGGATGGGGGTGCGCGTATCGACCAGCACCAATTCGGTCGACCCGCCGCCGATGTCGAAGACGAGTGCAGGGCCATCGCCGGGCTCGATCAGGACATGGCAGCCCAGCACCGCGAGGCGCGCTTCTTCCTCGGCGGAAATAATGTCCAGGTGGATGCCCGTTTCCGCCAATGCGCGGGCGATGAAATCGGCGCCGTTGGCGGCGCGACGGCATGCCTCGGTCGCGACCGAGCGCGCGAGCGTCACGTCGCGGCGGCGCAGTTTATCGGCGCACACGCGCAACGCGGCGATCGTGCGCTCGACCGCGGGATCGCTCAGCCGCCCGGTCGCCGACAATCCTTCGCCCAATCGCACGACGCGCGAAAAGGCATCGATGATCGCGAAGCCCGGCCCTTGCGGACGCGCGATCAGCAAGCGGCAGTTGTTCGTGCCAAGGTCGAGCGCGGCATAATGGCGCGCATCGGTGCGTCGCCCCCGCGGGGGCCGGGAAGCCGGACGGGCAGGCGGGGCCTGCCGGTGCGGCATATCGGCGTAAAGATCGCCCATGCCGTCGCTGTCTCGCTCAGTCTGATCTACCGCTGCGCCGCGGATATCGCGGCACCCGGTGCTTGATCCCGACGTAGCGCGTGGCGCCGCCCCCCACAAGCGTCACCGTTGACACCGCCGCCCCGCCCGCCTATTTGGCCGACCCTGTTGCCCCGTCGTCTAAAGGTAAGACTACGGACTCTGACTCCGTTAATTGAGGTTCGAATCCTCACGGGGCATCCAGCGCTTTGCCAGGCCGCATCATGGCTGTGGCTCGTATGCATGAAGCTGCGGTTCGAGGAACCCGGCTGACCCGATCGAGATTGCGGTCCAAACTCCTAGAAATGCAGCTGGGCGCCCCAGCGAAAGCTGTAGCCGTAGCGTTCGCGCTCGATCAGGCGATCCTTGGTGCCGATGTAGCGGCGCCACGGTGCGTCGGTCAGGTTCACGGCCTGGCCGAAGAAGGTGAGCTGTGGCGCGACCTGGTAGCTGACGTTCACGTCGAGCTGGCCGTTGGCGTCGGTATATTGATCCGTTGCGGCACTGTCGCCGATCGCATCGAGATAGGCGGAGCGATAGGAATAGGCGGCGCGCACCGCGATGCCGTATTTTTCGTAGAAGACCTGCGCCGAACCGACGTTCTTCGATTGCAGGAACAAGGGGATGTCGCCGGTGCGCAGCGTGGTGCCCAGCAGGGTGCCGCTGCCGTTACCCTCGATCCGGGTGTAGTTGAGCGATACGCCGAAGCCATCAAGCGGCGAGGGCAGGAAGGTGAAGCGCGACTGGACATTGGCCTCCACTCCCTTCACGAATGCGCGGTCGATGTTGAGCGGGCGGACGAAATCGACGCCGGTGAAGCTCTGCCCGCCGAACGTGCCGGACGCGTTCACCTGACGCTGGCTATAGATCGGGTCGTCGATCTTTTTGTAGAATAGCCCGACCGAGATCAGGCCCTGACCCGGCAGGTAATATTCGGCGGCGAGATCGAGATTGATCGCCTTGTACGGCGACAGCGCCGGATTGCCGAGGGTCACCGTGGGGCGCGGGCTGGTGGTATTGTCGACCGAGACGAAGGGGGACAGATCCGGGTAATTGGGGCGGCCGATCGCCGTGGTCGCCGCGCCGCGCAGGACGAGCCGCTCGGTCGCGTCGTAGCGCGCGTTCAGGCCGGGGAAGACATTGGTGTAATCCTTCGCGCCGAAGCTGTTATAATCCTGCGTCAGCGGTGACGTGGCGGTGGCCAGTTTGGCTTTCGACCGGTCGCTGGTGTGTTCGACGCGGACACCGGGCAGCAGAGTGAGCTTGTCGAACTTCAGCGTCGCCATCGCATAGCCCGCCGCGATCCACTCGCGCACGTCATAGTCGTTGGCCAGGCTGTTCGCGATCGAGCTGGCGAGGTTGAGCGTGACGGTGCCGGGGCGGGCGGCGAGGAACGCCTGCGCCGCGTCGTAATCGATACGCGGGCCGAACGGATATCGGCCGTCGTAGAAGCTGGTGTCGCCGGTGTAAGCGACGCTTGCCAGCGTGAAGGCACGGCCGCTGGTCAGGCCGTACGTGACAAACGCGCGGTCGTTGGTCTTGCGGCGGTCGAGATATTTGCCGCCGACCTTGATCGTCGAGCCTTCGCCCATCGCGAGCGGCACGGTCAGGTCCGCGCGGCCCTGCCACAGCGTTTCGACGGCGAGGCGCTGATCGTAATTCACGCTGTTCAGATTGTACGAGCCGGGATTGGCACCGGGTTGCACCGTGGGCGTGAAGAAATACGGCGTGTCGGAAATGTCGTAATTCACAGTGAGCGCGGTGCCGCCGGTGCGGAAATTATATTCGGAGCGCAGCGGATCGCGTTTTTGCGCGCGCGTCCAGGCGCCCGACAGATCGAGCGTGGCGGCGCCCAGCGCGAACGTGCCGCCGCCTTGAAGCGATTTGGTCTGGTCGATTTCCTGCCGCACCCGCACGCGGACGCTGCCGCGGCCGGTGAAGGTGCCGGTCGTCGGCGTCTGGTTGCTGAATACCGTCTGGTTGTCGATCAGGAACTGGTCGCGGACTTCGTCGTCGGAAAAGCGCGACAGGGTGCCGCGCAGGAACAGTTTCGTCGTGTCGGTCGGCCGCCAATCGAGGTTCAGGACAACGCCCTTGCGGATGCGCGTCAGATTGTAATCGCGCAGGCCCGCGCCGTCGGGGACGACATAGCTCTGGTTCGCGTTCGTCACGGTCGTGCCGCTGCGCGCGGCGGGGACGCGCCAGTTGGTCGACCCCTGGAAATTTTCCGATTCGATCGGGCGGTTCGAATAATTGACCGACAGGACGGCGCCGAACTGACGATCCGGGCCGAACAGGCCGCCGACCTGGATGTCGCCTTCATACGGGTGGCCGCCGTTCAGATGGTATGACCCATATTGGATGCGCGCGTCGGCGAAAGCGGGCTTGTTGCGATCGAACGCGGTCAAGGTGCGGATGTTGACTTCGCCGCCGATGGCATTGGCATCCTGATCCGCGGTCAGCGATTTGGTGACGACGACCGAGTTGATGAGCGCGGACGGGATGTCATCGAGCTTCACCTGGCGGCCGTCGGGCTCGGGCGCGGGCAGGGTCAGGCCGTTGAGGACGACGTTGACCAGATTGGGATTGATGCCGCGGATGATGACGTAGCGGCCCTCGCCCTGATCGTTGGCGACGGAGATGCCGGGCAGGCGGCGCACGGCCTCCGCGACGTTCTGATCGGGCAATTTGCCGACGTCATTGGCGTAGAGCGCCTCGACCAGATTGTCCGACGCGCGCTTTTCGGCGATGGCGCGGCGTTCGCCGAGCGCAGTGCCGGTGACGACGACTTCGGGCGGTTCGGCCTCGGCAGCCGCGTCGGCAGGGATATCGGCCGGCGCGGGTGCGGCGGAGGCGGGCTGGCAGACGGCCGGCAGCGATGCCCCGGCGAGAAGCGCGGGAAGAGCCAAAGTGCGCAAAGACGTAAACCCCCTTTTGAGGAAGGGCGCCCCGGCCCTTCGTCGTTGCGGGGCGGTAGGATGCGCGCGCGACAGGTTCGCTACCGTTTCGTGACGGATCGAAGACACATCGGGTGGGCGGTCAGGCGGCCAGGCGGCGGGCTGTCGCGGGAAGGGGGACGAGTGCGTCGAGGAACTCGCGCGCGCTGGCCGCCCAGGCGAACGTCGCGCCCTTCGCCGCGCAATCGGCCGGGGACAGCAAGGCTGCGCGCGCGATGGCGCGGGCCAGGACGTCGTCCATCGCGCCGACGCGCGCGTCGAGCACGTCGAGCGGGCCGGGAACCGGGAACGCCGCGACGGGCAGGCCGCATGCCATCGCTTCGGCCATGACCAGGCCGAACGTGTCGGTGCGGCTGGGAAAGACGAAGACGTCCGCGGCGCGATAGGCGGCCGCGAGTGCATGTCCCGACAGCACGCCGGTGAAGCGAACGTGCGGATAGCGCCGCGCGAGATCGGCGCGGGCGGGGCCATCGCCGACGACGATCTTGCTGCCGGGATGGTCGGACGCCAGGAACGCCTCGATATTCTTTTCGATCGCGACCCGGCCGACATAGAGCTGCACCGGCCCGAGGTGGGCAAGCGCGCGGAGCGAAGGATCGGCGGGTCCGTCCGGGCGGAACAGCGACAGATCGACGCCGCGGCCCCAGGGGCGCACCTGGCCGAGGCCATGCGCCCGCAGCGTGGCGGCCACCGTGTCGGTGGAGGCGAGGATCGCCGCCGCCGGCCGGTGGAACCAGCGGATGTAGCGCCAGACCCATTTCGGATCGGCACCGGTGCGTGCCGCGACATAATCGGGAAATTGGGTGTGATAGGCGGTGGTGAACGGTCGCGCGCGCGTAAGGCACCAGCGCCGTGCGGCAAGGCACAGCGGCCCTTCGGTCGACAGATGCACCGCATCGGCGGCGAAATCCTCGATCAGCCGCCCGATCGCGCGCGTGGCCGGCATCGCGAGCCGGATTTCCGGGTAGGTCGGGCAGGGAATCGATCGGAAACGATCGGGCGAGAGGACCAGAACGGCATGGCCCATCGCCTCCACCTCGCGCCGCACGGCTTGTAGGGTGCGCACGACGCCGTTCACCTGCGGGGCCCAGGCGTCGGTGACGATCGCGATCCGCATCAGGCAGCCAGCGGTGCAGGGGCGGACGGGGTACCGTGGCCCGAGGATGGCGGCGCTTCGCGCGCAGCGATCACGTCGGCCCAATGGAGCAATTCCATCCGCCCGTCGGCATGTTCGACCAGCGCGGTGCAACTCTCCACCCAGTCGCCATCGTTGTAATAGGCGATGCCGCCGATTTCGCGCGCTTCGGCAGTGTGGATATGGCCGCACACCACGCCGTCGACGCCGCGGCTGCCCGCGGCATGCGCCACTACCTCCTCGAACCGGGAGATGAAGGCGACGGCGTTCTTCACCTTGGACTTGGCATGTTTGGAGAGCGACCAATAGGGCATGCCGAGCCGCCGCCGTGCGCCGTTCATCCAGCGGTTGAGCAGCATCAGCGCGGTGTAGGCAGCGTCGCCGACGTGCGCGATCCACGGCTGTGCCAACGTGACCGCATCGAATTCATCGCCGTGCAGCACCAGCAGGCGACGCCCGTCGGCGGTTTCGTGGATCGCCTTGCGCCGAACGGTGATGCCGCCGAAATCGAGGCCGGAGAATTGGCGGAACACTTCATCGTGGTTGCCGGGGATATAGATGACGCGGGTGCCGCGTTTCGCGCGTTTCAGCAGGCGCCAGACCACGTCGTTGTGCGCGGCCGGCCAATAGAAGCGCTTTTTCAGGCGCCAGCCATCGATGATGTCGCCGACCAGGTACAATTGGTCGCTGTCGACATGATCGAGGAAGTCGACGAGCATCGCCGCGTTGCAGCCGCGCGTGCCCAGATGGACATCCGAAATCCAGATAGTGCGATAGCGCTGGCGCGCCGCGACGTCGGGTGCGGGCCTTTCCGGCCGCAGTGGGGCGACGAAATCGAGGATCGCGCCCGTCGGTGTCATGGCATCCTGCGTCATCGGCGGTACTCCCCCGCGCCTTTCACGATGGCCGCTGCCTAACGCGCGATTGTGACAGGCCGTGCGGTTTTGCGTGACGGTTGCGTGTCGGCGTGACAGGCGCAGCCTGGCTTGGCATGGTCGCCGGGTTTTGCGGATATGCGCCCGCGCAGCCGCCGTATCGACGAAGGATCGCCCATGACCCGTAATGCCGATTATCCGATCGACCCGCTGTTCACCGACCGATGGTCCCCGCGCGCGTTCGACGGGTCCGCTATGGACGAGGCGACGCTGATGACCCTGCTGGAGGCGGCACGCTGGGCACCGTCGGCGTATAACATGCAGCCGTGGCGTTTTATCTATGGCCTGCGCGATACGCCGGCGTTCGATGCGCTGCTGGCGGTGCTGATCCCGTTCAACCAATCCTGGGCGAAGAGCGCGTCGGCGCTGGTCGTGATCGCATCCGACACGCTGATGCAGCCGAGCCCGGATGCGGAAGCGAAGCCTTCGCACAGCCACAGTTTCGACGCAGGCGCGGGGTGGGCGTCGATGGCGTTCCAGGCCACGCGCATGGGGTTTCATACCCACGGCATGAGCGGCGTCGATTTCGCCAAGGCGCAAGACGCGCTGGGCGTGCCGGAGCGGTTCCGCATCGAATGTGCAGTGGCGATCGGGCGGATCGGCGACCCCGCGACCCTGCCCGAACCGCTGCGCGGCCGCGAGGCGCCGAGCGATCGCAAGCCGCTGTCCGCGCTGGCGTTCGAGGGACGTTTCGGGGCCAGTGTCGAACGGGGGCGGCGTAGCGCCGGGCGATGAAGTTCAAGGGCCTCGACCTCAACCTGCTGGGCGTGTTCGCGATCCTGCTGGAGACGCGCAGCGTGTCGCGGTCGGCCGAACAGTTGAACCTGAGCCAGCCGGCGATCAGTTCCGCGCTGCGGCGGCTGCGCGATTATTTCGGCGACGACATCCTGGTCGTCCACGGCAAGCGCATGTTCCCGACGCCCTATGCCGAGACGCTGCTGCCGCAAGTGAAGGAAGCGCTGCGCGCCGTCGACACGCTGATCGCGACGTCGAACGCGTTCGATCCGGCCACGTCGCAGCGCACGTTCAAGATCTGTTCGTCGGATTACATGGCGGCGGCGGTGCTGGCGCCGCTGGCCCGCCGCTTCGCCGATGAGGCACCGGGCGTGCGGCTGGAATTGCTGCTGAACGACGGTCAGAGCCTGCACCAGCTGGAGCAGGGGCTGATCGACATCATCATCACGCCAGAGGATTATATCGGGCGGCACATGCCCGCCGAATTTCTGCTGGATGAGGATCATGTCGTCGTCGGCTGGACGGGCAATCCGCTGTTCCCCGACAAGATGGACGAAGCCGCGTTCCTGGCGGCGGGGCATATCCAGGTCGCGATCGGGCATCAGCGCACGTCGGTGTTCAGCGATCGGCAGATCGAGATGCTGGGCAAGCATCGCCGCGTGGAAGTGGTCGCGTCGTCGTTTGCGGTCGTGCCGTGGCTGGTGATCGGGACGCAGCGGCTGACGGTGATGCACAAGCGGCTGGCGACCGCGATGGCCGGCCATTATCCGATCGCGCTGGCGCCGCTGCCGTTCCCGATCCCGGTGATGCGCGAGATGGTGCAATATCATTCGGCGCGCGTCGCCGATCCCGGGCTGTCGTGGCTGCGCCAGCGGTTGCGCGAGCAGGGCGACCATGCGTGAGGCGCTCGCCACGCGATGCTTTCGTTCGGTGAATACCAACCGATAAAAACAAACGTCTTTGTGAATGATGCCGGGCGTGTCCATAAGCCGCTCTACCGCGGAGCGTGCCACGACGAGCCGACCGCGCCGGGATGAGGATATTCGACGATGGGCGGACGGGCTTTCAAGGCGACTCTGGCGACATTGGCATTGGGTGCCAGCCACGCGGCGATGGCACAGACGGCGGAGCCGGTGCCGCAGACGGTGACGACGTCGTCGGAAAATCCGCCCCCCGAAGAAGCCTCCGGCCTGACCGACATCATCGTGACGGCGCAGCGCCGCGAGGAAACCGCGCAGCGTGCGGCCGTCGCGATCGATGTCGTATCCGCGGCCGACCTGGCATCCGCCGGCGTCATCACCGCCGCCAGCCTCAATGCCGCGGCGCCATCGCTGACGGTGCAGCAGGGCGGCGGCGCGAATACCACGTTCTTCGTGCGCGGCGTGGGCAATTTCACCAACAACGGCTATTCGGACCCGGCGGTCGCGTTCAACCTCGACGGCGTTTACCTGGGCCGGCCGACGTCGACGACCGGCACGTTCTTCGACCTGGAGCGGATCGAAGTGCTCAAAGGGCCACAGGGCACGCTGTACGGCCGCAACGCGACCGCGGGCGCGATCAACGTGATCCCCGTGCGCCCGAAGATCGGCGAGACGTCGACCGCGGTGCAGTTGGGATATGGCAATTACGATGCCAAGGACATCGAACTGGTGTCGAACATCGCGCTGGGCAGCCAGGCGGCGCTGCGCGTGTCGGGCAAGATCGTCGACCGCGACGGGTATAACGAAGACGGTACGTCGGACGAGAAGGGGCAGGGCCTGCGCGTCCAGCTGCTCGTCCAGCCGACCGACACCTTCACCATGCGCATCGCCGCCGATTATTCGCATCAAGGCGGGATCGGCGTCGGCGCGAGCTATCTGGGCGTCGAGCGCTTCACGCCGGGCAGCCCGGCGACCCCCACCTCGCCGCCCAATTACACGTTCCAGCCGGCGAATCTCGGGCCGTACAGCGGCCTGTTGTCGCCCGCCGCGCGCGCCTTCTTCGCGCGGCAGGTGATCCCGGGCAGCTTCATCAACCCCGCGCCGCTGAAGACGCCGTATCTGGACAATCATTATTGGGGCGTCACCGCCGAATTCGGGCTGGAAACCGGCATCGGCACGGTCACGCTGATCCCCGCGGTGCGCCGATCCACCCTAGACCTGTTGTTCAACGGGCCGTCGTTCCAGGGTGCGCTGACTCGCGAGAAGGACGATCAGGGCAGCGTCGAGTTGCGGTTGCAGGGCAAGCGCGTCGGCATGTTCGACTGGCTGGCGGGGATCTATTATTTCGACGAGCGGGTCGACGGCAAATACGGCATCAACCAATATCAGATCACGTCCTTTCAGGATTTCACGTCCGACACGCAATCCTATGCCGCGTTCGGCCGGATCACCGCGAATGTGAGCGACGCATTCCGCCTGGTCGGCGGAGGGCGTTATACCCAGGACAAGAAGCAGTTCGACGGCGCCGTCCAGACGCTGGTCGAATTGTGCGCCGCGCCGCCGCCGCCGACCGGCCCCGGCTGCTTCGGCGGTCCGTCGGTGCCCGTCGTCGAGCGGCTGGACCAGGTTCCCGGCGCGCCGACGATTCCGGGCCCACGCGGCACGGTGCCCTACGGCAACCGCGGCAACATCCTCTTCTTCATCCCCAATCAGGTGAATGCGGAACTGAGCAGGGGCCGCTTCACGTACCGCCTGGCGGCCGAATACGATCTGGCGCCGCGTTCGCTGCTCTATGCCAGCTATGAGACCGGATATCGCTCCGGCGGGTTTTCCACCGCAGTCGGGCGCGAGACGTTCCAGCCGGAATTCGTCGACGCCTATACGATCGGATCGAAGAACCGCCTGTTCGACAACAAGGTGCAGTTGAACATCGAGGCGTTCTACTGGAAATACCGCAACCAGCAGGTGTCGCACTTCGGAGTGGATGGCACCGGCAATTCGAATTACTTCACCGAGAATATCGGAAGTTCGACCCTGAAGGGTATCGATGTCGAGGCGCAGGTGCTGGCGACGCGCAACACCTTGTTGAGCGCGACCGTGCAATATCTGGACAGCAAGGTGGAGCGCTTCACCTATTTCGTCCCACGTGGGCCGACGTCCCTGCCGCCAGTCAGCGGCTGCGCGGTGTCGCCGACGACGCAAGGGACGGCGGCGCTGTTCGCGATCGATTGCGCCGGCAAGCCCAGCTACAATTCGCCGAGATGGTCGATCAACGCCGGGCTGGACCAGACCATCCCGCTCGACACGGTCAAGGTCGTGGTGTCGGGCGAGGGCCGCTATCGTTCAAACGCGGTCATCGGCTTCGATTACCTGCCGCAGCAGAACACCGGCAACAATTGGTCGTTCGACGCATCCGTGGCGCTGGCCGACATGGACGATCGCTGGTCGATCACCGGCTTCGTGCGCAACATCACCGACAATGCGATCAAGACTTTCGCGCAATTTGCCGACACCACCGGGGAATCGCTGTCCAGCACCTTCACGCCGCCGCGCACCTATGGCTTGCGCGTCGGGTACAAGTTCAGATAAGGTGCTGAAGCTGTTCATTCTCGGGCGGCGGGCACCCGGCCGCACCCGTGCCGCGGCGCATGCGCATCTGCGCGACGGACATGGGCGCATGGTCGTCCTGCCCCCGGCCGATTGCGGGCCGATGCCCAGCGACTATGTCCAGAACCACGTCGTCGACGGCGCCTACGCCGCCCACGGGCCGCATGCGGTCGAGCGCGACCTGCTGACCGAATTGTGGTTCGACGATATCGCGCACATGCAGGCGTCCACCGCGACGCGATATTACCGCGAGCATCTGCGCCCCGACGAGCCGCGCTTCGTCGATGACGCCGGCGTGGCGCGAATGCTCTGCGACGCTCGGGTGGTGCACGACGGCGCACACGGGGGCGCGCGCGGGCGGTTCAAGCTGGTGCGGCTGATGACGCTGACACCGGGCGCGGTGCTGGACGAGGCGGCCGTGGTGGCGCAGATGGTGGCGGCAGGCTTTACGCGCATCGTCGTGAACGGCGTGCGGCCGGGGCCGACGGGGGCGAAATTCGTCGACGTGATGGTCGAGGCATGGACCGATACGCTGGAGACGGCGCGCACCGCCGCCGACGAAATCGCTCTGCCCGATGGCGCCGATCCGGCGGCGTCGCTGACTTTGGTGACCGAGGAATACCCGCGCGCGCGCCTGATCGCGCTGCTCACGTGACGGTGGCGCGCACTCGGTAGGCAGGGTCGTCCCACGCCTGCGTCGCGATCACGTCCGCCAGCACATCGACCGCGCGCCAGACGTCGGCGAAGCGGGTGTAGAGCGGGGTGAAGCCCATGCGCAGGATGTCGGGGTCGCGAAAATCGCCGATCACCCCGCGCGCGATCAGCGCCTGGCAGATGGCATAGGCCTGCGCGTGGGCGAAGGACACATGACTGCCGCGCGCCGCGGCGTCACGCGGCGTGACCAGGCGTAACGCCGGGCAGCGCGCCTCAACCAGGCCGATGTACAGGTCGCACAGCGCCTGCCCCTTGGCGAACAGCGCCGGCGCGTCGATCGCGTGGAACGGCGCGATCCCTTGCGCCAATGCGGCGAGCGCGAGAGTCGGGGGCGTGCCGCATTGGAAACGGCCGATCCCGGGGGCGGGGGCGTAATCGTCGCCGAACGCGAACGGGGCGGCATGGCCCATCCAGCCCGACAATGGCGAATGCAGCCGCGCCTGCAACGCCCGCGCGACGTACAGGAACGCCGGGGCGCCGGGGCCGCCGTTCAGATATTTGTAGCCGCAGCCGACCGCGAGATCGGCGCCGCATCCGTTCAGATCGACGGCCACCGCGCCGACGCTATGGCTCAAATCCCACACGATCAGCGCGCCTTTCGCATGGGCTGCGGCGGTGAGAACGGCCATGTCGAGCTTGCGCCCGGTCTTGTAATGGACGTGGGTGAGCAGGACGACCGCGGTGTCGGCGTCGATCGCGTCGGCGATCGCGTCTGCCGCCACGGTGCGCACGACGCGGCCGGGCAGCATGCCCGCGACCCCTTGCGCGACATACAGGTCGGTCGGGAAATTGCCCGGTTCGGACAGGATGACGTGGCGGTCGGGTGCGGCCCGGCACGCGGCGGCGATCAGCTTGAACAGGTTCACCGACGTCGAATCGGCGACGAGCAGCTCGTCCGGCGCGGCGCCGACGAGCGGCGCGATGCGTGCGCCCAGATCGCGCGCGGCATCGATCCAGCGGTGGGTGTTCCAGCTGCGGATCAGGCCCTCGCCCCATTCCCGCTGGACGACGAGCGCGACGTGCGGTGCGGTGGCGCGGGGCAAGGCGCCGAGGGAATTGCCGTCGAGGTAGATCAGGTCGTCGGGCAAGGCGAAGGCATCGCGCACCTCCGCGAACGGATCGGCGGCGTCGCGCACCCGTGCAGCGTCGAGGGAGAGCATGTCGGCCATCAGGCGGGGGTCTCGACCGGCTGGGGATGATGCGGGACCAGGATCAGAACCTGTTCCTCGACTCGCCAGGATTTCAGCCGCGACAGCAGGTTCATGCCGATCACGTCGGTGTCGCCCAGACCGGGGGCGACCACCACCGCCAGATCGCGCGCGACGATGCTGCCCATGCGCAATTCGGGGATCGTCGCGGTCTGGGCCACGACCGTGCCGTTGGCAGTGCGCATCAGGATCGGGATCGCGGGATCGCGCACCGTCAGCCCCGCCGCGGCGGCGGTGGCGGTGGACAGCGCGGTCTGCGTCGCGCCGCTGTCGATCAGCATCCGCCGCTCCACCCCGCCGAAGCGCGCACGCACCCAGAAATGGCCGTCCGGCGCCATGCGGATGTGCAGGTCGGTGCCGACGACCTCCTGCCCGCCGATCTTCAGCGCCCGCATCGCCCGGTCGAGATAGGGGCTGATGGTGCTTTGTTGGCCCAGCGCGACGATCAGCAGGCCGATCACCCCGACCCAGGTGACCAGTGACACCAAGGTGCCGAGCACCGGCACGCGGCGCACCAGCGCGCCGAACACGACGAGCGCGAGTACCACCAGAAAGATTTTCGGAAAGACGGTGGGGATGTGGGAGAGATCGGGCATCGCGGGCCACAGCCTATACTGGTCGAGCTCCCCGTGCGCCAGTTGGCCTGCTTAACTCCGTTCTAACCGCGCGCAGTTATGGCCGGCGGCGTGACGACATTACTCCCCGGCGCCGTTACCGGCCTGTCCCGCGCGATCGCCATCGGCGTGCCCGCGCTGGTGATGGCGACGTCGTGCGTGCCGTTGACACCGCCGAAGGGCGCGCAAGGGGGGCAGCGTATCGTCCGGCTGTTGCCCGAACCCGATGCACGAACATTGCTCCGCCGTCTCGCGCTGCGCGTGCCGACGGGCGTGCCGCGCGACGTGCTGACGCCCGATGCGGCGCCGGCGCCGTTGATCGCCGCGCCGCCGTTTCAGCTGGCCGCGCGCACCGACGACGATGCCGCGCGCGCGCGCGAATGTCTGACCGAAGCGGTCTATTACGAAGCACGGTCGCAGGACCGCGACGGCCAGCGTGCCGTCGCGCAAGTCGTGCTGAACCGCGTGCGCGATCGGGCTTTCCCGAAAAGCGTGTGCGGCGTGGTGTATCAGGGGTCGGAGCGGCGGACGGGGTGCCAGTTCAGCTTCACCTGCGACGGATCGATGAACGGCCGGCGCGACGACAGCGCCTGGGCGCGCGCGGCGGACGTCGCCGATGCCGCGCTGTCGGGCGACGTGTTCTCAGCGGTGGGCTCCGCGACCTATTACCATGCCAATTACGTGCTGCCGTGGTGGGCGGCGAGCATGGCGCGGATCACGCAGGTGGGCGCGCACATCTTTTATCGCTGGCGCAGCGGCATGGAAGATGCGCTGGCGTTCCGCCAATCCTATGCCGGGGTCGAGCCGCAGGTCGCCGCGCCTTATGTCGCGCCGGTCGCCCTGGCGGGCGTGAGCGTGCATTACGGCAACCGCCCCGAGACGGACGCCGCCGGCGCGATCGGCATCAGCATCCACCGCGGCGCCTTCGCCCCCCCCCAAGCGCCGCGACCGGCCAGCGTATCGGGCGTGCGCGTCCACGTCGGCCCGCATGATGTCAGCGCCGGCGAAGAGACGGCCGATATGGCGGACGTGTCGGACGAGATCTGAATGAACGCGCGAAGCAGCGCGTGGCGGGAACGGCCTCTTACGCCTCGGGCACCGGATGGAGTTGCGGTAGGGGGGCTTCGTCGTCGGGCGTCGGGCCGCTGGAGGGGTGTTCACCCGATTCCATACGCTTGGTCATCAGGTCTTTCAGCTGGCGCGTCACCATGCCGCCGCTGACGTGCGCGTGGACCAGTTCGAAACCTTCGCGGGTCAATTGGCGGCGGATGTCGTCGATCGTCCGGCAGGTGCCCGTGCGAGCGAGTTCGAACGCGCGTTCCAGGGTGGATTGGCCATTGTACATGCTGCGTGACTAGCACGGCTGCGTAACGAATGCGACGGCGTAAGGCTTGCTTTCGCGCAAGCTGCGGGTTCATGGACGGGGCATGACCGATACGCTCACCTCCGCCCCTGCGTCCCACGCCGATCACGACGCCGGAATGGATCGCCTGCACCGGCGCATGGCGCGGGGCGCGGCGTTTCTGGGCGTCGACTATGCGGTGATGGCGGGCGCGATGTCGTGGGTGAGCGAGCGGCATCTGGTCGCGGCGATCTCCAACGCCGGCGGCTTCGGCGTGATCGCGTGCGGGGCGATGACGACGGCGCTGCTCGATGCCGAGATCGCCGGCACAAAGGCGCTGACGCAGCGGCCGTTCGGCGTGAACCTCATTACCATGCACCCCGACCTGTTCGAACTGATCGCGGTCTGCGCCAAGCACAAGGTCGGCCATGTCGTGCTCGCGGGTGGCCTGCCGCCCAAGGGCAGCATCGAGGCGATCAAGGAAACCGGCGCGAAACTGATCGCGTTCTCGCCGGCGCTGGCGCTCGCGAAGAAGCTGATCCGCAGCGGCGTCGATGCGCTGGTGATCGAGGGGATGGAGGCTGGCGGCCATATCGGTCCGGTCTCGACCAGCGTGCTCGCGCAGGAGATGCTGCCCGAGATCGCGGAGCAGGTCCCCGTGTTCGTCGCCGGCGGGATCGGTCGCGGCGAGGCGATTGCCGGGTATCTCGACATGGGTGCGGCGGGCGTCCAGCTCGGCACGTTGTTCGTGTGCGCGACCGAATCGATCGCGCATGCCAATTTCAAGAAGGCGTTCATCCGGGCGTCGGCGCGCGATGCGATCGCCAGCGTGCAAATCGATGCGCGCCTCCCCGTGATACCGGTGCGTGCGCTGAAGAACGCGTCGAGCGAGCTGTTCACGGCGAAGCAGCGTGAGGTTGCCGGGCATCTTGACGGTGGCCGCGTGGAAATGGCCGAGGCGCAGTTGCAGATCGAGCATTACTGGGCGGGCGCGCTGCGTCGCGCGGTGATCGACGGCGATGTCGAGCATGGCTCGGTGATGGCGGGCCAGTCGGTCGGCATGGTCAAGCGCGAGGAGCCGGTGGCCGAGATCATCGGCGGGTTGATGGCGCAGGCGGCCGCTGCGCTGGAGGCGCGCGCGGTGTAACTGCTGATCCTCTCCCGCAAGGGGGAGGTGGCAGGCTCTTGCCTGACGGAGGGGGAGGTTGATGCCGACCTCTGTTCCGTGTCCTCCCCCTCCGTCGCCTCCGGCGCCACCTCCTCCTGGCGGGGGAGGATCGAGATGGCGGCGCCTCTTATGTTGAGCCAGTCGGTTTCATCCAGCACCACTCCGGCGACGGCCGTGCCCAATTGGGAGACGTTGCTGATCCACGCTGCGCTCTGTTACCTCAACCTTCCCTATTGGGCCCCGGCCTTCGCCGGGTAGAAGTGACGCGGGGAATGGCCCAAGCCCGCACCCTGGCACAACCCCCACCCTGCCTCTTCTCCACTCGCCGCAAACGGCATTCGGCTTACGGCTCGTTAACCTTCTGCATGCCAAACATGTCCCGTCGGGGGACGTTGCGAGGTAGTTGTGATGAGTCGTCGGTTTGCGTTGCTGTCCATTACCGCGCTGGGTCTGCTGGCCGGGTGCACGTCGAAGCCCCGGACCGTGGCGGCCGTCGCGCCGCCCGTGATCATGGTGCCGGTACCCGCACCGACGATGCCCAAGGGCGCATCGCCGACGATCGTGATTCCGGTCGCACTGGCGGATGGCACCTATCCGACCCCGAATCGCAATCTGACGGCCGCCGCCAAGGTCTGGCATCTGCGTGCCGCACTCAACGTCGCTGCGCTCGCGTGCCGGGGGCCGCAGGAGGTGGCGATCATCGCCGGCTACAACGCGCTGCTGTCGGCACAGAAGCCGGTGCTCGCCAAGGCCGAGGCGACCTATGCCAGCGAGTATAAGTCGGGCGGCGGCGACTGGCAGGATCGCTACGACGATTCGATGACCCGGCTGTACAATTTCTTCTCGCAGTCGCCTGCGCGCAACGATTTCTGCGCGGCGGCGGGAACGGTTCTCGCCCAGAGCGCCGGTCTGTCGACGGAGGCGCTGCCCGCGTTCGCCGCACAGAACCTGCCGGCGCTGGAGCGTCCGTTCACCGATTTCTACCGCGCGGTCGATGCTTGGCGCGGCCGGGCCGTACCGCGTCCGATGATCCAGCCGCAGTCGGTGATGGCCTCGCGTCAATATGCATCGAACATGACGGTGCAGACGATCACGCAGGCGCGCCTCCAGCCGATCTCGCAGCCGGTGCCGCCCGCGCAGCCTCGCCCGCAGCTGAAGCTTGACCCAAGCGTCTTCCAGTAGGACCAACCGCAACCCGCTTTCTTCCCTGCAGATGTTGGGTTAACAGCCGCGGGAATGGCAGAGGATCGAGATCGACCGGCGGAAGGCCGCTTCGAAGGGCGCGAGCACCGGTTTCCGGTGCGCGTGTATTTCGAAGACACCGATTTGTCGGGCGCGGTCTATCACGCCAACTACCTGCGCTACATGGAACGTGCGCGGTCCGACATGCTGCGGCTGGGCGGGATCGACCAGCGGGCCACGTTCGAGGCGGGCGAAGGCTCCTACGCGATCGCGAGCGTCGCCATCCGCTATGCGGCTCCCGCCCGGCTCGACGACGCACTGCTGGTCGTCTCGCGGATCGTGCAGGTCCGCGCAGCCGGGGTCGCCATTCATCAAAGGGTCATGCGCGACGGGCTTGTCTTGGCCGAGGCGGACATTGTGGCGGCATTGGTCGCTCCCAACGGTCGCCCACGCCGCCAGCCACGCGCATGGATCGATATCTACGAACGCCTAGTCTGGCAGGGGGAAGCATGAATCCGGTGTTGACTATGGATAGCGCGACGCTGTCGCCGATCCACTTGTTCCTCCAGGCCGACTGGGTGGTGAAGGGCGTGATGATCGGGCTGTTGCTCGCCAGCATCTGGACCTGGGCGCTGATCGTCGCGTTCTGGCGGCGGATCGGCAAGACGCGCAAGGACATGGTGCGGTTCGAGCGCGATTTCTGGAAGGCCGAGGATATCGACGTCTTCTACAAGGCGGAGGGCGAGAACGACCTGCCGTCCGCGCGCGTGTTCGCGGCGGGCGTGACCGAGTGGCGTCGCTCGACCGCGGGCGGCACGATCGACAAGAGCGGCACGCGCGAGCGGCTGGCGACCACCATGGGCGCAGCGGTGGCGGGCGAGATCGACAAGCTGTCGGATCGGTTGAACGTGCTGGCGACGGTCGGCTCGGTCGCGCCGTTCGTCGGGCTGTTCGGCACGGTGTGGGGCATCATGCGGAGCTTCACCAGCATTGCGGCGGCGCAGAACACGTCGCTGGCGGTGGTGGCGCCGGGGATCGCCGAAGCGCTGTTCGCGACCGCGATCGGCCTGTTCGCGGCGATCCCGGCGGTGATCGCGTACAACCGCTTCAGCCACGGCATCAACCGTATCGAGGCGCGGCTCAATCGCTTCGCCGACGGCTTCCACGCGACGCTCTCCCGCCAGCTGGACCTCGGGGTCTGACGCGG
>DASTLZ010000156.1:0-5626 GCA_035714425.1 Sphingomonas sp.
CCCGCCCATTTTCTTGATCTTCTTCATCGCGGTCGACATTTCGAGGTGCATCTTCAGGAGCTTGTTGACCTCCTGCACCGTCGTCCCCGACCCCTTGGCGATGCGGATCTTGCGCTTGGCGTTGATGAGTTCGGGCTTTACTCGCTCCTTCAGCGTCATCGATCCGATCACCGCGTCCATATGGACCAGCATCTTGTCGCCGCCGGGCACGTTGGCCATCGCCGTCTGCGCTTTTTTCAGGCCGGGGATCATCCCCGCCAGCGCGCCGACGCCGCCCATCCGCGACATCTGCGCCAGCTGCGCGCGCAGGTCGTTCATGTCGAACTGACCCTTGGCCATCTTGGCGGCCATGCGTTCGGCATCGTCCTGCTGGATCGATTCCGCGGCGCGTTCGACCAGCGACACGACATCGCCCATGCCCAGGATGCGCCCGGCAACGCGATCGGGATGGAACGCCTCCAGCGCATCCATCTTCTCGCCGGTCCCCGCGAACTTGATCGGCTTGCCGGTGACCGCGCGCATCGACAGCGCCGCACCGCCACGCGCATCGCCGTCCATCCGGGTCTACACGACACCGGTCAGCGGCACCTGATCGGCGAAATTCTGCGCGACGTTGACCGCGTCCTGCCCGGTCAGCGCATCGACCACCAGCAGGATCTCGTGCGGCGTCGCGATGTCGGCAACCGCCTTCATCTCGTCCATCAACGCCTGGTCGACGTGCAGCCGTCCGGCAGTGTCGAGCATCAGCACGTCATAACCCTGCAGCCTGGCCGCCTGCATCGCGCGCCGCGCGATCTCCACCGGCATCTGCCCGGCGACGATCGGCAGCGTCGCGATCTCGCCTTGGGTGCCCAGCGTGGCCAGCTGTTCCTGCGCGTTGGGGCGATTGACGTCGAGCGACGCCATCAGCACCTTCTTGCCCTGGCGCTTCGTCAGGCGGCGGGCGATCTTGGCCGTCGTCGTCGTCTTGCCCGACCCTTGCAGGCCGACCATCATCACCACGGCCGGCGGCGTCACGTCCAGCAGCAGCTCGCTTTCGTCGGCGCCGAGCATCGCGACCAGCGCGTCGTGGACGATCTTGACGACCTGTTGCCCCGGCGTGATCGAACGCAGGACGTTCTGGCCGATCGCCTGTTCGGTGACGTCGTCGACGAACTTGCGCGCGACCGGCAGCGCCACGTCCGCTTCCAGCAAAGCGACGCGCACTTCGCGCATGGCGGTGCGCACGTCTGCTTCGGTCAGCGCACCGCGACCGCGCAGGC
This sequence comes from Sphingomonas sp., assembly GCA_035714425.1. Lineage (GTDB taxonomy): Bacteria > Pseudomonadota > Alphaproteobacteria > Sphingomonadales > Sphingomonadaceae > Sphingomonas. The sequence continues at coordinate 1,263 of DASTLZ010000156.1, forward strand.
GGTCGAAAACGCCGCCGAGCCGATCGCTGAGACTGTCGAACATAAGCTACCCTCGAACCGCCAGGAAAATCCGCTATCGCCAAACGCAAAAGCGCCGGCGGGCGAAACCTCGCCGGCCAGCGTGTACCCGAAGGTACGTGATCTTTCGCGTCCGACGCACGGAACTGCGTTCTCGAAATAGAACAGGCGCAAAGGATATGCAAGCCGCGCCGATCTTTACACATTCTAAATGGTCGGCGTGCGACGCCATCCTGGAACCACGGGGCCGACTTGCATGAGAGCAACGAAGATCGCGCAAAGACGCTTCGACGCGAAAAGCGCGATCAACACGGGCGCCATAGAGCGCGACGCGATCGGCAATGGCGGCACGGCCTTCGTGACCGGCCCGATCGTCGGCGCTTCCCTGCTGATGTTCGTCTTCACCGGCAGCAGCGTGTTGACGCCGCTGTTGACTGATACCGATGCCGGCCTCGACCGCAGCTTGCTCGTCGCAATGCTGCTGAACGTCGCGATCATCATCTTCGCGCGCCAGCGACACCGTCTTCTCAGCCAGACGCTGGGCAAATTGTCGGACGCCGACGCCCGTGCGTTCCAATTGGCCTCGCGCGATCCCCTGACTGGCTTTCTGAACCGGCGCACCTTGTCCGAAGACGGCGCCGCGATGCTGTCACGCGCCCGACAGCGCAACAAGGCGATGGCCATGCTGCTGATCGATCTGGACAATTTCAAGAGCGTCAACGACCTGCACGGCGTCGCGGTCGGTGATGCGCTGCTGCGTCAGGTCGCCGTGGAGATCGCCGCCATCGTCCCCACCGCCACGCTGTCCGCCCGGCTCGGCGCCGACGAATTCGCCTGCGCGCTGTTGTTCGATGCCGATTATCCCGAAGTGGTGGAAACCATCGCGCAGCGGCTGGTCCATCGGCTGGCGCAGCCGTTCAAGCTGGAATCGGCGACGCTGCATATCGGCGCCAGCGTCGGCGTGGCCCGGTCGGATTTCGATCGCCAATCCGGTGACGCCCTGCTGCGCGCCGCCGACATCGCCATGCACGCGGCCAAGGCCGCCGGGCGCGGCCGCTTCGCCTGGTTCGATCCGGAGATGGAACGCGTCCTGCAAACCCGCAACGCCCTGGAAAGCGGGTTGCGCACGGCCATTCCGGCCGGGCAGATCGTCCCGTATTTCGAACAGCAGGTCGACCTGACCACCGGCAAGCTCAGCGGCTTCGAAGTGCTCGCCCGCTGGGAACATCCCACCCGCGGCCTGATTCCCCCCGACGACTTCATCGCCATCGCGGAGGAAACCGGGCTGATCGGCGAATTGTCGCTGTCGATCATGCGCCAGGCCTTTGCCGCCGCACGCGATTGGGACGGATCGCTGTCGCTGTCGGTCAACATCTCGCCTGCACAGCTCAAAGACGCATGGCTGGCGCAGAAGATCATCAAGGTGCTGACGGAGACCGGATTTCCGGCGCATCGCCTGGAAATCGAAATCACCGAAACGTCGCTGTTCGACAATCTGCCGCTGGCCCAGTCGATCGTCGGCAGCCTGAAGAACCAGGGCATCCGCCTCGCGCTCGACGATTTCGGCACCGGCTATTCCAGCCTGGCGCATCTGCGCGCGCTGCCGTTCGACCGGATCAAGATCGACAAGAGCTTCGTCCAGTCGATCAACGACAACACCGAAAGCGCCGCCATCGTCAACACCATCGCCCGGCTGGGCGAGAGCCTGAACCTGCCGATCACCGCGGAAGGGATCGAGGACCAGGCGATCGAGGACCGGCTTCGCGCGCTGGGCTGTGCCAAGGGCCAGGGCTATTTCTATGGCCGCCCCCTGCCCCTGGCCAAGGCGCGCCAGCTGCTCGGCGAGCGGCGGCTGCTGCGCTATTCGGACGCGGCGGCACCCGTCATCGACATCGCGAGCCGCCGCCAGGCCGGATAGCCTCTCGGGCGGCTTGCCGGCCGACTTCGCAACAGCTTCGTGGACAGGGCATCATCCGCCCCCTAGATCGCCGCGCATGGACGTGATGCCCCAGCCCGAGGTGGTGACGCTCGGCTGCCGATTGAACATCGCCGAGAGCGGGGCGATCCGCGCCCTGATCGCGGGACGCGATATCGTCGTGATAAACAGTTGCGCGGTGACCAACGCGGCCGTCAAGGAAAGCCGCGCCGCCGTCCGCCGCGCCCGCCGCGCGCGACCCGATGCCGAAATCGTCGTCACCGGCTGCGCTGCCGAAATCGATCCCCAGGGGTTCGCCGCAATGGCCGAAGTCGACCGCGTCGTCGGCAATCGCACCAAGACCGCACCTGCCAGCTGGGGCGTAAACCATGCCGCGCCGCCGATATCCGGCCACGCCCGCGCGCTGATCGAGGTGCAGAACGGCTGCGACCATGCCTGTACCTTTTGCGCCATCCCGTTCGGGCGTGGGGAGAGCCGGTCGGTGCCCGCCGGCGCGGTGATCGATGCGATCGCGCAAGCCGTGGATGCCGGCCACCGCGAGGTCGTGCTGACCGGGGTCGACGTGACGAGTTACGGGCACGACCTTCCCGGCATCCCGACGCTGGGTTCGCTGGTCGAACGCATCCTGCGCCTGGTGCCGACGCTGGAACGGCTGCGGCTGTCGTCGCTCGATTCGTGCGAGATCGACGATCGGCTGTTCACGTTGGTGACGCAGGAGCCGCGGGTCATGCCGCACCTGCACCTGTCGCTCCAGGCGGGCAGCGACCTCATCCTGAAGCGGATGAAGCGCCGCCATCTGCGCGGCGACGCGGTCGCACTGGTCGCACGGATGAAGGCGATCCGCCCGGACATCGCGATCGGGGCGGACCTGATCGCCGGCTTCCCGACGGAAACCGCTGCGGCGTTCGACGATACGCTGGCGCTGCTCGACGATTGCGACATCGTCCACGCCCACATCTTTCCTTATTCGCCGCGCGCGGGCACGCCGGCGGCGCGCATGCCGCAAGTCGCGGCGCCCGTTATCCGTGCGCGCGCCGCGCGGTTGCGGGGTGCAGCGGCAGCGCGGCGGCGGGCGTGGCTGGCGGCGAAGGTCGGCACCGTGCAGTCGGTGCTGATCGAACGCGGCGGCACCCGCGGCCATGCCGCCGATTTCGCCGAGGTGCGCATCGTCGCGGCACCCGGCACCGTCCAGCGCGTTCGCATCGTCGCGGCGACCGACACTTATCTCGAAGGCATATTGGCATGACGACGTCCTGGCACGACAAACTGATCGGCGGCTTCCGGCGCACGTCCGATCGGCTGGTCGGCAACCTGGCCGGGCTGGGCACCGCGCGGCTCGACGACGCGACGCTCGACGATATCGAGGAAGCGCTGATCGCGTCCGATCTGGGCCCCGCCACCGCCACGCGCATCCGCGGCCGGCTGGCGGAGGGCAGCTTCGAACGCAACATGGAGGAACTGGGCATCCGCCTGGTCGTGGCGGAGGAAGTCGAGCGCGCGCTTGCCAGTGTCGCCACGCCGCTGGAAATCGACGCATTTCCGCGCCCTCAGGTGATCCTGGTCATCGGCGTCAACGGATCGGGCAAGACCACCACGATCGCCAAACTGGCGCATCTGTTCATGGAACAGGATTACGGCGTCATGCTCGCCGCCGGCGACACGTTTCGCGCCGCCGCGATCGGCCAATTGGCGACGTGGGCGGAGCGGGTCGGCGTGCCGATCATCTCGGGCAAGGAAGGCGGCGACGCGGCCGGCATCGTCTACGAAGCCGTCAAGCAGGCGACCGCGACCGGCATCGACGTGCTGATCGTCGACACTGCCGGTCGGTTGCAGAACAAGCGCGAGTTGATGGACGAACTGGCCAAGATCCGCCGCGTGCTGGGCCGCCTCAACCCCGAAGCGCCGCACGACGTGGTCCTGGTCCTCGATGCCACGACCGGCCAGAATGCGTTGAACCAGATCGAGGTGTTCAAGGATGTCGCCGGCGTCACCGGGCTGGTGATGACCAAGCTGGACGGCACCGCACGCGGCGGCGTGATGGTGGCCGCCGCCGAACGATTCGGCCTGCCCATCCACGCGATCGGCGTCGGCGAAGGCATGACCGACCTCAGACCCTTCGACGCGCACGAAGTCAGCCGGATCATCGCTGGCGTCGAAGGGGTGCGCAAGTGAGTGGATTTGCGTCCCGACGCAACGCACCACCCCGGCGAAGGCCGGGGCCCAGTTGGGCGAACTGTGGTGGAGCACGACGCGCGTTTCCCAACTGGGCCCCGGCCTTCGCCGGGGTGGACCAAATACCGGTGGATGAAAGATGACCAAATCCCCAGACACTCGGGGCCTGCGCGTGGCGATCGACTGCGGCCCGCTGGTCGTGTTCTTCGCGGTCGATTTCCTGGCACCGGCAAAATGA
>DASTLZ010000157.1:0-5416 GCA_035714425.1 Sphingomonas sp.
GATAGGCAGCCCCGCTTCGTCGCGCACGCGTTCGATCGCGCGCATCGCATCCTCGCGCCGCGCCCGGTCCAGGCTGGCGAGCGGTTCGTCGAGCAGCAGGAACTTCGCATCGCTCAGCAGCGCGCGCCCGATCGCCACCCGCCGCGCTTCGCCGCCCGACAGCGTGCGCGGCCAGCGATCGAGCAGGTGCGCGATGTCCAGCATCGCCGCTGTCGCCGCCAGCCGCCCGGCATCCTTCGCCCCGTACACCATGTTCGCGTGTACGCTCAGATGCGGGAACAGCCGCGGTTCCTGAAATACATAGCCCGCCGCCCGCCGTTCGGGCGCCAGGTCGATGCCCGCGGCGGCATCGAACAGCGTCACCCCGCCGACCCGCACATGCCCCCGCTCTGGCCGCAGCAGCCCGGCGACCATGTCGAGGACGCTGGTCTTGCCGCTGCCCGACGGCCCGACCAGCACGGTGGCGCCGTCGCCGGCGACGAACGCCAGCGCCACGTGGCGGTCCCCCCGGCGCAGTGCGACATCGACGTCAAACGCCATGCACGCCCCGCCCGCTGCGCCGCGCCAGCACGTCCGACACGATCAACGCGATCAGGCTGAGCAGCACGGAAATCGCCGCCAGCCGCCACACCGCGCTTTCGCCCCCCGGCCGCTGCAACGCGCTATAGATCGCCAGCGGCAGCGTCTCGGTCTCACCGGGCACGTTGGATACGAACGTGATCGTCGCCCCGAACTCGCCGATCGCCCGCGCAAAGCCCAGCACCAGCGCGGCCAGCACCCCCGGCGCCGCCAGCGGCAGCGTGATCGTGCGAAACACCCGCGCGCGCGACGCGCCCAGCGTGCGCGCCGCCTGCTCCAATCGCGCGTCGACGCCCTCCAGGCCCAGCCGGATGCCACGCACCATCAGCGGCAACGCCATCACCCCCGCCGCGATCGCCGCCCCGGTCCAGCGGAACAGCACGCTCACCCCGAACCACCCCAGCACGCGCCCGAACGGCCCATCGGGTGCAAAGGCGATCAGCAGCACCCAGCCGGTCACCACCGGCGGCACGACCAGCGGCAGATGGACGATCGCGTCGACCAGTACCCGCCCCGGAAACCGCGTCCGCGCCAGCACCCATGCCAGCGCGAATGCGATCGGCAGCGTCGCCGCGCACGCTGCCCCGCCGACCAGCAGCGACAGCCGCACGATCTGCCATTCCTCCGCGGACAGCATCGCCAATCCCGCCATCAGGGCCGGGTAAAGCCGTTGCCTGCCAGGATCGCCTGCCCGGAGGGAGACAGCAAGAACCGCCGAAACCCTTCCGCCTGCGTGCCGCTCCTGGTCAAGCGCGCCACCGGATAGCGGATCGGCGGATGGCTCCCGGCCGGAAACACCCCCGCCACGCGCACCCGGCGGCTCGCGCGCGCATCGGTGGCATAGACGATCCCGAACGGCGCCGCGCCGCGCTCGACCAGCGCTAGGGCGGCGCGCACATTCTCCGCGCGCACGACATGCCGCGCCACCGCCCGCCATGCCCCCATCCGCTCCAGCGCCACGCGGCCATAGCGCCCCGCCGGCACCGCCCCCGGGTCCGCCATCGCCACCGGCCCGGCCGACAGCACCGCGGCCAGGTTGCGCGCCGTCAACCGCACCGGATTGGCGGCCGCGCGCACCACCACCAGCCGGTTGCCCGCCAGATCGCCGCGCGTCCCCCGCGCCAGCTTGCCGGCCTGGGCCAGCGCGTCCATCCATTCCTCGTCCGCCGACACGAACAGGTCCGCGGGCGCCCCGGCCAGCACTTGCCGCGCCAGCGCCGACGATGCCGCGAACGACAGCACCGGCCGCGGATGCCCACGCCGCGCCCACGCGTCGGCGCTTTGCGTCAAAGCATCCTGCAACGACGCGGCCGCCAGCACCAGCGGTGCGCGCGGCGCGTCGGCCGCGGCAGCGGGCCACGCAAGCAGGGAAAATAGGGCGAACAGGATCGAACGACGACGCATGCGCGTCCTATAGCCGAACTGCCGGTCGCCTAGGCAGTGAATATCGTGCGCCGCTAACGAAGGGCGCGCGTCCTCAACTCGGCATCGGTCCGCTCCTGCGCCAGACGCCGGCCAGCGCCCGTCCCGCCGCCGCCGTCAGTCCCGGCCGCAGGAACAGCCAGTCGCGCAACGCCGGGCCGGGATCGGCGCCGATCACCGCCTTGTACCCGCTGTCGCCCGCGCCCCAATCGACCCGCGCGATGCCGCGATCCGCGGCGACCGCCAGGTCTCGCCAATACAGCAGCTTGCCCGGCGAATGCTTGGCATAGGCAGGGACATAGGCAGTCGCTATCGCGTAGCGCGTCGCCCCGACGTCCATCTGGAACGTGAAGGCAGCCGGCTCCTCCGCCACGCTCACCAGGCTGCGCGTGAACATCCCCGCCAGCACCGGATCGCCCGCCGCCGCGCGCCAGAACGCCAGATGCCCCCTCGCGGTGAACTTCGCGTCGCGGCCATCGGTGCGAGTCGCGACCCACGCTTGTCCCTCAATCGCGCCCAGCGCGGCAAAAGCGGTCGGCCAGTCGGCGTCGTGCAAGAACCGCCAGTCGAGCACGCCATGCGCCGCCAGATGCTTTTCGTGAAACCGGTTCTTGCGCGCCGTCGTCGGCCGCGGCCATGTGCCCGCCGCGCGTTGCGCGCCGATATCCAGCACGGAAGTGGGCGCGACCCAGCGATCGATCACGGTCCACCCGTTCGCCCGCGCCGCCGCGATCAGCCGCAACGCAGCCGGGTCGTCGTCCTGCACCGGCCCCAGCCGCAGCGCGCGGACATCGCCGGCCAGCGCCACCACCATCGCCGCGATGGCGGCGTCGCTGGCACCTTGCGCGATCGGCGCACTGCGCAGTGGCCAGTAACTGCCCGGCACCTGCGCCAGCCCCAGCGCCTTCGGGCCCAGCGCGACGATCGGCAGCGCGGCGACCGGCGTGTCGTCCTCATGCACCAACAGCGTGCGCGGCGATCCCCCATAGGCCGCGACCGCCGCCGCAAACCATGCGCGGCGCAGGAAGCGCCGGTGCGCAGGTCCCGCGTCCGCCACCCGGTCGATCGCGTCCGGCAACCCGGCCGTCCACGCGGTCGACACCCGCGGCGATGCGGTGATGAGGAAGGCGGAGCGGCCGGGCTGGTACGTCACGCACCCCGGATTAGCGCACGGCCCTTACCATAAGATGTGCGCCGGTCTGCGCAGGCGGTACGATGCGTGCTTGCCCCCGCGCACCGGGCACGGCACATCACGATCATGCCGGCCTTTCCCGAAGTCTCGACGATCGCACAGACGATTTCGCTGTCGCTGTCGCCGGTGTTCATGCTGGCGGGCATCGGCCAGTTGCTCAACGTGCTCGCCGGCCGGCTGTCGCGGGTCATCGACCGCGCGCGTGTGATCGAACAATTGCACCCCAGCTCGACCGGGCCGGAACACGATCGCCACGTCTGGGAATTGCGGCTGCTCGATCGGCGCATCCGCATCGTCAACACCGCCTTGTTGCTCGCGGTGGCGAGTGCGGTGATGACGTGCGTCGTGGTCGGGACCTTGTTCGTGTCCGAACTGGTCAAGCTGCATCTGGGATCGGCGGTGGCGGTCGCGTTCGTCCTGGCGATGCTGCTGCTGATCGCCGCGTTCGTCGGCTTCATCGTCGAAGTTCGCCTGTCGCTGCAATCCATCCACGTCCGCAAGGACCTGTTGCGAGAGGACGGGCGCGATGGCGGTTGAGAAACGCCTGTTGCAGGCGGTGGTCGCCGTCGCCTGCCTGCTGCCGCTGATCGTGGGCGGGCAGGGGATCGTGCACGGCCCCGCACCGTTCGGGCATTTGCCCGGCCCTTACGTAAACGACGTGCCGCGCGATCTGGACAGCCACTTCCGCTACATTTCGGGCATCTTCTTCGCCACCGGGCTGGGCTTCGTCAGCTGCATTCCGGCGATCGAGACGAAGGGCGCGCGATTCCGGCTGCTCGGCGGGCTGATCTTCGTCGGGGGGCTGTCACGCTTGGTCTCGCTGCTCGCGGTGGGAATGCCGTCGCGCGGCCATGTGCTGGGGCTGGGCATGGAGACGATCGTCGTGCCGCTGCTGATGCTGTGGCAATGGCATTTCGCCCGCCGTCACCCCGCTCCGGGCGCTTCCGCTGTTGCGTCCGCTGCCGCCTCCAGCCCCGGCCCGGCATCCGCCGTCGACAGGTAACGCGGCGCGACCCGTGCCTGCGCACGCTGTTCATAGGCATAGCCCGCCGCCGGCACCAACGAATTGCGTCCCCGGGTCGCGGTGAACCGGCACCAGCACGGCCCCCGCCGCGCGCAGCACCGCGATGCGCGCGCCTGACAAGGCGCTGGTCGTCAGGTCGGCGACGTAATCGTGGCGCAACGTGGCCGCGGTCCCATCGTCCGCCGGATCGACGGCGGCCATCGCGCACGCCGCGCGCCATCGGGCCGGGGGTGTCCTGCGAATGGCTGATCGGCACCACATCGGTGCGGCTCATCAGGCCCACATCAACGTGTCGCGGGTCTCTGATTGCCGCGTGACGAGGGCGCCTGTCGCGGCGCTGCCGGTGTGAGGGTGGTGTTTTCCGGCTGGCAACGGGCGGGAGCACCATCTCGGGACGCAGCTATCCCACGGCAGCACGCCGTTCATGGAAGATCAGGCGATGATGGGCGAACACATGCTCGATGCGGGCGCGCACGGTGGACCCGGTCAGGAGGTTCTCGGCTTGCGGAGCGTCGCCACGCTGCCCCGGCGTCGGATGGATCCGGATCGGCAGGCCGATGGCATCGACGGCGGCGTGTAGCTTGGTCGTCAGCCCGCCGCGCGAACGGCCGATCGCGGCAGCTTCAGCCCCCCTTTTGCGCCCGCCGCATCAGCGTGGACTTTCGAGATGGTGCTGTCGATCAGCACGTATTCGAAGTCCGGCGTGTCGGCCATGTCGTGGAAAAGCCTCTCCCAGACGCCAGCGTGAGACCAGCGCCGGAACCGCGGACAGCTGTCCACTTGCCGAACACCTCCGGCAGGTCTCGCCACCGCGTCGCGTTGCCCGCCATTCACAGGATCGCATCCACGAACAGCCGGTTATCGACACCGCTGCGACCCCGTGTTCCCGCTCACCGGGAAGATGGCCTTCAATCCGTTCCCATTTGTTTGATCCCGGACTTTGATGGTGCATCATCGGCGCAAGCCTGGAAGGATGCACTATGGGCCAGGTTCTACACGGGAGCGCCCGAACGACAGAGGCAGTCCGTCGAGCGATACAGCATAGTCAAGAGAGCCTAAGAGCCTGACTCATAAGTTTTCCATTCGTGCGAGGCGTCTGGAGAGGGTTCGGATGTGAGCGAGGATGAGCCATGCTGCGGCGCTGGCTGTGGTGCGTTCGAAGTCCTTGGCGAGGCGGCGGCATCGGCCGAGCCAGGCGA
>DASTLZ010000158.1:0-13026 GCA_035714425.1 Sphingomonas sp.
CCGCGAGGCCGGCGGGAACGACGAAGGCGAAGTCGCGCCGCACCGCCTGCAATGACGGGGGCGTGTAGGCGGGCTTGGCGAAGCCGGTCTGGCGCTTCGCCGGGATCGCATCGAGGTATAGCTCGACCGCGGCGACCGATCCGTCGAGGTCGAACGCCTTCAGCACTGCAGGGTGGACGATGCCGAACGCCGCCAGGATTGTTTTGGGCCCCAGCCGCAGCGTGCCCGACTGGCCGGGATGCCATGCCTCGCCAGCGTCGCGCCCTTCGACTGCGCTCAGGACAGGCATGACTTGCAGATTGTCGATCGGCACACCGGCGGCGGCGAGCAGGGCAAGTGCCTCCGCCTTGGCATCATAGGCGTCGAAGGCGGTGGCCTTGCCATGTTGCCAGCCGCGAGGCGTCCGCTCGCCGGCCAGCACCAGGCCCAGCGTGGCGCGCTCGCCCTCCGCCAGATAGCGGCGGCCGAGCTCGAACAGCCGCACGCCGGCGATCCCGCGGCGCAGGTTGCGCGCGGTGGCGGAAAGCAGCCCGGGGAGCAACGACGGGCGCATCGCTTTCAGGTCTTCGCTGATCGGGTTGGCCAGCGTCCAGGCGCTGCCGCCGAACGGCGCGACTTCGGCGTCCGACAGGAAGCTCCACGTCACCGCTTCGTCCAGACCGCGCGCGGCGGCGGCGCGGCGGACGCGGCGTTCCAGCTTTTGCGCCGCGGTCGCGGTCGGCCGGGCCACGCCGGGCAGGCGCGGAAGGGCGACGGGCGGCACCAGATCGATGCCCTCGATGCGGATCACTTCCTCGACCAGATCGGCCGGCCCATCGATATCGCGGCGCCACGTCGGAACCGTGACCGGCCACGCCGATTCGACCGTGGCGAACAATGCGTCGCTATAGGCATCGGGCGTGCGGATCGCGCCGATCGCGAAGCCCAGCGACAGCAGGGTCCGCGCCTGCCGCTCCGGCGCGACCGACAGGCCGCCCAGCGTGGTGCACAGCCGTGGATCGTAATGGACGACGCGCGGTTCGGTCGGCGGCGTGCCGGCGCGGGTGACCGGGCTGGCGGTGCCGCCGCACAGATGGCGGACCAGGAAGGTCGCGATGGCGAGACCGTCGTCGAGGAACGCGGCGTCGACGCCGCGTTCGAAGCGCTGGCGCGCGTCGGTGGTCAGCAGCAGCGCCTGGCCGGTGCGCGCAATCGCCTGCGGATCGAAATAGGCGCATTCGATCAGGACGTCGCGCGTGTCCGCCGATACGCCGGAGGCTTCGCCACCCATGATCCCGCCGATGTCGTGGACCTCTTGGTCGTCGGCGATCACGGTCATGCCCGCGTCGAGCGCGTAGCTCTTGCCGTTGAGCGCCGCCACGCGCTCGCCCGCGCGGGCACGGCGGGCGACGAGGCTGCCCGACAGCTTGGCGCGATCATAGACGTGAAGCGGCCGGCCGAGATCGATCGACAGGTAATTGGTGATGTCGACCAGGGCGCTGATCGGCTTCTGCCCGACCGCGATCAGATAGCGCCGCATCCACGCGGGCGATTGGCCGTTGCTCACGCCGGACACGCTCTGCGCGTAGAAGGCTGGGCAGCCCTCGGGATCGTCGGTGCGGACGTCTGGCGCCGTGCCTTCGACCGGCACCGCCTCGACGGTGAGCGGGATCAGGGTGCCGAGCCCTGCGGCGGCGAGATCGCGGGCGATGCCGCGCACGCCCATGCAATCCTGCCGATTGGGCGTCACGCTGATGTCGATGACCGGATCGAGCAGACCGGCGTAATCGGCGTAGCTGGCGCCGACGGGGGCATCGGCGGGCAGTTCGATGATGCCGTCATGCTCGTCGCCCAATTGCAACTCGCGCGTCGAACACATCATGCCGTTCGATTCGACGCCGCGGATCGCCGCGACCTTCAGCGTGATGTCGGCGCCGGGCACATAGGTGCCGGGCGCGCCGAACACGCCGATCAGGCCGGCGCGCGCGTTGGGGGCGCCGCAGACGACCTGGAGCGGGCCGGCCCCGGCGTCGACCGACAGGACTTGCAGCTTGTCCGCCTGCGGATGCGGCGCGGCGCTCAGCACGCGCGCGACGCGGAACGGCGCGAGCGCTTCGCCGGGATTGTGGACGCCTTCGACTTCCAGGCCGATGCGGGTCAGCGCGTCGACGATGGCGTCGAGCGTGGCGTCGGTATCGAGATGCTGGCGGAGCCAGGACAGGGTGAATTTCATGCGCCCACTCCCCCCGACAAGGTGGGCACGTCGAGCGCGGAAAAGCCGTAATGTTTCAGCCAGCGGATGTCGCCGTCGAAGAACGGCCGCAGATCGTCCATGCCGTATTTCAGCATCGCCAGCCGATCGATGCCGCAGCCGAAGGCGAAGCCCTGCCATTCGTCGGGATCGAGCCCGCACGCGGCAATGACCTTGCGGTGGACCATGCCGGACCCCAGCACTTCCATCCAGCCGCCGGCGCCGTCCTTTGCGGGGGAACCGCCGATGACGCGCTTGCCCTTTTCGATCGTGTAGCCGACGTCGACCTCCGCCGACGGTTCGGTGAAGGGGAAATAGCTGGGGCGCAGCCGCAGGACGATGTCGTCGCGTTCGAAATACGCTTTCAGGAACGTTTCCAGCGTCCACTTCAGATGGCCCAGAGTAATGCCGCGATCGATGACGAGCCCTTCGATCTGGTGGAACATCGGGGTGTGGGTGGCGTCGGAATCGGAACGATAGGTGCGGCCCGGCGCGATGATGCGGATCGGCGGCTGCTGGCTCATCATGGTGCGGATCTGCACCGGCGACGTGTGCGTGCGCAGGAGCATCCGCTTTGCGCGGCTCGCGTCACCGGCAAAGCCGGTGCCGTCGAACGGCGGGCTTTGCCCGCCGCCGGCCGTGCTCGGTTCCTCGCAGTAGAACGTATCGTGCATCGCGCGCGCCGGGTGCGTCTCCGGAATGTTGAGCGCGGTGAAATTGTGCCAATCGTCCTCGATCTCCGGCCCCGTCGCGACCGCGAAACCCAGGTCGGCGAAGATTTCGGCGAGTTCGTCCATGACCTGGCTGACCGGATGGATCGTGCCGGCGGCGGGAGCATCGACCGGCAGGGTCATGTCGAGGATATCGCTGGCCAGGCGGGCGTCGAGCAGGGCACGTTCCAGCACCTGCTTGCGCGCGGCGATGGCGTCGGCGACAGCGGTGCGCAGGCCGTTTATCCGCGGCCCTTCGACCTGTCGCCGATCGGGTGCCATGCCGCCCAGCGTCTTCAGCAACTGGGTGATTCGACCTTGCTTGCCCAGAGCATCGACGCGGACGGCGTCGAGCGCGTCGATGCTGGCGGCGGCCTCCACCGCGGCCAGCATGTGTTCGTGCATATGATCTAGGTCGGTCATCTTCACGATTCCTGATTGCGGTCGATCCATCCCTGCCGTTCGTGTCGAGGGAAGTCGAGACTGCAGGCGTGCTTGGGGGACTGACCAGTCCCGAACGACCGGATCGGCAGCTCAGTGGTGCTTGCGCTGGCCGCGCCAACGAAAAGGGCGCCGGTGTTGCCACCGGCGCCCCTGTTCTTGCTCACGCCCGGTCGCTCAAGCGGCCTGGGGCAGAGCCGCTTTCGCCTGCGCGATGATCGCGGCGAAGGTCGCTTCCTCGTGCATCGCGAGGTCGGCCAGGACCTTGCGGTCCAGTTCGACGCCCGCGAGCTTCAGGCCATGCATGAACTGCGAATAGGTCAACCCCTCGGCGCGGACGCCGGCGTTGATGCGCTGAATCCACAAGCCGCGGAAGGTGCGCTTTTTGACCTTGCGGTCGCGATACGCATATTGCCCGGCCTTTTCGACGGCCTGACGGGCGATACGGATGGTGTTCTTGCGACGGCCATAATAGCCCTTCGCCTGATCCAGAATCCGCTTGTGCTTGGCGTGGGTGGTTACACCCCGTTTGACGCGTGCCATTGTCTAATCCTTTCCGCTCAACCCAGCCCGTAAGGCGCCCACGCCTTGACGGCGGCCGTGTCGGCCTTGGACAGAACCTTGGTTCCGCGGTTCTGGCGGATGTACTTGCCATTGTGGTGCAGCAGGCGGTGGCGCTTGCCGGCGACGCCGTGCTTCAACAGACCGGTCGCGGTCAGCTTGAAGCGTTTCTTGACGCCGCTCTTCGTCTTGAGCTTGGGCATTTTGGTCCTTTCGAAACGGCGATGCTTCGGACGGCCGCGGCAGCCCTATTGGCCGGGCAGTCTTGATAGCGCATCGCGCGGGAAGCGCAGGCCCTTAGCGGCGGCCGGCGGCGATTGCAACCACGGCTGGAACCCGGCCGCCGTTCCATGCGATGAGCATGGACGATGGACCAGGCGATCTCTCCGGCACAGCCGCAACTCCGTCGCCGTCGCCGTCGGACGGCCTTGCGCATCGCCGGCGGCGTGCTGGCGACGATCCTTGCCCTATGGCTGATCCTGTTCGTCACCAAGGGACGATTCCTGAAACATCCGTTCGAGCGATTCGTCGCCGGCCAGACGAACCGCGCGGTGCGGATCGGCGGCGATTTCCAGCTGTATTTCGCGCCGTTCAGGCTGAAGCTGCTGGCCGAGAACGTCACGGTCGCCAATCCCGCCTGGGCGACGCGGCCGGAGCTGTTCCGCGCCAGACTGGTCGATGCGCGGATCGCGCCGCTGTCGCTGATCTTCGGCAAGCGGCGATTGTATAGCCTGGTGCTGAACGACGGGGCGATGGACCTGGAATGGAATGCCGCCCATTCGACCAACACCTGGACGTTCAGCGACAAGAAGGGGGGCAAGCCCTTCGACCTGCCGCGCATCGATCAGGCGACGGTGACGGGAACGCAAGTGCGTTACCGCGATCCGCGCATGCGCCTGCTCGCCGATCTGGGGATCGACACGATCCGGTCGACCGATGCGCGGATCGGCGACGCTGTCGGCCTGCGCGGCAACGGCATTGTCCGCGACACGCCGTTCACGGTGACCGCGCGGTTGTTGTCGCCCGACGCGACGGTGGCCCGGGGGCGCAACGCGCTGGTCGCGCGGATGAACGCGGCGCACAATGTCGTGGACGTGGCGGGCAATCTGCCCAGCCTGGCCGATGTCGAGGGCGTGCCGCTGGAGACGCGGGCGCGGGGGCGCAACGTCGCCGAGCTGCTGGCGATCATCGGCGTCGCGGTGCCGGAGACGCGGCGGTACGACATGCGCGCGCAGATGGTGAAGCAGGGCAACGCCTATCGCTTCACCCGGCTGCGCGGCCGGTTCGGCGACAGCGATATCGCCGGGCGCTTCACGGTGCTGAACCGCGAGCCGCGCATCCATATCGCGGCCGATCTGAAGACGCGCTCGCTGGATATCGTCGATGTCGCGCCGTTCATCGGCTATAACCCCGATCTGGTCGCGACGCGTGGCGTGGTGGCGGCATCGGGCGCGGGGCCGCAGCGGATGCTGCCCGACGCGACGTTGCGGGTCGAGGCGCTGAAGGCGTTCGATGCCGATGCGCATTATACGGTGGGCGTCGTGCGATCGAAGCACGTGCCGGTGTCCGACATCGACCTGACGGTGTCCCTGAAACAAGGCCTGCTGAAGCTGTCGCCGCTGACCTTCACGATGGCGCGCGGGCATGTCGCGTCCGATGTCGTCATCGATGCGCGGGCGCGGCCGGCGCATACCACTTACGATATTCGTGTGGCACCGACGCCGATGGGGCAGCTGCTGTCCGGGTTCGGCGTGGCGGAAGCGGGCACGTCGGGCACGATGCGCGGCCGTATCCAGCTGGTCGGCGACGGCGACACCGTCCACGATTCGCTGTCCAACGCCAATGGCCGCATCGCATTCACGATGCCCAGCGGCACATTGTGGACGCGCAACGTCCAGCTGGCCGAACTGGATCTGGGCACGTTCGTCCAGAAGATGTTCCAGGACAAATTGAAGGAGCCGGTGCAGATCAACTGCGGGCTGATCGCCTTTACGGTGCGCGGCGGCGTGGCGGCGGCCGATCCGATCCTGATCGATACGCGCAAGAACGTGATCGTCGGGCGTGGCGGCTTCAGCTTCCGGACCGAGGCGATGGACCTGGCGTTCCGGGCGGACGGCAAGAAGTTCAGCCTGTTTTCCGGCCAGTCGCCGATCGGCCTGGGCGGACATTTCGCGTCGCCGAGCCTGAATGTGGTCAGCCCCGAGTTGCTGGGCCGGGCGGGCAGTGCGCTGGGCCTGGCGCTGCTGGCGACGCCGCCGGCGGCGGTGCTGGCGTTCATCGACGTGGGCGATGCGAAGGGCGCGGCGTGCGGGCCGGTGCTGGCGGGCGCGACGGCTGCGGCGCAGCGGACCCGTGGCGGCAAGCCGCGCGAGGATGTCGGGCGCGGTACGACGGCAAAGGGCGAGACGGGGAAGCGCAAGAAGATCCTCGGGATCTTCTGACGGGTAGCGCGCTTCGGGCTTTCGCGGCGCGGCGTCAGCCGTGCAGCGCTTCCAGCACGTCGTCGACGCGCGCGGGATCGCCGATCGCCAGCACATGACCTTCGCTGGCGGCGGTCAGCGGATCGCCGTTCCAGTCGCACATCCGCCCGCCGGCGCCCTCTACGACCGGCACCAGCGCGGCATAATCGTAGAGTTTCAGCCCCTGTTCGCAGACGAGATCGAGGTGGCCGGCGGCGACGAGCCCGTAATTGTAGCAATCGCCGCCGTAGATCGGGGTCATGCGATTGTGCCCGCCCGACGTGGCGGCGGTGAGCGCGAGGAAGCGCGCGGCGGCGTCCCCGTCGAAATAATGCGGGCTGCTGGTCGCCATCACCGCGCCTTCCAGCTGCGCGCAGGCGCGGGTGCGCATGGGGGCGTCGTTGAGGGTGGTCGGGCGGCCCGCGACGCCGACCCAGCGTTCGCGCTGCACCGGCTGATCGATGATGCCCAGCACCGGCCAGCCATCCTCGACCAGCGCGATCAGCGTGCCGAAGATCGCCCGGCCGCACGTGAAGCTGTGCGTGCCGTCGATCGGATCAAGCACCCATTGCCGGCCGGAGATGCCGGGCTTGTCGCCATATTCCTCCCCCACGATGCCGTCGCCCGATCGCTCCGCCTCGATCAGGCGGCGCATCGCGGCTTCGGCTTCGCGATCGGCAAGGGTGACGGGGGAGTTATCGGCCTTCATCTCCAGCCCGGCGGGGCGGCGGAAATAGGGGCGGATCACCGCGCCCGCGGCATCGGCGAGGCGGTGGGCGAGGGCGATGTCGGCGCTGTGGACGGGCATGGCGCCCCTGCTATGCGCTGCCTGCGCGCACCGCAATGGACGGCGGCGTGGTTAAGGCGTACCGCGGCCGCAAGACGTCCTTCTTCCGGAGATTAACCGATGCGCTTCGCTCCCCTCGCCGTCGCCGTCGCCGTCGCCGCTGCCCTGATCGCCACGCCCGTCGCCGCCGCGCTGGCACCGGGAGCCAAGGCGCCCGATTTCACCACCCAGGGCGCGATCGCGGGCAAGGTGTTCCAGGTGCATCTGGCCGAGCAGTTGAAGAAGGGGCCGGTCGTGCTGTATTTCTTCCCCGCGGCCTTCACGTCGGGGTGCAGCGCGGAGGCGCATGCGTTCGCGGAGCGCATCGGCGATTTCAAGAAAGCCGGCGCGACCGTCATCGGCATGTCCGCCGATCCAGTTGATAAGCTGGCGAAATTCTCGTCCGCGGACTGCGCGGGCAAGTTCGCGGTGGCGACCGCTTCGCCGGCCGTCGTCGCCGGTTATGATGTCGCGCTGGGCCGCGAGATCGCGGGACGTCAGGTGACCAAGCGCACCAGCTATGTCATCGGCCACGATGGCCGCGTCGCCTTCGTCCACGACGACATGAACCCGGCCCAGCATGTCGCGCTGACCCTGGCTGCGGTGGGCAAGCTTCGCCACCGCTGATCGCCGCCACCAGCGCAGCGGCGCGACCCCGGCATCGCGATCTTTTGGCGCAAAATGCATCCGATGCGGGGTCGTTGGTCATCCGATGCTAACGATTGCCGGTTAATCACCATGACCGTGGGCAGCATGGCAAAGATCGATAGCGTCACCAAGACGCGGTGGAACGCAGGCGGGGGCGACCTCTTCGAGCGAATCGGGCGTTTCCTGACCGAACAAGGGCTGAGCCCCGATCCCGAACATTACCGCTTCGCGCATGCGATCGTCTCCAATCCCGACGGGCCGATCGCCAAGGCGGTGGGCCGCCTGGTCAACGGTGGCGCCCGGCTGAGCCGTGCGGATATCGAAGGACTTGGCGGTCGCATCGTCGACCAAGCCGGTCTGTCGATGCGACACAAGGCGGCGATCGGGTCGGCCGGCCCGTCGCCGCTGGACAGCGACACGCGCGACCAGGTCGAAGGCTTCGCCGAGATGGTGCGAACCGTCTATGACGAGACACGGCTGTTCGGCCGCGATCTGGCCGCCAGCGCGGCCGCGTTCGATGCGATGCCCCAGATCAACGGCCTGGACGAGATCGCGCGCCTGGCCGGCACGATGATCGCACGCGTCCACGACGCCGAAGTCCGTCTGTCCAATGCGACATCCGAAGCCGAAACGCTGCGCGAGAAGCTGGCCGAAGCGTGGACGATCGCGCGCCGCGACGACCTGACCGGCCTGCCCAACCGGCGTGCGTTCGAGGAAGCGTTCTACGCGCGGGGCGCGGACGAAGCGCCCTATGCGCTGGCGCTTTGCGACATCGATCGGTTCAAGCGGATCAACGACGGGTTCGGCCACCCGGTGGGCGACCGCGTGCTCGCCGCCGTCGCGCATAGCCTGAGCCAGACCTATGGCGACCAGTTCGTCGCACGGCATGGCGGCGAGGAATTCGTGGTGCTGCTGCGCGGCGTGACCTTGCCCCAAGGCGTCGCGCTGGTCGAGGAAGCCCGTGCGGCCGTCGCCGGCAAACGGTTCCGCGACCGCGAAAGCGGCGCCAAGCTGGGGTCGATCACCGTGTCGGCGGGCGTGACCGCGATCGTACCGGGCGACACGATGGACGCGGCGTTGGAGCGCGTCGACCAGCTGCTGTACCGCGCCAAGGCCGAGGGCCGAAACCGCGTTTGCGTCGCCTGAATCAGGACGCCTTGGGCGGCGCCGGGCATTCGCCGGGGCGCCGGACCGGGGCGCTGCCGGCGTACCAGCGGCTTTCCGACCCCTTGTACAGGCACACTTCGGCCTTGCCGGCGGCATCGATCAGCACCGTCCAATGGCTATTGCCGCAGTCGCTGGCGCGGCAACCCCAGCTGGCGATGCGGTCTCCGACGCGGAACACCGCGATCCGTGGCCCTACGTTGCGGACGATCTGGCGGCGCAGATCGGCGTCGATGACCGCGGCGTCCAGCGCGGTGGAGACGTCCGTCCGGTCGTAGAAGCCGACGCCGTCGATCGGTTCGTCGGGGTAATGGCCGACATAGGCGGACAGCGGGATCGTCTGCGCCTGGCCCGGCAGCGGGCGGGGCGCCTGCGTTTCCGGCGGTACGAAGGCGGCGGGCGCTTCGCGATCGGCATCGTCGCCCTTGCCACATCCCGCCAGCAGGAGCGCGCCGCACAGCACGGATAGGGGGAGGCGCATCGATGATCCTTTCGCTCGCGTTCCAAACGCGAAACCCCAACGCCGGGGTGGTGCAGTCGGTTGCGTGGGAGCGGGCTGGCACCGCCTGCGAAACGCGCTCTTTCGCGCGTTTCAAACGCACTCTCCGCGCGTTGAGCATGGATGGATTTCGATCGCTTTGTCGCCGCGCAGGACCCGGTGTTCGCGTCCGTTCTCGACGAATTGCGCAAGGGTGCGAAGCGCGGGCATTGGATGTGGTTCGTGTTTCCCCAGATCGCCGGGCTGGGGCACAGCGACATGGCGCGCGCTTTTGCCATCCCCAGTCTGGCCGATGCGCGCGCGTATCTGGCGCATCCGGTACTCGGGACGCGTCTGCGGCAGGCGGTGGAGGCCACCCTGTCGGCATCCGGTCGTGCGCAGGCGATCTTCGGTGCGGTCGATGCGATGAAGCTGCGATCGTCGATGACGCTGTTCGAGCGCGCTGCCGCGGACGAGGAAAAAGGCCCGACGCTGTTCGCGCGGGCCTTGGATCGCTTTTACGAGGGATCGGCCGACCCGGAGACTCTCGCGCGGCTGTGACCGCGCGAGAGTCTTCGTGGGTTCAGGCGGTGGCCAGTTCGGCCTGCGCGTTGACCTTGGTTTCCGCCAATCGGGTCAGCTTCTCGTCGGTCGCCTTTTCTTCTTCCAGCGTCTCGGCGAACAGCGCCGCCGATTCATGGTGACCGAGCTGCTTGGCCCATGCGACCAGCGTGCCGTAGCGCGCGATCTCATAATGTTCGACGGCCTGCGCGGCGGCCGTCAGGGCGGCGTCGAGCACCGATTTGTCGGCGACTTCGCCGGCCAGTTCGTTGGCTTCCTTGATGATGCCGTCGATCGCAGGGCAGGTCACGCCCTTGGGCGTGTGGCCTTCGAGGGCGAAGACGCGTTCCAGGCGCTGGATCTGGCCTTCGGTCTCACGCAGGTGCAGTTCGAAGCCCTGACGCAGCTGCATGTCGGTCGCTTTCTCGATCATCTTCGGCAGTGCCTTGGTGATCTGCTGCTCGGCGTAATATACGTCCTGAAGCTGATGCTGATACAGCTGTTCGAGCGTCTCGATGTCCTTGGTGAACAAGCCCATGTCGCTATCCTCTTGAACGGGGTGCCGCGCCGCGGGTTGCGGAGCGACATGGATCAGTAACGACCGGCGCGTCCGTCGGTTGCGTGGAAAACGGACCCCCGGGCGCACGAGGATCCTAACGCCGGGCCGCCCCGCTGACCGTGGCAGTGCCGTCGGCGTTGAAGACGACTAGCCACTGGCTGTTGTCGTCGCAGGATGCGGCCCAGGCAGCGGGATCGGTGGAGGGGGTGGAGCGCACGACCTGCTGACAAGGCTGGCCGGCATCGCGGATCGCGCGCAACAGCACCGCATCGCGCTGACCCTCCGCAAGGGCGCGCACGCGGGCGGCATAATCGGCGCCGCCGGCGGCATTGGCGACCAGAGCGTTGGCAGCCGTGTCTTGAGAGCCGCATGCCGCCAGGGCCAGTGCGAACGGCAGCAGGGGCACCGTCATCATCTGCGTCCGGGTCATGCTCGTCTCTCCACACCGGTATCCCGGCGCATCAAACGAGCGGCGGACGTTAGGGTTGCGGTGTTGGCGCAATGCACCTGACATGCCGACGGTTAGCGTGTAAGCCATTGGCAGATAGAGGGCCGATATGAATGTTTCGCGTTTCGGTGCGGCCGTGTGCCTGGTCGCCATGCTGGCGGGGTGTGGGGGCGACGGTGGGTCGTCCGGCGTTGCGACGGGGGGCGGCACCCCCAGCACGGGCGGTATCGGGGGAGGCACGACCGGGACGGCCACCGGCGACGGAACCTGTTCGCTGCGCGATCGGCAGGATTGGGTCGCCGGCCAGATGCGCGAATGGTATCTGTTTCCCGAAACGCTGCCGACCGCGCTGGACCCGGCGGGCTATACCAACATCGACGATTACCTCGACGCGCTGACCGCGACCGCGCGCAGCCAGCGGCGCGACCGGTATTTCACGTACCTTACGTCGATCGCGGAGGAGAATGCCTATTACGACAGCGGGTCCAGCGCCGGATTCGGCTTTCGACTGGCGACCGATGCATCGGCACGGCGGCTGTTCGTCACCGAGGCGTTCGAAGGCACGGCGGCCTTGTCCGCCGAGATCGACCGCGGCAGCGAGATCCTGGCGATCGGCACGTCGGCATCCACCTTGCGCGATGTCGGCGCGATCGTGGCGACGGAGGGAACCGAAGGGCTCAACACCGCACTGGGGCCGTCGGCGGTGGGCACGGCGCGCGCGTTCCGGGTGGCGGATGCAGCGGGCACCCGCGTCGTCACGATCGCCAAGACCGATTACACGCTGACCCCGGTGTCGAGCCGCTACGGCGCCAAGATCATCGACGAGGGTGGCCAGCGTTACGGTTATGTCAATCTGCGCACCTTCATCACCACCGCCGGTCCCGCGCTGCGCGACGCTTTCGCGCAGTTCCGGGCGGCCGGCATCACCAGGGTCGTGGTCGACCTGCGCTATAACGGTGGCGGGCTGGTCTCGATCGCGGAGCTGATGGGCGACTTGCTGGGCGGCAATCGCGCGGCATCCGACGTGTTCAGCTATACGACGTTCCGCCCCGAGAAGAGCGCCGAGGATTCCAGGCATTTGTTCACCGCGCAGCCGCAGGCGATCGCGCCGACCCGGATCGCCTTCATCGGCACCGGCGGCACGGCGTCGGCGAGCGAGATCGTCATCAACGCCTTCACCCCCTATCTGCACGGCAATGCCGCGCTGGTCGGCACCAACACCTTTGGCAAGCCGGTCGGCCAGATCGCGATCGACCGCAGCCAGTGCGACGATCGGTTGCGCGTGATCGCCTTTGCCGAACAGAATGCGGCGCGGCAGGGCAATTATTACGACGGGCTGGCGACGACGGTGGAGGCGAGTTGCCAGGCGGGCGACGACATCGGCTATCCACTGGGCGATCCGCGCGAAGCGTCGATACGCGCCGCGATCGATTTCCTGGCCGGTAAAAGCTGCACCCGCATCGCCGCCGGCGAAGTCACGGCGCAGTCGGTATCCGCGTCCGGCAACGGGCGCCGCGTCCTGCTGACGCCTGACAAGCCCGATACGGTGCAGCGCGAGGTGCCGGGCGCTTTCTAGTCCGGGATTCCAGTGCGGGATTGGGGGATCAGCGCGCGGCCGCGTGGCTGCGCTCTACCATGATGTGATCGCCGCGGTGCGGGTAGAGATCGTTGCGCTCACCCGCCAGGATGCGTGCCGCCATCTTCGGCCAGCTTTCCGAGAACCAGCTCGCCGGATCCTCGGCGACGACGGCGTCTTCGTCGCTGATGCCCTCGGTCGGCATGACGTCTTCGTAGCGGATGAAATGGGTGTCGACTGTCGAATAGAAGGCGCGGAAGACCGGGCGCATGCCGGTGATCTTCTGCGGCAAGGTGACGGCGAGGCGCGTTCCCTGCAGCCGGACGAGCTTGCCCGGCGCGTAGACGCCGATGATGCCCATGAAC
>DASTLZ010000159.1:0-1604 GCA_035714425.1 Sphingomonas sp.
CCGGATCCCACGAACCCTGAGCGCCACGCCGCGCGCCGATCTTCGTGACGATCACGAGGTCGTCGGGATAGGGATGCAGCGCCTCGCGGATCAGGTTGTTGGTGACATGGGGACCGTAGAAATCGCTGGTGTCGATATGGTCCACGCCGCCGGCGATCGCCGCGCGGAGCACCGCGAGTGCCGCATTTCTGTCCTTGGGCGGCCCGAACACGCCGGGTCCTGCAAGCTGCATTGCGCCGTAGCCGATACGCTTGACGCGACGGTCGCCCAACAGAGCAGTGCGGGGGGTGTCGATAGGGTTCATGGTCCGGTCCTTCTAAGTGTGACCGTGATATGGACCTCTGTACCTTTTGCGATAACAGGGTGCAATCGGCACAGGTTGTTCGAAAGGGCGCACAATGGCGGCGGATATCGGCGATCTCAATGCCTTCATGACCGTGGCACGCGCCGGCGGTTTTCGCGACGGCGCGCGCGCCAGCGGCAGCAGCGCGTCGGGGCTGAGCGAAGCGGTCCGGCGGCTCGAAGCGAAGCTGGGCGTCCGATTGTTAAACCGGACGACGCGGAGCGTTGCACCGACAGAAGCCGGCGCGCGCCTGCTCGACCGGCTCGGCCCCGCGCTCGCCGAGGTCGAGGCGGCGATGGACGTGGTCAACGGCTATCGCGATTCGCCGTCCGGGCCGCTGCGCCTGAACGTCCCGGTCGTCGCCGCGCGCCTGGTCCTGCCCGGCATCATCCCCGCGTTTCTAGCGGCGTATCCCGATATCGAATTGCAGGTGATTGCGGAGGACGGCTTCGTCGACATGCTCGCGGCAGGGTGCGATGCGGGGATCCGCTACGGCGAGCGGCTGGAACAGGACATGATCGCGGTGCCGATCGGACCGCGCGAACAGCGGTTCGCGACCGCGGCGTCACCCGACTATCTCGCACGGCGCGGCACCCCCGAGCATCCCCGCGACCTGCTCGACCATGCCTGCGTGCGGGGCCAGTTCGCGAGCGGAGCGATGCACCACTGGGAGTTCGAGCGCGACGGCGAGATCGTCAAGGTGACCCCCAAGGGCCCACTGATCGTCCGCATTGGCGCCGCGACCGACCTAGCGGTGGACGCCGCGGTCGCGGGGACCGGCATCATCCACCTGTTCGAGGACTGGCTGCGGCCGCATCTGGACCGCGGCACGCTCGTGCCCGTGCTGGAGCCGTGGTGGCAGCGCTTCTCCGGCCCGTTCCTTTATTATCCCGGTCGACGGCACCTCCCCGCGCCCCTGCGTGCCTTTATCGATTTCGTCGCGGCCATGCGTGTTCGCGAATGACGATCACGGCTTCCCGAACCGCGCTAACTTCCGCAGAAATATGCGGAACACACTTTGCCCGCAGGAACAGCCGATGATTCCAAGCTCCGTTCCTGATCCGGCAAGCCCCGTATTGCTGGTGGTCGATGACGACCACATGATCCGCACGCTCCTGGCACAAAGCCTAGGCATGCATGGCTACCGGGTCGAAACTGCGACGAATGCACAGGAGATGGACTCCGTGCTCGCGCGGTGCCCCGTATCCCTGATCCTGCTGGACGTCATGATGCCGGGCGAAGACGGTCTGTCGGTCTGCCG
>DASTLZ010000160.1:0-35893 GCA_035714425.1 Sphingomonas sp.
CGGATCATCGACTTCGCGCTCTCCAACGCGATCAATTCGGGCATCCGCCGCATCGGCGTGGCGACGCAATACAAGGCGCACAGCCTGATCCGCCACCTCCAGCGCGGCTGGAACTTCCTGCGCCCCGAACGCAACGAGAGCTTCGACATCCTCCCCGCCTCGCAACGCGTGTCGGAGACCCAGTGGTACGAAGGCACCGCCGACGCGGTCTATCAGAACATCGACATCATCGAAAGCTATGCGCCCGAGTTCATGGTCATCCTGGCGGGCGATCATATCTACAAGATGGATTATGAGATCATGCTCCAGCGGCATTGCGAGACCGGCGCCGACGTGACGGTCGCGTGCATGGAGGTGCCGCGGATGGAGGCGGCCGGCTTCGGCGTGATGCACGTCGATGCCGATGACCGGATCGTGGATTTCGTCGAAAAGCCCGCCGATCCGCCCGCGATTCCCGGCAACCCCGATATCGCGCTGGCGTCGCTCGGCATCTACGTCTTCTCGACCAAGCTGCTGTTCGAACAATTGCGCCGCGACGCCGCGACGCCGGGATCGGACCGCGATTTCGGCAGGGATCTGATTCCCTATCTCGTCAGGCACGGCAAGGCGGTGGCGCACCGCTTCGGCGAGAGTTGCGTGCGCTCGGCCGAGGAACCCGGCGCCTATTGGCGCGACGTCGGCACGATCGACGCGTATTGGGAGGCCAATATCGACCTCACCGACGTGGTGCCCGAACTCGACCTCTACGACCGCAGCTGGCCGCTGTGGACCTATTCGGAGATCACCCCGCCCGCCAAGTTCGTCCACGACGTCGACGGCCGCCGCGGCTCGGCGGTCGCCAGCCTGGTGGCGGGCGACTGCATCATCTCGGGCGCGTCGATCCACCGCTCTTTGCTGTCCACCGGCACGCGCGCGCACAGTTTCGCGATGCTCGACGAAGCGGTGGTGCTGCCGCATTGCCACATCGGCCGCGGCGCCCGGCTGCGCCGCGTGGTGGTCGATCGCGGCGTCGTGATCCCCGACGGGCTGGTGGTGGGCGACGACCCGGCCGTCGACGGCGAACGCTTCCGCCGCACGGCCAAGGGCGTGTGCCTGATTACGCAACCGATGATCGACCGGCTGCGGGGATGAGGGGGATCCCCCTTGTCCTCCCCGAGCTTGCTCGGGGAGGGGGACCGCCGCCGCCCTTGCGGCGGTGGTGGAGGGGCCGTCGCTGCAAGCGACGGTGGCCCGCCATGCCCCTCCACCACCAGCCTTCGGCTGGCGGTCCCCCTCCCCAAGCTTTGCTTGGGGAGGAATAGGACATGCGCGTCCTCTCCGTCGCCTCCGAAGCCTATCCCCTCGTAAAGACCGGCGGACTTGCCGACGTCGTCGGCGCCCTCCCGGCCGCGCTCGCGCCGCACGGCGTCGCGACGACCATTCTCCTCCCCGGCTACCCGGCGGTCCTGAAGGCAGCCAAGGGCGCGAAGATCGTCCACCGTTGGACGGACCTGATCGGCACCGAGGCCCGCCTCCTACAGGCCCAGGTCGCCGGCCTTGCACTGCTCGTCCTCGACGCACCCGCCTTCTATGCGCGTGACGGTGGGCTCTACACTGGCCCCACCGGCCAGGACTGGCCCGACAATTGGCGCCGCTTCGCCGCCCTCGCCCGCGCCGGTGTGGACCTCGCCACGGGCGCCGTGGCGGGTTACCGGTTCGACATCCTCCACGCTCACGATTGGCAGGCGGCGATGGCGCCCGCCTATCTGCGATACTCGCCCAGCTCGGCGGCGAAAAGCGTCGTCACCGTCCACAACATCGCTTTCCAGGGCCGCTATGATGCGAGCATCTTCCCCGATCTGGGGCTACCGGCGGATGCCTTCGCACTCGACGGTGTCGAATATTACGGCGGCGTCGGCTTCCTGAAGGCAGGACTCCAGGCCGCGGACGCGATCACCACCGTCAGCCCGACCTATGCCGACGAAATCCTCCGTCCTGAATTCGGTATGGGCCTCGAAGGCCTCATCGCCGCACGCAGCGCGCATGTGTCCGGCATCGTCAACGGTATCGACCCGGCGGTATGGAGTCCCAAGCGCGACCCCCATCTCGCGCAACCCTTCACCGAGCGCACCCTCGCCCGCCGCACCGCCAACAAGCGCGCGGTGGAGCGGGCGTTCGGGCTCGACCCAGAAGACGGTCCGATCTTCACCGTCGTCAGCCGCCTGACCTGGCAGAAGGGCATGGACGTGCTCGCCTGGGCACTGGACGATCTCGCCGCGGCGGGGGGCCGCCTCGCGCTGCTCGGCTCGGGCGATTCCGCGCTGGAGAGCGCCTTCCTTCAGGCCGCGACCCGCCACCCCGGCCGCATCGGCATCCGCATCGGTTATGACGAACCGCTGTCGCACCTGCTCCAGGGCGGCGCCGACGCGATCCTGATCCCGTCGCGCTTCGAACCATGCGGGCTGACCCAGCTCTATGGCCTGGCTTACGGCTGCGTTCCCGTCGTCGCGCGGACCGGCGGGCTGGCGGACACGGTGATCGACGCCAATGACGCAGCGGTCGCGGCCGGCGTGGCGACCGGCATCGTCTTCGACGGCGTGTCCGTTGAAACGCTCACCCGCGCTATCCGGCAAGCCATCGCGCTCTATGCGCAAAAGCAGGTCTGGACGACCTTGCAACGGAACGGCATGCGCGCAGACTTCTCCTGGGGCCAAAGCGGCCGCCGCTACGCCGACCTCTATCGGAGCCTGATGAGCGCATGACCCGGATCGTTCAGACCAAGCCATTCCCCGATCAGAAACCCGGCACCTCGGGCCTGCGCAAGAAGGTGCGGGTTTTCCAGCAGCCGAATTACGCCGAAAACTTCATCCAGTCGGTCTTCGACGTGGTGGAGGACAAGGCGGGCGCGACGCTGGTGATCGGCGGCGACGGCCGCTTCCTCAACCGCGAGGTGATCCAGATCGCCATCCGCATGGCCGCGGCCAGCGGCTTCGCGCGCGTCGTCACCGGGCAGGGCGGCATCCTCTCCACCCCGGCCGCCAGCCACCTCATTCGCAAGCGTAGCGCGATCGGCGGCCTGATCCTCTCCGCCAGCCACAATCCCGGCGGGCCGGACGAGGATTTCGGGATCAAGTACAACATAGCGAACGGCGGCCCGGCGCCCGAAAAGGTTACCGATGCGATCCACGCGCGGACGCTGGCGATCGACCGCTGGTCGACCGTCGACGCCGCCGACATCGACCTGGACACGCCGGCAACGCTCGACGTCGGCGGCATGGCGGTGGAGGTGGTCGACCCCGTTGCGGACTATGCAGCGCTTATGGAGACGCTGTTCGACTTTCCGGCCATCCGTGCCGCGAAGCTGACGATGGCCTTCGACGCGATGAGTGCGGTCACCGGCCCCTACGCCACCGAAATCCTCGAAAACCGACTCGGCTTCGCCCCCGGCACGGTCCGCAACGGCACGCCTTTACCCGATTTCGGCGGCCACCACCCCGACCCCAACCTCGTCCACGCGCACGAACTGTACGAGACGATGATGGCCCCCGACGCGCCCGATTTCGGCGCAGCCTCCGATGGCGATGGCGACCGCAACCTCATCATCGGCCGCCACCGCTTCATCACCCCGTCGGACAGCCTGGCGATGCTCGCCGCCAATGCGCACCTCGCGCCCGGTTATGCCAAGGGCCTCAAAGGCATCGCCCGCTCGATGCCGACCAGCGCCGCCGCCGACCGTGTGGCCGCCTCGCTCGGCATTCCCGCATACGAGACACCCACCGGGTGGAAGTTCTTCGGCAATTTACTCGACGCGGGCATGGCGACGATCTGCGGAGAGGAAAGTGCCGGCACCGGTTCCGATCACGTCCGCGAAAAAGACGGGCTTTGGGCCGTGCTACTATGGCTGAACATCCTGGCGGCGCGCGGTGAGAGCGTCGATGCGATCGCGCGCGACCATTGGGCGAGATACGGCCGCAACTACTATGCGCGCCACGATTACGAAGGTGTCGACAGCGTGGCCGCCGACGCACTGATGGCCGAATTGCGCGGCAAGCTGACCAGCTTGGCGGGCAACCGTTTCGGCGATCTCGTCATCGAGACCGCGGATGATTTCGCCTATGAAGACCCGACCGACACGTCGGTTAGCCGCAACCAGGGTATCCGCGTGTTGTTCGAAGGCGGCAGCCGCGTCGTCTTCCGCCTGTCGGGCACCGGCACCAGCGGCGCGACCTTGCGCGTGTATCTGGAGCGCTTCTCCGCCGGTGACCTCGACCGCGATACAAACGAGATGCTCGGCGACATCGCGGCCGCGGCCGACGCGATCGCGGGGATCGTCCGCCATACGGGACGCACCGCGCCGGATGTGGTGACGTGAGCCAACACCATTCCTCCCCGGAACGGGGAGGGGGACCGCGCCAAAAGGGCGTGGTGGAGGGGCAGCCCCGCACGATGTCCCTTGTGGCTGCCCCTCCACCATCGGTTCGCGACGGTCCCCCTCCCCCTGCGGGGGAGGAACACGCATTCGGCGCCCACGCTCACCCCGACGGCACCCGCTTCACCGTCCGCTCCACCGCAACCGAGGCCTGGCTCTGCCTCTACGAAGCCGACCAGGAAACCCGCCTCCCGATGCACCGCACCGGCCAGGCCTTCACCCTCGACGTACCCGCCATCGGCCCCGGCGTCCGCTACGGCTACCGCACCGCGCACGACCCCGCCAAGCTGCTGGTCGATCCTTATGCCGTAGAACTCGACCGCCGCTTCACCTACGATCCGCGGCTCGGCGTACCGGGCGAGGAAACCGGCGCGATCGCCCCCCGCGCGATCGTCCCTGCCCCCGCCGGTAGGATTCCACCCCCGCCCCCGATCTTCACCCCCGGCGGGCTGATATACGAGTTGAACGTGCGCGGCTTCACCATGCGCCATCCCGACGTTCCCGACGCCCTTCGCGGGACCGTCGCCGCGCTCGCCCATCCGGCGATCATCGCGCACCTCCGGCGGCTGCGCGTCACGGCGATCGAACTCATGCCGATCGTCGCGTGGATCGACGAGCGCCATCTGCCCTCGCTCGGCCTGTCCAACGCTTGGGGCTACAATCCGGTCGTGCCGATGGCGCTCGACCCCGGCCTGTGCCCCGGCGGCGTGGCCGAATTGCGCGATACAGTCGCGGCGTTGCGCGCCGCCGGCATCGGCACGATCCTCGATCTCGTCTTCAACCACAGCGGCGAGAGCGACGTTCACGGCCCCACCCTGTCGTTTCGCGGCCTCGATCCGAACGGCTGGTATTCTCGCAATGCTGCCGGCGCGCTCGTCAACGACACCGGCACCGGCAACACCTTCGACTTCGCCCGCACCGAAGTCCGTGACCTGACGCTGGCGACCTTGCGTCACTTCGCCGGCATCGGTGTCGATGGCTTCCGCTTCGATCTCGCCCCAGTTATCGCGCGCGGCCCCGCGTTCGATGCGGAGGCGCCGATGTTCGCCGCTATCCGCGCCGATCCCCTCCTCGCGACCCGCGTGATGATCGCCGAGCCGTGGGACATCGGGATCGACGGCTATCGCCTCGGTCACTTTCCCGACGATTGGCTGGAGTGGAACGACCGCTATCGCGACGACGTCCGCCATTTCTGGCGCGGCGACGGCAGCGCGGGGGCGCTCGCTACGCGTCTGACGGGATCGTCGGATATTTTCCTGGGCAGCGCAACGCGCAGCGTCAGCTTCGTCGCAGCCCACGACGGCTTCACCCTGGCCGATACCGCCGCGCACGCCCGCCGCCACAATATCGCCAATGGCGAGGACAATCGGGACGGCCACGG
Source organism: Sphingomonas sp. (assembly GCA_035714425.1). Taxonomy (GTDB): domain Bacteria; phylum Pseudomonadota; class Alphaproteobacteria; order Sphingomonadales; family Sphingomonadaceae; genus Sphingomonas. The sequence continues at coordinate 5,790 of DASTLZ010000160.1, forward strand.
CGGCGAAATCTCATGGAACCGCGGCATCGAAGGCGCGACGGAGGACTGCGCCGTTCAGGACCGCCGTGACATAGACGTTCGCGCGATGCTCGCGACGCTGTTCGCCACGAGGGGCACGATCATGCTGTGCGCGGGCGACGAGTTCGGCCGCACTCAAGGCGGCAACAACAACGCTTATGCACAGGACAACGCCACGACCTGGCTGAACTGGGACGACCGTGACCATGCGCTGGAGGATTTCTGCGCAGAGCTGGCCGATTTTCGCGCCGTCGCGGGGTTGGGCGACCCGACGTTCCTGGGCGCGGGCGACTGGCGCGATCTCAGCGGCAACCCGCTCGATCCGGCAGGCTGGGCCGAGGCACAAGGGTTCGAACTGCGCCTCCCCGATGGCGACGCAACCCTGATCCTGCGCGTCGACCGTCCGGCCGGGCGCGTGACCCTCGCACGCGCGCAGCTTCTGGAAAGCCGATGATCGCCCGCCTTCTTCTGGGGATGTTGGCGACGCTCCTGCTGGCCGCATCGCCGCCGCCGCGCTCGCCCGCGCAGATCTTCGGCACGCTCTACCGCGACGTCGAGATGCGCGGCATTTTTCCGGACTCCAAGACCTTCGCCGACGCGACGCCTATGCGTCCCCCGGCCGCGATCCTGGCCGCATACCGCCGCTGCGACTGCCGAACCGACCGCCTGCTGCGCGCTTTCGTCACGTCGCACTTCACCCTGCCCCCGGCGCCGGCCCCAATTGCGCAGGAAAGGCTGCCGCTTGCCGCGCACATCGACGCGCTCTGGCCGCAGCTCACCCGTACCTTGCCGATCGTGCCGCCGGGTTCTTCCGCGCTGTCGCTGCCGCGCCCGTTCGTCGTTCCCGGCGGGCGTTTTCGCGAAATGTATTATTGGGACAGCTATTTCTCGATGCTCGGCCTGCCCCCGGCCGGCCGGCAGCCGCTGGTCGAGGACATGATCGCGAACTTCGGCAGCCTTCTCGATCGCTATGGCCGTATCCCGAACGGCACCCGCAGCTATTATCTGAGCCGCTCGCAACCGCCCGTCTTCCATCTCATCGCGGGCCTGTCGAGGAACCCGCGCACGCTCACGCAGCGCACCCGCTGGATGCGGCTTGAACACGCCTTCTGGATGAACGGCGAACGGGGGCTGAAGCGCGGCGATCAGCACGCGCGCGTCGTGCGCCTTGACGATGGCGACGTGCTCAACCGCTATTGGGACGATCGCGACGATCCGCGCGACGAAAGCTATCGCGAGGACGCGATGCTCGCCGATGCGGTGCCATCGCGAGACCGGCGTCAGCTGTTCCGCGATCTACGGGCGGGCGCCGAGAGCGGCTGGGACTTTTCGTCACGCTGGCTCGGCAACGGCCGCACGCTGGCGACGATCCGCACGACGCGCATTGCGCCCGTCGATCTCAACAGCCTGCTCCACGGACTGGAAGCGGCGATCGCCGCCAATTGCCGCGTGCTTGGCGATACCGCCTGCGCGCGTACCTTCACCCTCCGTTCAGCGGCACGCGCCGAAGCCATCCGCCGGCACCTCTGGAACCCGGCCGGCTATTTCGCCGACTACGATCTGGACAGGCGCCGCGTGGCCGATGGCAGAACCGCCGCGATGGCCTTCCCCCTGTTCGCCGGTATCGCAACCTCCGATCAGGCGCGTTCCACCGCGCAAGCGCTCGCGCCGTTGATCGGCACCGGCGGCATAAGGACCACGCCGGTCGCGACCGGCCAGCAATGGGACGATCCCAACGGGTGGGCGCCGCTCCAATGGATCGCGGTAGAAGGCTTGCGTGCCTATCACGAGGACGCGCGTGCCGACCGCATACGCGACGCATGGCTAACCACCGTGTCGCGCGAATATGCGGCCAGCGGCAAGTTGCTGGAAAAGTACGACGTCGCCGAACAGCGGCCCGGCGGCGGCGGCGAATACCCGCTTCAGGACGGCTTCGGATGGACAAACGGGGTCACGCGCGCGATGCTGTCGCAGAGCCACCGAACGCGGTGACGGAAGGCCATCAGGAGATCGGCGCGGCCTGCCAGTCGATGCCGCTGCCGTAAGGGTGACAGATCGCCAGGCATTTGGTCCGCCCATCCGGCCAACAAGTGAGCAGCAGCCTCACCTCGCTGCGGCTCGCGGTCCATTCGAATCTTATCCACGCGAGCGGCCTTTGCGCCGATGCCGCCCGCCCGGCTTCCTCGATCGCGGCCACGACCCTCTTCCGATCGGCAACGCTCAGATATTGCAGCACCATCGAATGAAACACCGCGCGACATACGCGCGCCGGCTGCGGCGTGGCGAGTTGGTCGCGCAGCCAGGCGGTCGCATCGGCCCGGTCGATCCGGGGCGGAAATTGCTGCGCGATCGTCAGCGCCGCTTCCAGGCGGCGTGCGCGATCGGGTTGATCCGCGAAGACATAGGCCAGCAATCGCTCGCGCGTCGCCGCGTTCGCCGCATCGAGCGGGTTGAGGTCGACGCCCCGCGCGCCTACCACCTCGATCGGCGCATTCGGCGGCGGCGGCCCGCGCCAACGCGGCCGGATCGTGACGTGTGAGCCTGGCTCTCCCGTCCGCACGCCCGCCAGATCATAGGCATATCGCGCCAGGTTGAGGTTCAGTCCGGCGCTCGACCCGAGTTCGAAAAGTTCGAACGGCAGCCCGAAGGCTTGCCGCGCGACCATCAGCGCCGCGACGATGGAGGCCGCGCGACCGACTTCGTTGGTCTGCGGCGGATCGCGCATCCAGGCCGCGATGAACGCGTCCTCGGCCGCCATGACAGCACCGATCGTGCCGTCGAAATCGTCATGTCTGCGCCGAAGAAGAGCGCCGAGCGCGGTCGCCGGGTCACGCCGGGCGACCGCATGGATGGCCGCGTTGAAGCGCATCGCCAGCGCCGCCTCTGCACGGTCGCCGGGCCAGGATCGGACGAGCGCTGCGGTAAGCGGCGCACGATCGAGTTGCCGCTCGCCCGCTTCGAGGACGGCGGCCGCCAATGGCGATCCCAGGCCGCGGACGACCTTGGCCTGGCGGGAGAATTCCCCCTCATCGCGGGCTGGACGCGATACGGTATCTTCCATCATCAACATCGCGTCGTGTTTTCCAGGAAGAACGCACCATCCCTCGGGCGCCTGTACCACCGCAGGTAAAGCTGACGCGCGGTCAGAACGCCGTCCAGCCGTCGTCCGCACCGACCGGGGCTCGCACCAACGCGCGCACCTCGTCGCGCGGCAACGTCCTGGTCGGTCCCGAAAAGCGCGTCGACGCATGGCCCGGGCCACCACCAGCTGGATGGCCGGTATTGAACCGGCCGGCCTGTTCGGTAAGGCCGGTTACCTCGCCGGCCAGAGTCCGGGCGGCGGCCGAGGTTTCCTCGACCATCGCGGCATTCTGCTGCGTGGCCTGGTCCATCAGCCCGATTGCCGAGGAGATTTCGGTGATCGCCGCGGCCTGAGCCTGGTTGTCCGCCGCCATCGTGGCCAGCAGTTCATGCACCTGGCCGACGTCCCCCGAGATGTCGGCAAGCGCGCCGTCCACCTTCTGAACCGCGCCCACCGCAATGGCGATGTCGGTCTGCGTCACCGTCAGCTGGTTGCGTGCGCGTTTGGCCTCTTCCTCGGCGCGCATCGCGAGCGCCGAAACCAGATCGGCGACGACCGCAAAGCCGCGACCGGCGTCGCCTGCGCGGCCAGCCTCGACCGCCGCGTTCATTGCAAGGACGCGGGTCTGGAACGCGATCTTGTCGAGACCTTCGATGACCGAATCGATTCCCTTGGCGCTTTCGGACACCCGGCCCATGACCTGCACCGCCTCGTCGGCAATCGCGCGGCCGCCACCGATCGTCGCAATCGCCTCGTCGGCGCGCTGCACGGTGCGCGTGGCTGCCTGCGCCGACAGTCGCAGGCGCCCATCCATCTGCGTCACCGACGCCGCGGTCTCTTCCAGGCTTGCGGCGTTGCTCTCGGTGCGGCGCGCCAGATCCTCGGCCGCTTGGGCGATCTCGCCCGATCCGGTGCGGATGGAAACGGCGCTTTCGGTGACCGATCCGATCAACGCGCGCAGCTTGGTCAGCGCTTCGTTGAAATTGGCCTTGAGAGTCGCGTACCGGCCGGAGAACTCTTCGCTGATCGGCCTCGTCAGATCGCCGGCCGAAAGATCCGCCAGATGCGTCGACACGATCTCCACGACCTTGGTCTGCTCGGCATCCGCCTTGGCCTTGTCAGCGTCGTTCGCCTGTTTGGCGATCGCCGCCTCGCGAAACACCATCACGGCGCGCGCCATATCGCCCAGTTCGTCTCGGCGATCGACATGGGGCACATTTATGTCGTTCTTACCGGCGGCAAGATCAGCCATCGTCCGAGTCAGCGCAGTAACAGGCTTCGCAATGATCCGGCCGAGTAGCATGGCAAGCGTCACCGCGATGCCGATCAATGCGATACCGCCGACGATCAGCGTCGTCGTCGCCGTGCCGATCGCGCTGTCCTGACTGGCCGAGTTCTGCTCGATCAGCTTGGTCTCCGCGTCGCGCACCTCGCGCAGCGGCAGCGCGACCTTGCTGACCAGCACGGCCTTGCCCGCGCCGCGCACCGCCGCCTGCGCCTCTTCACGCCGTCCGTCGCGAACCCATTGGATCAGCCGGTCTCCCCAGTCCTTTCGCCACGCCAGCGTCTCGTTGCGCGACTCGACGACCAAAGCCCGCTTCGCCGGGTCGGTCAGCATCGCCTCCAGGTCGCGCGAGGTCGTGTCATATTCGTCGCGCGCCTCGCGATAGGATTTGAGGTACGTCTCGTCGCCGGTCACCAGAAAGCCACGAAACTGGCTGTTCTGCCGCAGGATGGATGTCTCCAGCGTCAGCGCCTTGGCATAGACCGACTGGCTGAAATTGTTGCCCGCGGTCGCGCTGCGGATGCTTGCGATGTTGGCATAGAACACCACCATCACGACCGCAGCCGACAGGCAGATCGCCAGAAAAGAAAGACCCAGCTTTTTTGGAATGTTCATTGCCCTGACCATCGTCACTGCCTTGTCGAAATCGAAATGGCGGGCGATGCGCGACGCCCGGCCGTGCCTCTTGCCACGCCACCGGTTATTATGTCGCTGCCCATGCCGATGGTGAGCACGCCAGCAGTGCCGCAGGGCACGAGTCCGTAAAGCTTCACACCAATGCCCCTTCAGGATGATACGCATCCCCCTAGGGTTATAGGACGTGAGACGGCGTTTGGTCGTGGCCAGGCGGGGTTTTTGGCTCTGGTGCCCATCACCCTTCGGGTATGCCGCCGTGGTGGTGGGCTGATCTTCCGATCGCCGGGGGCCGACATCACAGCCGGTGCGTTGCTCCGCCATGCTCGATACCCAAGGCAGCGAACGCAAGACCGATAGGGCGGAGGCTTTCAGCGACGCGGTGCTCGCGATCGCGATCACCCTGCCGCTCGTCGACCTCAAATCTCCCGGGGTGGAAGTCGCCCGGCCGCTCGCTGCGCAATATGCCGCGCTTGAGCCTCACTACGCCGCTTACGGTCTCGGGTTCGTCGTCATTGGCCTCTATTGGGCCTATTCCCATTTCAGCGGCAAGTTGCTCGTGAAGACCGATCACGGGTTCAACCTGTTGACCCTGGTCTTCCTCGCGGCCGTCAGCCTCACGCCGTTGCCCGCGCGACCATTCGTCGAGCATCTGGGCGACGCTGGCGATGCTGCGACGGCGGCCAGCATCTATGCGTGGATGCTCGCCGCGCCCGCGGTGTTATGGGCGGTACGCTGGTACTATGCCGTGCGCCGGGGACTCCTCAGCCCCCATCTCACGCCGGACTATATTCACGCGACCAATGTCAAATACACCGCGATCGCAGCGGCTTGCGTCGTCGGAGCGCTCATCGCCACGTTCGCCATGTGGCAGGCGGGCATCGCGATAGTCGGGCTCGTCACCTTGAGCTTCGCGCTCCCGCCGATGATGCCGCGTTACAAAGACGGCGAAGCCCCTGCCGACGACATCGAGGAGGCTGACGAACAGCATGCACGCGAGCGCGACGTGTGACCGCGAGCGATCAGCCCTCCGGCGGCTTGGGCGGACGTGCCAGGCCTTGTGCCCAACGCTCCAGTGCCGAGGCCGCCGCGCCGACCACGCGGGCAGCCTCGGGCGGAAGGTTGAGAGACGAGGCCTCGAACTTCGGCGCATAGCCTGCCCTGGTCTCAGACGGCTCCGGCGCAGTCGGCGGCACGGGCGGAACGGGAGGAACCGGCGCCTCGGCACTTGCGCCTCTTGCACCATCGCGGCCGGCGATGGCACCCGCTGCCGCGACCAATGCGCCGGCGATCATCTGTCGCCCCGCCGGGGTGGCAACCTGCCGTGCAACCGTCGCCGCAATGCCTGCGAGTGCGGGCGGCATCTGGAAGCCGCTTCCCGTGCCGTTGTGCCGCCCGCCATCGGCCGCATGCTTAGCCTTTTTCTTCTTGCCCATCACCGCCTCCGATCAGCCTATGACGTCGTGTATTAGAGAGATAAGACGCGAACAGGCGATGTCCACCCCCGCTGGCGCTATCACCGGCACATGCCTATCTGCGACACTGGCATCTATATAAGAACAGAAGTAGAACCGCTCTCATGCTGACCAAGATATCCGTCCGCGGCGCACGCGAGCACAATCTCAAGGACGTCGATGTCGACATCCCCCGCGATACGCTGACGGTCATCACCGGCCTGTCGGGTTCGGGCAAATCGAGCCTCGCGTTCGACACCATCTATGCCGAGGGTCAGCGCCGCTATGTCGAATCGCTGTCGGCCTATGCCCGCCAGTTCCTGGAGCTGATGCAGAAGCCCGACGTCGATCATATCGAGGGCCTGTCCCCGGCGATCTCGATCGAGCAGAAGACGACCAGCCGCAACCCGCGCTCGACCGTCGCCACCGTCACCGAGATCTACGATTACATGCGCCTGCTCTGGGCGCGGGTCGGCGTGCCGTACAGCCCCGCGACCGGCGAGCCGATCGCCGCGCAGACCGTCAGCCAGATGGTCGATCGCGTGCTGGCGCTGCCCGAGGGCACCCGCCTGCTCCTCCTCGCCCCCGTCGTCCGCGGCCGCAAGGGCGAGTATCGCAAGGAACTGCTCGAATGGCAGAAGGCCGGCTTCACCCGCGTCCGCATCGACGGCACGGTCCACGAGATCGACGAGGCTCCCGCGCTCGACAAGAAGTTCAAGCACGACCTGGAGGTGGTCGTCGACCGCATCGTCGTGCGTGGCGATATCTCGACGCGCCTCGCCGACAGTTTCGAGACCGCGCTGAAACTCGCCGACGGCCTGGCCTATGTCGATCCCGCCGATCCGATCGACGTCGCAACGCCCAAATCCGCGGTCCTCGGCGACCACGCCCCCCCCGGCCGCATCGTCTTTTCGGAAAAGTTCGCCTGCCCGGTGTCCGGCTTTACGATCAGCGAGATCGAGCCGCGCCTGTTCAGCTTCAACGCGCCCCAGGGCGCCTGCCCGGCGTGCGACGGCCTCGGCGAAAAGCTGATCTTCGACGAAGACCTCGTCGTCCCCAACCACGCGCTGAGCATCAAGAAGGGCGCCGTTGTCCCCTGGGCCAAGTCCAATCCGCCCAGCCCCTATTATATGCAGGTGCTCGGCTCCCTCGCGCGCGAATTCGACTTCAGCCTCGACACGTCATGGCAGGAACTGGCGCCCGACGTGCAAGCGCTGATCCTGCACGGCTCCAGGGGCAAGCCGGTCACCCTCACCTTCATCGACGGCAAGAAGAAATACGACGTCACCAAGCCGTTCGAGGGCGTCGTCGGCAATCTCGACCGCCGCATGCTCCAGACCGAAAGCGCGTGGATGCGTGAGGAACTGAGCAAATATCAGTCGAGCCGCCCGTGCGAAACCTGTCACGGCGCGCGCCTCAAGCCAGAGGCGCGCGCGGTCAAGATCGCCATGCAGGACATCAGCTACGCCACCCGCCTCAGCGTAGTGGATGCGCTCCGCTTCTTCACCGACATGCCCAAGCATCTGGGCGACCAGCAGAACGCGATTGCCGAACGTATCCTGAAGGAGATCGTCGAACGCCTGGGCTTCCTCAACAACGTCGGCCTGGATTATCTGAACCTCGACCGCACGAGCGGCACGCTGAGCGGCGGCGAGAGTCAGCGCATCCGCCTCGCCAGCCAAATCGGCAGCGGCCTGTCGGGGGTGCTCTACGTCCTCGACGAACCCTCGATCGGTCTCCACCAGCGCGACAACGACATGCTGCTGAAGACGCTCAGGCGCCTGCGCGATCTCGGCAACACCGTCCTCGTCGTCGAGCATGACGAGGACGCGATCCGCACCGCGGATTACGTCATCGACATGGGACCGGGCGCAGGCGTCCACGGCGGCCGTATCGTGGCGCAAGGTACGCTCAAGCAACTGCTCAAGTCCAAGGGCAGCATCACCGCGGACTACCTCAATGGCACGCGGATGGTCCCCCTCCCCGAAGAACGCCGCAAGGGCAACGGCCGCCAGATCACCGTCCACAACGCGACCGCCAACAACCTCAAGGGCGTCACCGCCTCGCTCCCCCTGGGCACGTTCACCTGCATAACGGGCGTGTCGGGTTCCGGAAAATCGAGCTTCACCATCGACACGCTTTATGCTGCCGCCGCGCGAGAGCTGAACGGCGCGCGCATCCAGCAGGGTAAGCACGACAAGATCACGGGCTTGCAGCATCTCGACAAGGTCATCGACATCGATCAGTCGCCGATCGGCCGCACCCCGCGATCCAACCCCGCGACCTATACCGGCAGCTTCACCCAGATCCGCGACTGGTTCGCCGGCCTGCCCGAAAGCGCCGCACGCGGCTACAAGCCCGGCCGCTTCAGCTTCAACGTGAAGGGCGGCCGCTGCGAGGCTTGCCAGGGCGACGGCGTGCTCAAGATCGAGATGCACTTCCTCCCCGACGTCTACGTGCAATGCGACGTCTGCCACGGCGCCCGCTACAACCGCGAGACGCTGGAAGTGAAGTTCAAGGGCCACAGCATCGCCGACGTGCTCGACATGACGGTCGAGGACGCCGCCGAATTCTTCAAGGCGGTCCCCCCGATCCGCGACAAGATGGCGATGCTGGTCGAGGTGGGTCTCGGCTACGTCAAGGTCGGCCAGCAGGCGACGACGCTGTCGGGCGGCGAGGCGCAGCGCGTCAAGCTGGCGAAGGAACTCTCCCGCCGCGCCACCGGCAACACCCTCTACATCCTCGACGAACCCACGACGGGCCTGCATTTCGAGGACGTCCGCAAACTCCTCGAAGTCCTCCACGCGCTGGTCGAACAGGGCAACACCGTGGTGGTGATCGAACACAATCTCGACGTCATCAAGACCGCTGATTGGGTGCTGGATCTGGGGCCGGAAGGCGGCGTGAAGGGGGGCGAGATCGTCGCGCAAGGCACGCCCGAAGTGGTCGCGGCGTCGTCGGGCAGCTTCACCGGCCAGTATCTGGCACCCTTGCTGTAACATCACGCTGACGGATGCGTCGGCATTCGCTGAACGATGCGCCCGCGTGGCGATGCATCCGTTTTGCGCTTTCGCCTCAACACACTATGGCGAGCGCCTTGGAGGATTCTATGACGGCCAAGGCGATCATTCCCATAATCCTGTCCGGCGGATCGGGGACACGGCTATGGCCGATGTCGCGGCCCGAAAAGCCCAAGCAGCTCCTTGCGCTCCACGCCGATGAAACGATGCTGCAACTCACCGCGATGCGCACCGGCGGCGCGGCTTATGCCGCGCCGATCGTCGTCGCCAACGCCGTGCATGCCGACATGATCGACGCGCAACTGACCGATGTCGGCATGGCGCCGCGATCGGTGATCCTGGAGCCTACCGGGCGCAACACCGCGCCCGCCATCGCGCTCGCCGCACTGGCGGCCGGCGGCGGCGAGGAAGCGTTGCTCGTCATGCCGTCGGATCACGTCATTGCCGATGTCGAGGCGTTCCACGCCGCGATCCGTGCCGCATTGCCGCTGGTATCGGACGGCTGGCTGGTCACTTTCGGGATCGCGCCCGACGCGCCGGAAGTCGGCTATGGCTGGATCAAGGTAGGCGATGCCATCGCGCCGGGCGTCCACCGCGTCGCGCGCTTCGTCGAAAAACCGCCGCTGGACGCGGCGCAGGCGATGCTGGCCAGCGGCGATCACGCATGGAACGGCGGTATCTTCTTGTTTCGCGCCGACATCTATCTAGGTGAACTCGCCGCCCACGGCCCTGCGATGCTGGTCGCTGCGCAGGACGCGATGCGCCAGGCGCGGCGCGACGGCAACCGCATCTACCCGGACGCGCACGCATTCTCCGCCTGCCCGTCCGAATCGATCGATTATGCCGTCATGGAGAAAGCGGACCGGGTCGCAGTCGTGCCGGTCGAAATGGGATGGAGCGATCTGGGCAGCTGGGATGCGCTGCACGCCATCGCCGATCACGACTCGGCGGGGAACGCGCACCGCGGCGACGTGATCGCGATCGGCACCCAAAACTGCCTGGTGCAGACCGACGGAGCGCGCATCGCAATGGTCGGCGTGTCGGACCTGATCGTTGTGGCCGCCGGCACCGACATCATGATCCTGCCGCGCGGCCGCAGTCAGGAAGTGAAGACGCTGCTCGCGGCTATGGCCAAGAAATAGCCGGCGGCTTCGTCAGACCTTCCATTCGTTTCGAGCGCATGCGAGAAACGCTCTCCGCTGGAGCGATCAGCGCGGCGTCAGCCGCAACAGCTTACCCCCCGCACCCCGGCCGCCGTCTTCGAGCAGCCACACCGATCCGTCCGGCGCCTGCGCCACGTCGCGGATGCGCGTGCCCATGTCGAATTGCTCGGCCGCCGTCGCACGGTCGCCGTCCACTTTCACGCGGATCAGCGCCTTGTCAGAAAGCGCCGCGATCAGCAGCGATCCGCGCCATGCCGGGAACATCGCGCCGGTATAGGCGATCATCCCGCCCGGCGACATCGCCGGGTTCCACCACGCCTTGGGCGCGGCCAGATCGGGGCGGCTCGGGTGGTCGGGGATCGGCTGGCCTGAATAATTGTCGCCGTTCGACACGGCCGGCCAGCCGTAATTGCGCCCCGGCTCGATCAGGTTCAGCTCGTCGCCGCCCTGCGGTCCCATTTCCTCTTCCCACAGCCGCCCGTCGGGCGTGAAGACCAGGCCGTAGGGATTGCGGTGGCCGGTCGACCACGTCATCGCTCGCACGCCGCCGGCCGCATACATCGGATTGCCGGGCCACGCCTTGCCGTCCAGCGTCAGGCGGACGATCTTGCCCAGCAATTGCTCCGGGTCCTGCGCCGGGGTGAAGCGCTGCCGCTCGCCCGATGTCAGGAACAGGGATCGGCCGTCCGGCGCGAAGGCGATGGTCGCGCCGAATTGCCCGCCCGGCCCGTTGGAGCCGGATCGCCAGATGACGCTCAGGTCGCGCAGGGCAGGGGCGCCGGTCAGGTCCAGCCGCGCCTTGGCAAGCGCCAGCGCGCTCCCCTGGGCACCCGGTTCGGCGTAACTGAGGTACAACGTGCCGCTCTGCGCGAAATTCGGTGCGACCGCCACGTCGAGCAAACCGCCCTGGCCCCCTGCGGCGACAGACGGCACGCCATTAACGGTAGCGACCGCACCGTCCTTCGCGCGCAGTTTCAGGGCCCCGCCCTTCTCGGTCACCAGCAAGCGACCATCGGGCAGGAAGGCGAGGGCGAACGGTTCGCTGAAACTGCCGATCGGCGTTACCTTGAAGGTGGGCGCGATGGCCGTCAGGTTGGCGCGGCCGGTGGTCGCGGGTACGTTCTTGATCGCGGCATCGAGCGGCGCGTTCTTGGGCACCGGCTGCGATGCTTCTGCCGGCTGCGGCGGAAACACCGCGGCAGTGGGTGCGGGCTGCTCGGCGGAGCAAGCGGTGGCGAGCGCGATGGTCGCCGCGGTGGTGAGCATGATACGGATCATGATCGCCCAACGGCTATCGGGCAGGATGGTTGCGGCCCTTGTGCGGCGGCCCGGCGAGGCGTATAGGAACGCCACATTCTCTTACATCGTCAGGTGAAAGAGGCTGCGGGGTCGGCCCCGCGGCGCCACCTTCGCATGGACACCGATTTGCCCGATATCGCTCTCTTGAACAGCCTGATCGAACCCGAAGCCAGGGCGCTCGGCTTCGATCTGGTGCGCGTGCGCATGCAGGGCGGCAAGGGCGATCCGACGTTGCAGGTGATGGCCGAACGCCCCGACACCCGCCAGTTGACGATCGACGATTGCGCCGATCTGTCACGCCGCATTTCCGACCTGATGGACACGCTGGAAGCCGAAGGGCGCGACCCGATCGAATACGCCTATCGCCTGGAAGTGTCGTCGCCCGGCATCGACCGGCCGTTGACGCGGCTGCGCGATTTCGCCGACTGGCAGGGCCACGAAGCCCGCGTGCGCCTGGTCGAGCCGATCGACGGCCGCAAGCAGCTGACGGGCAATCTGGCGGGGGTGGAGGATGACTGGGTGTCGGTCGACCTCGGTCAATATGGCGTCGTCGGGGTCGGCTTTGCGCAGATCGCCGACGCCAAATTGGTGATGACCGATCGCCTGATCGCCGCCACCGCACCGCTGTCGGCCGACGGTGCCGACGAATTCGAAGAAGCTCAAGACGAAGCGTCGGACGAGACGCAAGCAGAGGAAACCAACTGATGGCCACCGCCGCAACCGCCACCGCCAACCGTGCGGAGCTGATCGCGATCGCCAATTCGGTCGCGTCGGAAAAGATGATCGACAAGGCCATCGTGATCGAAGCGATGGAAGACGCGATCCAGCGCGCGGCAAAGGCGCGTTACGGCGCGGAGAACGACATCCGCGCGAAGCTCGACCCGCAGACCGGCGACCTGCGCTTGTGGCGCGTCGTCGAAGTGGTCGAGGGCGTCGACGATTATTTCAAGCAGATCGACCTGAAGGGCGCCGAAAAGCTTCAGAAGGGCGCCGCGATCGGCGATTACATCGTCGATCCGCTGCCCCCGATCGAGTTCGGCCGCATTGCGGCGCAGGCGGCCAAGCAGGTGATCTTCCAGAAGGTCCGCGATGCCGAGCGCGAGCGCCAGTTCGAAGAATTCAAGGATCGTCAGGGCGAGATCATCACCGGCGTCGTCAAGCGTGTCGAATTCGGCCACGTCGTGGTGGATCTGGGCCGCGCCGAAGGCGTCATCCGCCGCGACGCGCAGATTCCGCGCGAAGTGGTGCGCGTCAACGACCGCATCCGCTCGCTGATCTTCAAGGTGGTGCGCGAGAACCGCGGGCCGCAGATATTCCTCAGCCGCGCGCACCCCGATTTCATGAAGAAGCTGTTCGCGCAGGAAGTGCCCGAAATCTACGATGGCATCATCGAGATCAAGGCAGCGGCGCGCGATCCTGGCAGCCGCGCGAAGATCGGCGTCATCAGCCATGACAGCTCGATCGACCCCGTCGGCGCCTGCGTGGGCATGAAGGGCAGCCGCGTACAGGCCGTCGTGCAGGAAATGCAGGGCGAAAAGATCGACATCATCCCCTGGTCCGCCGACACCGCGACCTTCGTCGTCAACGCGTTGCAGCCGGCGTCGGTCAGCCGCGTCGTGATCGACGAGGAAGAGGACCGGATCGAAGTCGTCGTGCCCGACGATCAGCTCAGCCTCGCCATCGGCCGTCGCGGACAGAACGTTCGTCTCGCCAGCCAGCTGACCGGCAAGGCGATCGACATCCTGACTGAACAGGACGCCAGCGAAAAGCGCCAGAAGGAATTCGCCGAGCGGACCGAGATGTTCCAGACCGAGCTGGACGTCGACGAGACGCTGGCCCAGCTGCTGGTGGCCGAGGGCTTCGGCGCGCTCGAAGAAGTGGCCTATGTCGAACTCGACGAAATCGCCGGGATCGAAGGCTTCGACGAAGACCTGGGCCAGGAATTGCAGAGTCGCGCTGTCGAGGCGCTGGAGCGCCGCGAAGCCGCCAATCGCGAGGAACGCACCGCAATGGGCGTCGAGGACGCGCTGGCCGATCTGCCGTATCTGACCGAGGCCATGTTGGTCACGCTGGGCAAGGCGGGCATCAAGACGCTGGACGATCTCGCCGATCTCGCGACCGACGAACTGGTCGAAAAGAAGCGCCCGGAACAGCGCCGCCGCAAGGAGGACGCCCCCAAGCGTCCCGAGCACAAGGGCGGCGTGCTAGCCGATTTCGGCCTGTCCGAAGAACAGGGCAACGAGATTATCATGGCTGCCCGCGCGCATTGGTTCGACGACGAACCCGCCGCGCCTGCCGTAGCCGCCGATACGGTAGTGGCCGATACCGCGGAGGGCGAAGACGCCTGATGCCCTTCGTTTCGATCCGCATGGCCGGCACGGCCACCCGCGCGCAGAAAGCGGCGATCGTTCAGGACGTGACCGACAGCCTGGTCGCGCATCTGGGCAAGAACCGTGCCGCCGTGCAGATCGTGATCGAGGAAGTTTCGCTCGAAAATTACGGTGCGGGCGGCCAGTTGATCGCCGACCGCGACGCGATCCCATCACGGGAGGACGCGCATGCGGACCCTTCCCGATGAGTATCTGAGCGGCACCCCCCGCCACACAGCCCACCACACCATCTACCGCCCCGGCGAAGGCCGGGGCCCGGCTGGGAAAGCCTCCGTAACGACGGGCCGTCCGTCACCGTTCCGCTCCCCCGACTGGTCTCCGGCCTTCGCCGGGGTGGTGGCGCGCGCTGAGGGCCCGCCCCCATGACCGCCGCGGAACCGATCCGCAAATGCATCCTCTCACAGGATCGCGGTGCGCGCGACCATCTCGTGCGCCTCGCGCTCGCGCCCGACGGCCAGGTGCTGCCCGACGTCCGGGCCAAGGCGCCCGGGCGCGGCGCGTGGATCGGCGCGACGCGGGCCGAACTCGACGTTGCCCTTGCCAAGGGTAAGCTGAAAGGTGCGCTGGCGCGCGCGTTCAAGACGTCCGATTTCGTCATTCCCGCCGATCTGCCCGATCGCATCGCCGCCGCGCTGGAACGCAATGCGCTCGACCGGCTCGGCCTCGAATCGCGCTCCGGCATGCTGCTGACGGGATCGGACAAGATCGCGAGCGCCGCGCGGGGCGGGCAGTTGCAGGCCCTGTACCATGCCGCCGATGCCGCGGCGGACGGTGCGGGCAAGCTGGCGCAGGCGTGGCGCGTCGGCTCCGATCGCGAAGGCTCCGATCTCAGGGGCTTGGCGTTGCCGGTGCCGCGCACCATATTGGCGTTGGCGCTGGGGCGCGAGAATGTGGTACACATCGGCTTGACCGACCGCGCTGCAGCAAAGCGGGTAAGCGAAGCGCTTGCCCGCTGGCTGCATTTCATCGGACCAGAATCCCTATCGGCACCTTGCGAAACGGCCTCGCAGGGCGCATCGGCGCCCGGTTCGCACCGGGCACAGACGGCCGTAAGTACGCACGAGGAATTTGAGTGAGCGAGACCGACAACGAAAAGCCGAAGCTGGGCATGCGCGCGCCGCTAGGCGTGAAGCGCACGGTCGAGACCGGCAAGGTGAAGCAGAGCTTCAGCCACGGCCGCTCGAACACGGTGGTGGTCGAAGTGAAGCGCCGTCGCGTGCTCGGCCCGAACGGCGCCGCGCCCGAAGTCGTGCAGGAAGCCCCGGCGCCGGCCGCGCCCGCACCTGCCCCGCAACAGGCCGTGCCGCAACCGCGCGCGCCTGCCGGCGAAACGGCGCAGGAGCGCCAGGCACGCATGCTGCGCGATGCGCAGGAAGGCCGCATGTCGGCCCTGGAAGACGCGCGCCGTCGTGAGGAACAGGAGCGTCAGCGCGCGTCCGAGGATGCGGCACGCCGCGCTGATGAAAAGGCACATGCCCCGGCTCCCGCTCCGGCGGAACCCGAAGCGGCGCCCGCCCCGGTCGCGACTGCCGCGGCGGCCGCGCCGGAGCCTGTGCCGACCGTCTCTGTGACGCCGCGCATGTTCAAGCCGGTCGAACGGCCGGCGATTCAGCCCGCCGCAGCAGAGGTCCCGGAATCGGTTGCACCCGCGCCCGCACCGGCGGCAGAAGCACCCGCAGAAGCACCCGCGCCCGTCGCTGCTGCGCCTGCACCCGCCGCATCGGCGCCGGCACCCGCCGCGCCGCCGGTCGTCGAACTCGGCCGCGATCCGTCGCTGCCGGCGCCGCGCCGCTTCTCGCCGGTCGCACGCCCCGTGCCGCCCCCACCACCGCCGCCCGCTGCCAAGGAAGCGCCGGCGAGCGCTGCTGGCGCGCAAGGGCCCGCCGCCGCCGGGTCGCGCAGTCTGCCCAGCGGGCAGGCCACGCCGCGCAACGCACCACCCAGCCGTCCGCAGCAGCGTGATCGCAAGGGTGACGATCGTCGTCAGTCGGGCAAGCTCACCGTCACGCGTGCGCTCGGCGACAACGACGGCGCCCGCGCCCGCTCGCTCGCTGCGCTCAAGCGTGCCCGCGAAAAGGAGAAGCGCTCCTATGGCGGCAGCCGCGAGGCATCCGCCAAGCAGGTCCGCGACGTCCAGGTGCCTGAGGCGATCACCGTCCAGGAACTGGCCAATCGCATGGCCGAAAAGGGTGCCGATCTGGTCAAGGCGCTGTTCAAGATGGGCATGCCCGTCACGATCAACGCGTCGGTCGATCAGGATACCGCGGAACTGCTGGTCACCGAATTCGGCCACAACATCGTGCGCGTGTCCGACAGCGACATCGATCTGGCCGTCGATCTGACCGAAGATGCGGTCGAGACGATGAAGCCGCGTCCGCCCGTCGTCACCATCATGGGTCACGTCGATCACGGCAAGACCTCGCTGCTCGACGCGCTGCGTGGCACCGACGTGGTGCGCGGCGAAGCCGGCGGCATCACCCAGCACATCGGTGCGTATCAGGTGACGCTGAAGGACAAGTCGAAGGTCACGTTCCTCGACACGCCCGGCCACGAAGCGTTCACGCAGATGCGTGCGCGTGGTGCCGACGTGACGGATATCGTCGTCCTCGTCGTCGCGGCCGACGACGGCCTGATGCCGCAGACCGTTGAGGCGATCGCCCATACCAAGGCGGCCGGCGTCCCGATGATCGTCGCGATCAACAAGGTCGACAAGGAAGGCGCCAATCCGCAGAAGGTGCGTGAGCGCCTGCTGAGCGAAGAAATCGTGGTCGAGGAAATGGGCGGCGACGTCCAGGACGTCGAAGTGTCCGCCTTGAAGAAGACCGGGCTGGACGAACTGATCGAGAAGATTCAGCTTCAGGCCGAATTGCTCGAATTGGCGGCCAATCCCGATCGTCCGGCGGAGGGCACCGTGATCGAAGCCAAGCTCGACAAGGGCCGCGGCCCCGTCGCGACCGTGCTGGTCAACCGCGGTACGCTCAGGGTCGGCGACATCTTCGTCATCGGCGCGGAAAGCGGCAAGGTGCGCGCGCTGGTCGACGACAAGGGTCGTCAGGTCAAGGAAGCCGGTCCGGCCATGCCGGTCGAGGTGCTCGGCCTGTCGGGCGTGCCGTCGGCGGGCGATCCGCTGCAGGTGGTCGAAAGCGAAGCGCGCGCGCGCGAAGTCGCCGAATACCGCTCCAGCGTTATCACCCAGAAGCGCACGACGTCGGCTCCGGCCAGCCTGGAATCGATGTTCTCCGCGCTGAAGGAGAAGCAGGCGATCGAGTATCCGCTGGTCGTGAAGGCGGATACGCAAGGGACGGTCGAGGCGATCGTCGGTGCGATCAACAAGATCTCGACTGACGCGATCCGCGCCCGCATTCTGCATTCGGGCGTCGGCGGCATCACCGAAAGCGACGTGACGCTGGCCGCGGCCAGCGGCGCGCCGATCATCGGCTTCAACGTGCGCCCGAACGCGAAAGCGCGCGAGATCGCCGAGCGGCAGAAGGTGGCGTTCAAATATTACGACGTCATCTATACGCTGACCGACGAAATCCGCGCCGGCATGGCGGGTGAGCTTGGCCCCGAGGCATTCGAAACGGTCGTCGGCCGCGCCGAAATCCGCGAGGTCTTCTCCGCCGGCAAGCACGGCAAGGCCGCTGGTCTGCTCGTCACCGAAGGCATCATCCGCAAGTCGCTCAAGGCACGCATCACGCGCGCCGACGTCATCATCTACCAGGGCGAGATCGCCTCGCTGCGCCGGTTCAAGGACGACGTGGCAGAGGTTCGCGCCGGGCTGGAATGTGGCGTCACGTTCACGCAGAATTTCGTGGACATCAAGGCTGGCGACTATCTGGAGACGTTCGAAGTCGAGATGCGCGAACGCACTCTTTAACCCCCTCATGCCGGCTCACGCCGGCATCTCCCAGCCGCGGGCGCGACGCACGATCGTCGGACCTGCGGCCGGGGGGCTCCGGCCATGCCGGGGTGATGCAGCGACGGCAGCGCCATGAACAAAGAGCCCCAGGAAAAGTCGGTCCGCACGCTGCGTGTCGGCGAACAGATGCGCCACATCCTGTCGGAAGTGCTCGCGCGCGGCGACGTGCATGACGACACGCTCGCCAAGCATATGGTCTCCGTCACCGAAGTCCGCATGTCGCCCGACCTGCGCCACGCGACCGTGTTCGTGAAGCCGCTGCTGGGCAAGGACGAGGCGGCGGTGCTGAAGGCGCTGCGCACCAACACCGCCTATCTCCAGCGCGAAGTCGCCACCCGCGTGAAGATGAAATATGCCGCGAAGCTCAAATTCCTGGCCGACGAAAGCTTCGACGAAGGCAGCCACATCGATGCCCTCCTCCGCAAACCCGAAGTCGCCCGCGACCTGGGCGGGGATTGACGGCACGCTTGGTAAGGCGCATCTTACCCGCATGAACGCACATTCGGCAAAATTCTCGGCAAAAGGTCAGATCGTCATCCCCAAGGATGTGCGCGACCGCTATCGCTTCGGCAATGGCGACGTCGTCGACGTGATCGAGACGACGGAAGGCGTATTGCTGAAGCGCCCGAGCAGCACGAAGGCGGCGTCGTTCGAAGATGCGCTGGCCCGTATCCGCGCCGCGGTTCGCTACGATGGCCCGCGCCTCGACGAAGGCGATTGGCAGGCCGGCATCGCCGCTGCCGTTCGGGAGAAATGGACGGGTCAGTGATCGCTGCCGACACCAATCTGTTGGTCCGCCTCATCACGCGCGACGATCCCCGACTTGCGGAGCGCAGCGAGAGTGTGCTGGCTAGCGGTGCCTATATTTCACCAACGGTGCTCCTGGAAACTGCCTGGGTCCTCGCCTATTCCTATTCCATCGGGCGCGCGGCTTTGGCCGAGGCGCTGGAAGGCGTCCTCGACATGCCCAGCATCCAGGTCGCGGACGAATCGGCGATACGCTGGGCTTTGTCGCGCTATCGGGACGGCGCGGACATTGCCGACATGGTCCATCTGACGCAGGCAGGCCGCGCCGAAGTTTTCGTCACCTTCGATCGCGGGGTTGCGCGACAGGCCGGTCCGGACGCGCCGCTGCGGATCGAGACGCTGCGCTGATATGGCCAAGCTCTATTTCTACTACGCCTCGATGAACGCCGGCAAATCCACGACGCTGCTGCAAGCCGATTTCAATTATCGCGAGCGGGGGATGCGCACGATGCTGTTCACCGCGGCGCTCGACGATCGCTTCGCTGCCGGGACGATCGCGTCGCGCATCGGGCTGGAGGCGCCTGCGTCGATGTTCGATCGCACCACCCAGATCGCGGCTCTCGTGGAGGCCGAACACGCCCGCGCGCCGCTGGCCTGCGTGCTCGTCGACGAAGCGCAATTTCTGACCGCGGATCAAGTTGACCAATTGGCCCACATCGCCGACGTCACCGGCATCCCCGTACTCACCTACGGCTTGCGCACCGATTTCGTCGGTGCCTTGTTCGAAGGCTCGGCGCGGCTGCTCGCGCTTGCCGATGCGCTGGTCGAGATCAAGTCGGTCTGCGATTGCGGGCGCAAGGCGACGATGAACCTGCGCATCGATGGCGAGGGCCGTCCCGTCCTCCAGGGCCACCAGACCGAAATCGGCGGCAACGATCGCTATGTCGCGCTGTGCCGCCGCCACTTCACCGCCGCGTTGGCTAGCTGATGCACGGCTGGATCATCCTCGACAAGCCGCTTGGCCTCGGCTCGACGCAAGGGGTGTCCGCGGTCAAGCGCGCCCTGCGGGCTGGCGGTTATGGCAAGGCGAAGGTCGGCCACGGCGGTACGCTCGATCCGCTGGCGACGGGCGTGCTGCCGATCGCGATCGGCGAAGCGACCAAGCTGGCGGGGCGGCTGCTCGACAGCGACAAGGTGTATGATTTCACCATCCGCTTCGGTGAACAGACCGACACGCTGGACGGGGAGGGGGCGGTGATCGCCACGTCCACCGTCCGCCCCACCGCCGCCGCGGTCGAGGCCGTGCTTGCGCGCTTCACCGGCCCGATCGCACAAGTGCCACCGGCCTATTCCGCGCTGAAGGTCGACGGCGCCCGGGCCTACGACCTCGCCCGCGCTGGCGAAGACGTGATCCTCGCCAGCCGCGACGTGACCATCCACCAACTCCATTCCTTCCCGGCGCGGGGAGGGGGGCTGCCGCGCAGCGGTGGTGGAGGGGGCGCCACCACCATTGCTCCGCTCGGGGAAGCCCCCCTCCACCAGCCTGCGGCCGGTCCCCCTCCCCGTGCCGGGGAGGAATTGTCCCAGACCACCCTGACCGCGCACGTCTCGAAAGGCACCTATATCCGCAGTCTGGCGCGCGACATCGCGCTCGCGCTGGGCACAGTCGGGCATGTCGTCATGCTGCGCCGGACGAAGGCCGGGCCGTTCGATCTGCGTCACGCGATATCGCTGGACAAGCTGGCGGATCTGGGGCAGGCGCACGCGCTTGAAGGCATTACCCTGCCTCTGAGGGCGGGGCTGGACGACATCCCGGCTCTATCCCTCACCCCCGATCAGGCAGGGGCGCTCCGCCAGGGGCGTGCACTGACCGGGATCGCCGCGCAAGACGGCCTGACCTTCGCGATGCTCGACGACGTCCCCGTGGCGCTGGTCGAGGTGATCGCGGGCATGGTCCGGGTCGAACGCGGCTTCAACCTGTGATGTCGAGGACGATATTCGAATGACGATCACTGCCGAGCGCAAGACCGAATTGGTCAAGGAACATGCCCGCGCCGAGGGCGATACCGGGTCCCCGGAAGTCCAGGTCGCGATCCTGACCGAGCGGATCAAGAACCTCACCGAGCATTTCAAGGGCCACAAGAAGGACAACCACTCGCGTCGTGGTCTTTTGATGATGGTCAACAAGCGGCGGTCGCTGCTGGATTACCTTCGCCATACCGAAGGCCAGCGCTACCTCGATCTGATCGCGAAGCTGGGTCTTCGCAAGTAATTCGTGGAAAGGGCGCCCTTGCGGCGCCCTTCTCGCATCTGTCGCGTTACGCAATCCGGCGGCGCGGCTGGGGGCCGCAAGAGGCTCCACACCGACGCAGGCCGGCTTAGCCTGCATTAGAGGCCCCGCCACGCATCGGGCGTGCGGAGTGAAGGAAAAAGAATGTTCGATACCAAGATCGTGACGACCCAATGGGGCAACCAGACGCTCACCCTCGAAACCGGCCGCGTCGCGCGCCAGGCCGACGGCGCCGTGCTGGCGACGTTGGGTGAAACCGTGGTGCTCTGCGCCGTCACTGCCGCCCGTTCGATAAAGGAGGGGCAGGATTTCTTCCCGCTGACCGTCCATTACCAGGAAAAATTCTCCGCCAGCGGCCGTATCCCCGGCGGCTTCTTCAAGCGTGAGCGCGGCGCGACCGAAAAGGAAACGCTGACCAGCCGCCTGATCGATCGCCCGATCCGCCCGCTGTTCCCGGAAGGGTTCTACAACGAAATCAACGTCATCTGCCAGGTTTTGAGCTATGATGGCGAGAATGAGCCCGATATCGTCGCGATGGTCGCCGCGTCCGCCGCGCTGACCATTTCGGGCGTGCCCTTCATGGGCCCGATCGGCGCCGCGCGCGTCGGCTATGTCGATGGCGAATATATCCTGAACCCGACCCTGGATCAGGTGAAGCAGGGCGATCTTGATCTGGTCGTCGCCGCCACGCCGGGCGCGGTGATGATGGTCGAATCCGAAGCCAAGGAGCTGTCCGAAGAGGTCATGCTCGGTGCCGTCCAGTTCGCGCACAAGGCCTGCCGCCAGGCCGCCGACGCGATCATCGACCTGGCTGAAAAGGCTGCCAAGGACCCGTGGGAAATGGCGCCCCAGGCCGATCTGTCGGCTGCCAAGACCAAGCTGAAGACGCTGATCGGCAAGGATATCGCCGCGGCGTACAAGATCACCGACAAGTCGAAGCGTTCCGGCCTGCTGAACGAAGCGCGGGCGAAGGGCAAGGCGGCGTTCGCCGATGCCGCGCCGCAGGATCAGATGGCTGCCGGCAAGCTGATGAAGAAGCTGGAAGCCGAAATCGTCCGCGGCGCCATCCTGAAGGACGGCAAGCGCATCGACGGCCGCACGACCACGCAGATCCGCCCGATCGAAGCGATGGTCCACTTCCTGCCGCGCGCGCACGGATCGGCGCTGTTCACCCGTGGCGAGACGCAGGCGATCTGCACGACGACGCTTGGCACCCGCGATGCGGAGCAGATGATCGATGGGCTGAACGGCCTGTCGTATGAAAACTTCATGCTCCACTATAACTTCCCGCCCTATTCGGTCGGTGAAGTCGGCCGCTTCGGCGCCCCGGGCCGCCGCGAAGTTGGCCACGGCAAGCTGGCATGGCGTGCGCTGCATCCGGTGCTGCCATCGAAGGACGAGTTTCCGTACACGATCCGCGTCCTCAGCGACATCACGGAGAGCAACGGATCGTCGTCGATGGCGACGGTGTGCGGCGGTTCGCTGTCGATGATGGATGCCGGCGTGCCGCTGAAGCGTCCGGTGTCGGGGATCGCGATGGGTCTGATCCTGGAAGGGAAGGACTTCGCCGTCCTCTCCGACATTCTGGGTGACGAGGATCATCTGGGCGATATGGATTTCAAGGTCGCAGGCACGTCTGAGGGCATCACCACGATGCAGATGGACATCAAGATCGCCGGTATCACCGAAGAGATCATGGGCAAGGCGCTGGCGCAGGCCAAGGAAGGCCGCGCGCACATCCTGGGCGAAATGGCCAAGGCGCTGGATCACACGCGTGAAGAACTGTCGGCGCACGCACCGCGCATCGAAAGCTTCACGATCGACAAGTCGAAGATCCGTGAAGTCATCGGCACCGGCGGCAAGGTGATCCGCGAGATCGTCGCGCAGACCGGCGCCAAGGTCGACATCGACGACGAGGGCGTCATCAAGGTGTCGTCGTCCGATCCCGCGCAGATCGAAGCCGCGATCAAGTGGATCAAGGGCCTGGTCGAGGAAGCGGAAGTCGGCAAGGTGTACGACGGCAAGGTCGTCAACATGGTCGATTTCGGCGCGTTCGTGAACTTCATGGGCGGCAAGGACGGCCTTGTCCACGTCTCCGAAATTCGCAACGAGCGGGTCGAGAAGGTGTCGGATGCGCTGACTGAGGGTCAGGCCGTGAAGGTCAAGGTTCTTGAAATCGATCCGCGCGGCAAGGTTCGCCTGTCGATGCGCGTCGTCGATCAGGAAACCGGCGCCGAGCTGGAAGACACCCGTCCGGCCCGCGAACCGCGCGGCGATCGTCCCGATCGCGGCCCGCGCAGCGGCGGTGGCGGTGGCGGTGGCGGTGATCGCGGCCCGCGTCGTGACGGCGGCGGCGGCGGCGGTCGCGACGAAAGCCGCGGCCCGCGCCGCGACCGTGGCGATCGTGCCCCGCGCGCGGAGGGCGATCGTGCTCCCCGTGGTAATGGCGGCGGCGGCAACGAAGACGGCCCCGCGCCGGAATTCGCGCCGGCCTTCCTGACCGGCGACCGCGACTGATCTTTCGCGGCACGGCCTCGAAAACAAGAAGAGGGGCTCGGGCAACCGGGTCCCTTTTTTGCGTCACGCCTCCTGCCGCGATCCCCTGATCCGGCACCGTTGAGACTTTCTTTCCCCTTTTGATGCAAAGGGAAGTGTCGGCATCGCTCGCTTGCCGCTGCCGGGGTTGCGCAACGCATGGTTCGCCTGTTCAAGCACTATGTTCCGCACGCCGTATTGCTGCTCGGCTTCGTCGACGTGCTGCTGCTGATCGCCTCGGCGGAAATCGGCTGGGTCGTGCGCGCGCATCAGATCGGCATGCCCGTCGGCACTTTTCTGGACCGCATGCCGCAATTGCTCAGCTTCGCACTGGCGCTGCAACTCGCGCTGGTGGCGGTGGGGGCCTATGGCGCCGCGTCGTTCCTGTCGCTGCGCTTTGCCGCGGCGCGGCTGGCGGTGGCGATCGCGCTGGGCGTGATCTTCCTGTCGGTCCTGTATTTCATGATCCCCGCCCTGTCGCTGTGGCGGTCCAACCTGTTGTTCGCGATGATATCCGCTGCGATGCTGCTGGTGACGGTGCGCGCGCTGCTCGGCCGCACCCTGGGGAGCGATCGGTTCAAGCGACGGGTGGTGGTGCTGGGCGCCGGTACGCGGGCGGACCGGATTCGCACGCTGGCTCAGCAACCCGGAATCAACTTCATCGCCGCGGGCTTCGTCGCGATGGACGGCGCGCCGCCGCTGGTGCGCAATGCCGTACCCCGGGCCGCGATCGACAATCTGGCGGCGCATGTCGTCGCCCTTGACGCCAGCGAAGTCGTGCTCGCGCTGGAGGAGCGACGAAACGCCTTGCCGCTTCAGGACTTGCTGCGCGTGCGCACCACCGGCGTGCGGGTCTGCGACCTGTCGACGTTTCTGGAGCGAGAGACCGGCCGCGTCGATCTGAACAGCGCCAGCCCGTCCTGGCTGTTCTTCTCCGACGGGTTCGCCGCCGGCCGCCTGGTGTCGAGCGGTGCGAAGCGTGCGTTCGACATCGTCGCCAGCCTGCTGCTGCTGCTGCTGACGCTGCCCGTGGTCATCTCCACCGCCATCGCGATCAAGCTGGAATCGCCCGGCCCGGCTTTCTATCGCCAGCGCCGCGTCGGCCTGAACGGCCTGGGGTTCGACATCGTCAAGTTGCGCTCGATGCGCGACGATGCCGAAGTGGCGGGCACCGCCGTCTGGGCCGCCGAGGACGATCCGCGCATCACCCGTATCGGCCGGCTGATCCGCAAGGTCCGCATCGACGAGCTGCCGCAATGCTGGACGGTGCTGAAGGGGGAGATGAGCTTCGTCGGCCCGCGTCCGGAACGCCCCCAATTCGTCCAGCAGCTGGAAGATCACGTGCCCTATTACGCCGAACGCCATGTGGTGAAACCGGGCATCACGGGCTGGGCGCAGATCAACTATCCTTATGGTGCGTCGATCGAGGATGCGCGGCACAAGCTGGAATACGATCTGTACTACGCCAAGAACTATTCGCCCTTCCTCGATCTGCTGATCCTGCTCCAGACCCTGCGCGTGGTGCTCTGGCCCCGGGGCGCGCGTTAGGTCCGCCGCTCATGCTGATCCTATGGGGCAATGCGCTGGCGGCGCTGATCTTCGGCATCCTGACGCTGCGTCAGGCCTCGGTTAAGGGGCGGCGCGTGCTGGCCGCGGCGCTCGCTGCCAGCGGCCTGTGGGCGCTCGCCGCCGCGGGCAACGGCCCCGGCGACGCCGGCACCGCGTTGGCCGAAGCCGTCCGCGATATCGCCTGGCTCTGCGCCATGCTGCTCTTCGTGCGCGCATCGGGCGTCGCCGGCGTCGCCGTCGGTGCGGTGTATGCCGCCGTTGCCACGATCGCGCTGCTGTCGGCGTCGCTGGCGATCGCCAGCGTCCTGCCGATCGCGCAGGGGGCAGGCTTCCTTGCGGTCCGCGCGCTGCTGCGCATGTTGGCCGCGGCGGGAGCGCTGCTGCTCGTCCACAACGCGTTGGCCGCGGCGCGGGTCAGCGGGGCGGACCGCGCGCATTTGGTCGGTGTGGCGCTCGCGGTGATGTGGGGCGTGGATCTGGCCGCCTTCGGCGCTATCTACGCTGGCGCGATCGGCCCCGCCGGCCTTGTCGCGCTGCGCTGCATTGGTTCGCTCGCCAGCGCCGGGATCGTCGTGCTCGCCAGCCAGCGCCGTGATGCGCGCCGCGTCGTTCTGTCGCGCACCATCGCGGTGCGATCGTTGTCGGCCGCCGCGCTGGGGGGCTACACCGCGCTGCTCGCGTTGCTGACCAGCATGGCCGGTGCGTTCGGTGGCGCCCATGCCCGCCCTGCACAGACCGCCATCGTCATCGGCGGCACCGTCGCTTTGCTCACGATCGTATCGAGCAAATGGCTGCGCGCCTGGACGAAGGTGAAGCTGGCCAAACATCTGTTCAGCCACCGCTACGATTACCGCATCGAATGGCGCCGCTTCACCGACACGCTGGGCCATCCCGCACCCGACGCCGCCCCGCTGGCGACGCGCGTGGTGAAGGCCATTGCCGACCTCACCGATTCCCCCGCCGGCCTGCTACTGATCGCGCAGGGCCAGCGGCTGGACGCCGGCCCCGCGTGGCAATGGGAAAGCGCGACCGACGAGGGCGACGATAACGGCTTCGGCGCGTATCTCGCGCAATCGGGCCGTATCGTCGAACTCGATGCGGTGCGCCGCTCCGCCGATCCGCCGCCGGTCCCGCGCTGGCTGATCGAGCGCGCGGACGCCTGGGCCGTCGTGCCGTTGGCGCAGGGAGATCGCTTCGCCGGCGCGGTCGTGCTCGCGCGCCCGCCCGTCGACCGCGCGCTCGACTGGGAGGATCTGGACCTGCTCCGCCTCGCCGCAACGCAGGCGGCCGGCTATCTGGCGGAGGACCGCGCCCATGCCGCACTCGCGGAGGCGCAGCGCTTCGACGAATTCAGCCGCCGTTTCGCCTTCCTGATGCACGACATCAAGAATCTCGCGAGCCAGCTGGCGCTCACCGCGCGCAATGCCGAACGCCACGCCGCCAATCCCGATTTCCGCGCGGACATGGTCGCCACGCTGAAGGAATCGTCCGATCGCATGGCGACCCTGCTCGCCCGCCTTGCGCCGCAGGATAGCGCCCGGCCCGAACTGCTCGGCCCGGTCGATGCCGCCGCGCTGCTCCGCCGCATCGCCCAGGGCCGCCGTGCGCAGCATCCCGTCGTCGCCGATGCCACAGCCGGCCTGCTCGCCGTGGCACATGCCGGGCGGCTCCAACAGGTGCTCGGCCACCTCGTCCAGAACGCGATCGACGCCAGCGCGCCCGATGCGCCCGTCCACCTGTCTGCCCTCGCGGACGGCGCGCAGGTCGCGATCACGGTCGCCGACGCCGGCGCCGGCATGTCCGCCGGGTTCGTCCGCGATCAGCTGTTCCGCCCGTTCGTGTCGACCAAGGCGGGCGGCTTCGGCATCGGCGCGTTCGAAGCGCGTCAACTCGTCACCACAATGGGCGGAACTTTGTCGGTCACCAGCCGCGAAGGCGAGGGCAGCTGCTTTCGCATCCTCTTGCCCGCCGCAGCCATGATGGAAGCCGCGGCGTGAGCGCGCGGCCTGTCCTGCTGGTGATCGAGGACGATGTCGGGCTGCAACGCCAATTGCGCTGGGCGTATGAGGGCTATGAGGTCGTGATCGCCGGCGATCGCGCCGCCGCGATCGACGCGCTGCGCCTGCACGAACCCCCCGTCGTCACCCTCGATCTGGGTCTGCCCCCAGACGCGGACGGCACCTCCGAAGGGTTTGCGACACTCGCCGACATCCTCGCGCTTGCCCCGCATACCAAGGTGATCGTCGCATCCGGCCATGCCGCGCGCGACAGTGCGTTGCGCGCAGTGGGGCAGGGGGCGTGGGATTTCTACGCCAAGCCGATCGACATCGACGCACTCGGCCTGATCGTGTCGCGCGCTTTCCACGTCCATGCGCTGGAAGCGGAAAACCGTCGGCTGGTGGCGGGGCAGGGGACGACCGGCTTCGGCAGCATGATCTATGCCGCGCCCGAAATGGCCACATGCATCCGCACCCTGGAACGCGTCGCGCCCACCGACGTGTCGGTGATGCTGCTGGGCGCGAGCGGCACGGGCAAGGAATTGCTGGCGCGCGGCCTGCACGACGCCTCGCCGCGCCGGGGGGGCGCGTTCGTCGCGATCAATTGTGCGGCAATCCCCGAAAACCTGCTCGAAAGCGAGCTGTTCGGGCATGAGAAAGGCGCGTTCACTGGTGCCGTGAAGACGACCGAGGGCAAGATCGAACAGGCGCAGGGCGGTACGTTGTTCCTTGACGAGATCGGCGACGTGCCGCTGACGTTGCAGGTCAAATTGCTCCGCTTTCTTCAGGAACGCGTGATAGAGCGCGTGGGCGGGCGCAAGGCGATTTCCGTCGACACCCGTATCGTCTGCGCCACCCATCAGAATATCGACGCGATGGTCGCCGCCGCGACGTTTCGCGAAGACCTGTATTACCGCCTCGCAGAAATTGTCGTGCGCATACCCGCGCTGGCGCAGCGCAGCGGCGACGCTGCGTTGCTCGCGCGTGCGTTCGTGCTGCGCCACGCAAAGGTGCTGAATCCCGCGATCGTCGGCCTGTCGGCGGACGCACACGCCGCGGTCGATGGCTATAGCTGGCCCGGCAACGTCCGCGAACTGGAAATCCGGATCAAGCGCGCCGTTATCATGGCGGAGGGGCGCCACGTCAACGCCGCCGACCTCGATCTGGTGGCGGACGGTGCCGATACCCCGGCCGACCTGAACCTGCGCCAGATCCGCGAAGCCGCCGACCGCCGCGCCATCGGCCGCGCCGTCGCCCGCGCCGACGGCAACATCTCCGCCGCCGCCCGCCTCCTCGGCATCAGCCGCCCGACGCTCTACGATCTGCTGAAGACCTATGGTCTCCAACCCTGAGCCCCGCTGCGGTCACTTCACCATAACACGTACCCGGCGAAGGCGGGGGCCCAGTTGCGAAACGCTGTGGGGTGGTCACGCCGCGTGCCCGATCCCGGCGACCCGCGGATGACGGCTGGCTACCCCATGCTCCACAAGCAGCGCCGGCGCGCCGCGAGCCTGCGTCCAACCAGCCGCACCCTCGCGCTGGCGCTGCTCGCCATCCTCATCCTCGCCGCCCTTTACGCCCTCACCCGCGGCTCCCCCCCGCCGGACCCGCCCGGCCTCATCGCAGAGGCGCGTAAGGCGCTGGCCGCCGGCCATTACAGCGCAGCCCGGCAAAAGGCGCAGGCCGCCGTTACCGCCGCCCCGCGCGCCGCCGCCGCCCATGTCCTGCTCGCCCGCGCCGATCTGATGCTCGACGATGGACTGGCCGCGGAGGCCGAACTGGATCGCGCCGCTCGCCTCGGGGCCCCCGCTGCGGCGCTGCACACCCTGCGCGCCAACGCGCTGCTGTTGCAGGGAGACACGGACGGCGCCTCGGGTGAAGTCGCGCGCGCCAGTCCCCGAAGCGTCTCCGCTGCCCGGGTCCGCGCACGCGTGCTGGCCGCGCGGGGCGATCCCGCCGCCGCGGACCGCGCCCTCACTGCCATCGTCGCGGCCGTGCCAACGGATGGCGCCGCCTGGACCGACCTCGCGCGCTTGCGATTGACCGCTGGCGATGTCGCCGGCGCGGCACAGGCCGGCGCGCGCGCGGTCGCTTCCGCCCGCCACGACCCCGCCGCGCTCACCTTGGGCGGAGAGATCGTCCGCCTCCGCTTCGGGCTCGTCGCCGCCTTGCCGTGGTTCCGCGCCGCTCTGGCCCGCGATCCCGCCTATCATCCCGCACTGATCGAATATGCTGCGAGCTTAGGCGATCTTGGCCGCGGCGCGGCCATGCTCGCCGCCACCCGCTACGCAATGGCCGCTCGCCCGGGCAGCCCGCAGGCGCTGTATCTGCAAGCCGTCATGGCCGCACGAGCAGGGCGCCTCGATCTCGCGCGGCGCTTGCTTCAGCGGACCGGCGGCGCGATCGACGGCATGCCCGGCGTCATGCTGCTGTCCGGCTCGCTCGATTTCGCCCGCGGTGATTACGATCAGGCGACCGTGACATGGCGCCGCCTGGTCGCCGCACAGCCGCGCAACCTGGCCGCACGCCGCCTGCTCGGCACCGCCATCCTGCGCGCCGGCGATCCGCAAGGCGCGCTCGACACGCTGGCGCCGATCGTCGCCCGCGCGGACGCCGACAGCTACACCCTGCGCATCGCGGCCCGCGCGAGCGAGCGGACCGGCGACCGCCCCACAGCCGCGACCTTGCTCGATCGCGCCGCGC